>PLSZ01000239.1 GCA_003164305.1 Acetobacteraceae bacterium
CTAGGATGCCGTGGGCGGCATCGGCGCGCCCGGTCTCCTCTCCCTTTGGTGACGGCACCGCCCGAATTGTGCCTGCGGCCAGAAAATCGATGTGTGAGAATGGGAGATTTGGAGGATGGGAAGGGTTCCTGCCTCGCCCCCTTGACTGCGGAACTCACCCACGAAATCGCCCGTCGCGGCCCCCACCGTCTCGACTTCCCCCTCCCCCCGCGATACGTCTCCCAAACCACCATCCGCGAGCCCGAATTCCCCATGCCCATCGTCGTCGGCATCCCCGCCTGCGCTAAACTCAGCGACGATCGCCTCGTCCACAGCACTCCCGCCCGCTATGCCGAGGCCCTAATCGGCGGCGCCAGCGCGATCCCGATCATGATCCCGCCGATGGGCGAGGCCCAACTGGCGTTGCTCGACCGCATCGACGGATTGCTGATCCCCGGCAGCCCGAGCAACGTCCACCCGTCGCACTACGGCACCAACGAATCGCTGACCCCCGACAAACACGACCCCGCCCGGGACGCCACCACGCTGCCGCTGATCCGCGCCGCGATCGCCCGAGGCATCCCCGTCCTCGCCATCTGCCGCGGCATCCAGGAACTCAACGTCGCTCTGGGCGGCACCTTGCATCAGAACATCCACGACATGCCCGGCCGCCGCGATCATCGCGGCAATGGCGGCGGCGACCTGGAAGTGGCCTACGGTCCCAAACATAGCATCGCGATGACCGGCGCCGTGGCGCGCATCGTCGGGGCCACCGAGATCATGGTAAACTCCCTGCACGGTCAGGCGATCGATCGGCCCGGCGACGGCCTCGTCGTCAATGCCCTCGCCGAGGACGGCACGATCGAGGCGGTCTCCGCCCCCGAAGCCCATGGCTTCGTGCTCGGCCTGCAGTGGCACCCCGAATGGCGTTGGGCGGAACATCCCGCCAGCGTCGCGATATTCCGTGCGTTCGGCGAAGCATGCCGCGCGCATCAACAAGGTTTAAGGAAGGCAGCGTAACGATGGATCTACAACTCGCGGGCAAGACGGCCCTGATCACCGGCGGTTCCAAGGGCATTGGCCGCGCCTCGGCCGATGTTCTCGCGGGCGAGGGCTGCAACGTCATCCTCGTGGCCCGCGATCAGGCGACGTTGGACGAGGCCGCCGCCGGCATCCGCGCCAAACGCCAGGTCAACGTCCGCACCATCGCCGCCGACCTGTCGAGCGACGCCGCCGTGCGCAAGGTCGCGGCCGAGGCGGGCGAACTGGACATTCTGGTCAACAACGCCGGCGCTATCCCACCCGGCGACGTGCTCTCGGTCGATGACGCGAAGTGGCGCACCGCGTGGGACCTGAAAGTGTTCGGCTACATTTCGTTCTGCCGGGTCGTCTACGCCCAGATGAAAACCCGGAAAACCGGAGTGATCATCAACGTGATCGGCGCGGCCGGCGAGAGCTTTCCAACCAACTACATCGCCGGTGCCGCGGGCAATGCCTCGTTGATGGCGTTCACGCGGGCTTTGGGCAAGGGCGCCCCGGCGGACGGCTTGCGCGTGGTCGCGATCAATCCGGGCCCGGTGGAGACCGACCGGCTGGTCATGTTGCGCCGCGCGGAAGCGCAGCAGAAATTCGGCGACCCGGACCGGTGGCGCGAACTGACCGCTGGCATGCCGTTCGGCCGCGCCGCGAGCCCCGCGGAGATCGGCAACGCGGTAGCATTCCTTGCCAGCCCGATGTCCGGCTACACCACCGGCACCGTGCTGACGATCAACGGCGGAGGTTGAGCCTGGCGAGCGTATCGTCCCCAGACGATGTGCGAAGAAACACGATAATTTCCTGATCGACGCCGGCACCGAGGCTCTGGGCGAAAAAGTCCGCCGGAGGGCGAAATCCGCCGCCTCGGGGTGCCCGCGTCCGAGGGGGCGGGGGAATCATCCACGCATCCCTTGTTCGTGCCGGCATTCCCGCCCGCCACATCACGGAGCACGCGGAGTTCGCCAAGGTCGCGGAGAAAGGCGACAACGCACAAGCGCGGGGAACGAGCGCCCTCCGCGTCCTCAGGGTGCTCCGCGTCCTCAGCGTCAAAGCGGGCCAGGCAGCGAGGAACACGCCAATCCCGGAGACACCCCACCGATAACACGCCTCTTGCGAATACCCCTTGCATTCCCCCTCTGACTAGTTATCTGACCAGTCATCAACCGCGGCCGGAAAAATTCCACCCTCCATTAACCCAAAATCGACCTTCGGGAGCCAACCATGCCGCCCTGGTCCGTGCAGGACGCCAAAGCGAGGTTTAGTGAGATGCTGGACATTTGCCTCAACGAAGGGCCTCAGGTGATCAGTCGCCGCGGTGTCGATGCCGCCGTTCTGGTCCCCATCGACCAGTGGCGCCGCCTCCAAGGCGATGCGCCAACCCTCAAAGACCTGCTGCTGTCCGACCACGCGCGCGGGGACATCCCGGTGCCGCCACGCGGCAACCGCAAGCGCCGGGAACCCATGGATTTCGCCTGAACGTGTATCTGATCGACACCAACGTCGTCTCCGAACTGCGCAAGCCCCGCCCGCATCCGCGCGTGTTCGCGTGGCTGCGGGACGTGCCCGACCGCGATCTGTTCCTCGCGTCCGTGACCGTGGGTGAATTGCAGGCCGGCGTCGAAATCACCCGCCGCCAGGACCGCGCCAAAACCGCGGAAATCGAAGCCTGGATCGAGCAAATCTCCAGCGTCTGGAATATCCTTCCGATGGATGCCAAAGCGTTCCGTCACTGGGCGCGACTGATGCACGGCCGCTCCGACGATCTGATCGAAGACGCGATGATCGCCGCCATCGCGCATGTGCATGACCTAACGGTCGTCACGCGCAACGTCCGCGACTTCGCGCCGCTCGGCGTCCGGACCCTTGACCCGTTCGCATCGGTCTGATCCCCTGATCCGGGGGAGCCAGGACCATGCGCATTCACAATCTGTTCGAAGACGAAGCCGGCGTTTCGCATTTCCGCGACATCGAAGTCGGCTGGGAAGAGATCCGCGGCGCCAGCAAGTTCTCCGCGCGGCACCCCGCGGCCGGCATCGTCTTCCGCGAAACGACGAAGGATTACACCGTCGATTGGCACCAGGCGCCGCGCCGCCAATACGTCATCAACCTCGACGCCGGCGTGCACATCACCTCGGGCGACGGCGAGACACGCTACATCGGGCCGGGAGAAATCGTACTGGTCGAGGATACCAAAGGCAAAGGCCATATCTCGAAATTTGTCGGCGGGGCCATGCGCCGCTCGATCTTCGTGGCGGTGGAGTGATGTATCTCAACAAATTCGCCGACGGCGCGACGCCCGAGGACATGACCGGAACGGATGAGTTTCGCAGCCTGCTGACCAGCGCCGCCGAGCTCGGCATCCCGCACGATCCAGCGATTGCATACCGGTCCTGCAATGTCGTGCTTCGGCGGCAGCGGTTTCATTTCCTCGAATGGGGCGACTGCGCCGCGCCGCCGATCGTGCTGCTGCATGGCGGGCATCAATCCGCGCATTCCTGGGATCTGGTCAGTCTGAATCTGGCGCAACATTATCACGTGTTCGCATTGGATCAGCGCGGCCACGGCGACAGCGAGTGGGCGCGCGACGTCGAATACTCCAATCACACCATGTCGCTCGACGCGCTGGCGTTTCTCGACGCGATGGGACTGGAGCAACCCATCTTGATCGGCCACTCGATGGGCGGGCGCAACAGCATGCTGCTGACGAAACAAGATCCGTCGCGATTGCGCGCGCTGGTGATCGTCGATGTCGGCCCGGAACTTTCCGATCGCGGCCGGGCGGCGATCGCCGGCTTCGTGCAGGAGAACCAGGAATTCGAAGACCTGGAACACTTCGCCGCCAACGTACGCAAATACGATCCCTATCGTACGCGCGAACACATCGAGCGCACCGTCAAGTACAATATGCTCCAACGCGCCGACGGCAAGTTCGTCAGCAAGTGCGATTCGAACCCGCGCCGTCTGGGCATCGTCCGCGGCCAGGGTCCGCTGGAAAACATTACGCTCGAAGACGCCGGATCGTTTCACCTCCCGGTGCTTTTGGTGCGCGGCGAACGCTCCAACATCCTGGCGCCCGACGCCGCGGAACGCTTCCGCGACGCGTTGCCCCAAGGTCGACTCGTCACCGTCCCGAATTGCGGTCATAACGTTCACGGACAAAATACCCTGGGCTTTATCGCCGCGCTCGGCGAGTTCCTGCGCGGCCTGCCTGGCCGCGGCTGAAAGGTTTGTGCGACCATTCGCCGTCTATAGCCGCGCGATGCCAACCAACATTCGCGACCCCGCCACGACTTTCAGGCGGCCGGCTTCCCGAGCCCAGCCGATGCACCGCTGATGACCGTCGCGCGCGTTCCGGATGCACATGATACCGACGGCCGTAAGTCTCGACTCATATCCAAGCCGTCATGGCCGGGCTCAACCCCATGTGCATTAAGATTAAGCCACCGTGGAGGCGAATGTTCGTCTTTTCCCGTCATCCTTGGGCTCGTCCCGTCATCCTCGGGCTCGACCCGAGGATCTCTCGACGTGCGATGAAGTCAAAAGTCGGACAAGGTGCCCGGGCAGGCCGATCCTCAGGTCGAGCCCGAGGATGACGTTCGGGGGAAAGTTTCGCCTTCGCCAGCCCTGTCTTGACGCTTATGCGGTCGAGCCCGGCCATGACGGTGAAAGGTGGGCGGGACCGGTGGCCCCCGTGACACCCCAGACGCGCGTCTTCGATCCGGCCGGCGTCCTCGCGTTCTGCGCGGTCTTCGCGCTGGTGCTGTTCCTGCCGCCGATCCTCAACGACGGAGACACGCTCTGGCAGATCCGCACCGGCGAATGGATCCTCGCGCACCGCGCCGTCCCCGGCATCGATCCATTTTCCTTCACCGCCGGAGATCGCCCCTGGTTCGCGCATGAGTGGCTGGCCGAAACGCTGATGGCGCTCGCCTGGCGAGCCGCCGGCATGCCTGGTGTCATGGTGCTGGCCGCCGCCGCGACCGGACTGACCGCCGCGATCCTGCTGCGCGCCGCGCGCCGCTTTCTGCCCGGCATCTATGCCGTCGTCGCGCTGATCGTCGCTTTCGCCAACGCCGCGCCGTCTTTGCTGGCGAGGCCGCATTTGCTCGCCTGGCCGTGCCTCGCGCTCTGGTGTTCCGGCCTGGTGATCGCGCGAGCCAACCGAAGCGCCCCGTCGTTCCTGCTGCTGCCGGTGATGCTGGTGTGGGTGAACCTGCACGGCAGCTTCATCATCGGGCTGGCATTGGCGGCCGCTTTTCTGCTCGAAGCTCTCGTCGATCCCATCCCCACCCCCCGCCGCGGCCGCCTCTCCTGGGCTGGCTTCCTTCTCGCCGCCTGCGCCGTCACGCTGCTGAACCCCGACGGTCTCTCGGGCGTGCTGTTCCCGATCCACCTGGTCGGCATGAAAAGTCTGGCGTGGGTTGGCGAGTGGCAACCGACCGACTTCGGCCGGATCCAGCCGCTGGAACTGATGATCCTCGCTGGTCTCGCCCTTGGCTTGTCCGGCAAGGTGCGCCTGCCGCCGATCCGCCTGCTGATGCTGCTCGGCCTGATCCATGGCGCGCTGGCGCATGGCCGGAACGAGCAACTTCTCGGCCTCATCGGCATGCTGATCCTGGCCGAACCGCTCGGCACGGCGTTGGCGCGGGGCCGCGCCGAACCATTAGGCCCGCATTGGCCACGCATCGCCGCCGGCGCGATTGGCCTCGCCGCGATCGCGCTGGTTGGCCGGTTGATCCTGCCGCTGAACCCCGACCGCACCGGAGCGGCTTTCGCGGCGGTGCTCGATCACGTCCCGGCGGACGTGCGAACGCAGCCCGTGTTGAACGACTACAGCCTGGGCGGATCGCTGATCTTCCAGGGCGTGCGGCCGTTCATCGACAGCCGCGCCGACCTTTACGGCGACGCGTTCCTGACCCAGTACCGCACGATCACCGCGCCGGACCGCGATGCGTTGGACCAGGCGCTGACCAAATATCGCATCGTCTGGACGATTTTCCCGTCCGGCCAACGGATCAACGCCTTACTCGATCGGATGCCCGGCTGGCGCCGCCTGATCGAGGCCGACGGTATCGTCATCCACCTCCGTCAGGAAGCCGGGGCTGGCGGGTAGTACTGCGGCGCCTCCCGGCGATCGAACATCCCGTAATCGCGAATGATGCGCACGTGCCGGTGCCGAATGTCCGAGCCCGCCACGTCGCCGGGGCTCCACGCCTCGGCCGTGTCGGCGTCGCGCCATGACGACAGCAACAGCGATTTCCCCGGGTTATAGATGCTCTCGAACCACTCCGCGCCCAGAAGCCCAGGCGTTCCGGGGTCCAACGCCACGGCCGGACCGTCGGCCGCCGCGCCCAGGGGCCGGATCTCGGTGAGCGTTACCACCTTCGCCGGCCCGATCTCGGTCGCGTCGAAGCGTTGCTGACGAGGATCTTCGCCGGCGGGGAGATTGGTGTCGGCGGTGATCTCGCCGACCCGCAGGTGATACTCCTGGAAAATGCCGGAGCGCCCCTTCGTCTGCACCTCGTGATGCGCGCCCTGAACGCGCCAGCGGATCACCGATTTTTCATCGCGCCATGACGATAGCGACAGCACGCGGCCCTGGGTTTGCCGGCTGGCGAAACGCTCGACCTCAATGAACCCATCGATCTTCTCCAGCGACGCCTTCAGGAACGACGCGAGCTCCAGATATTCCCCGCGTCGTTCCGCCTTCGGTTCGACTTCGAATATGACCGCGAACATGGCTTTGCCTCCGGTGTCAGTGAGCCGGCGTCAGGTCACGCCCCAACAGGAACGCTTCCGTCTCACGGTAGAGCGCGTACCGGCTCGCTTCCAGGTGCATCAGATGCGTCGCCCGCCCGATCTTGATGTCGCGCCGGATGGGCGACGCCGCCAGCGCGTTGAACAGCCAGGCGGCGTCGGCATCGGTGCACATGCTGTCCCATTCGCCGCGGATGATCGCGACGGGCGCGCGCACCACGCCGGGATCGTACGCCAGTTCACCCGCCCATGCGTCGAAGATGTCCTCAAAGGCGCCGCTGGGGACTTTCACGGCGGCCGGCGAGTGGGTCCGGCTGAGCGGATCGCTGTCCAGATATCGTTCGCCCCATTCGTCGAAATGCCGCCGCGACAGAACCGGCTCCACGCCGGGCGGCACGCTTTCGGTGAACCGGTTCCATTGGTCCTGTAGCGAGATCAACCGCCAACCAGGCAGCCGGACGCGCTCGGCGGAGTGCGGCCGACGCGCGATGGGCCCGAAGAACACGATCCGGTTCACCAGGTTCGGACACCGCCCGGCGAAATGGCCGGCGACGATCGATCCCCAGGAATGGGCGATAAGCGACACGCGATCGATGCCATGCCGCTCGCGGATGAACCGCACCGCTGTTTCCAGTTGAGCACTGGCGTCCGCCGCGCGGCCGATGGGCGGCTGGCCGTCGGCGGGCTGCTCCATCGCCGGATATGGGTCGGAAAATCGGTCGAACCCGTGGAAATCCAGACCCCAAACGTGAAACCCGGCATC
>PLSZ01000465.1 GCA_003164305.1 Acetobacteraceae bacterium
TCGAGCACGCGAATTCCGGACAGAGGTAGTTTCCCGCTCACATTGCCTCGCGTTTCATGAAAGGCGCGGACCGGGGTTTCGCCCCGGCCCGCGTTCGTTATTCGGCCGTTTTCGCCGCACCAGCACCCACGCGTTGCTGTTTGGCGATTTCCTTGTTGGCATCGAACTCGGCGCGCCGCCGGGCGATTTCCGCGGCGGAGAGTTGTTCGATGTTGCTGAAATCCAGCTTCCAGTCGGGATTGTCGCTCCACCGCAACGGAGATTGCACGGTGGTGCGCGGACCGGGGGCGGCTTCCAGCACGCGCAGCGCCAGTTCGATGGTGAACGCCTGCGAGGCCTCGTCGTGCGGCCGGCCGGCGGAATTCCCCAGCGGGAAGTCGCTGAACAGGAACCGCGGCACGCCGCAGAATTCCACCAGGTCCTTGGCGCAGCCCATGATCACGGTCGGGATTCCATTCGCCTCAAGATGCCGTGCGATCAGACTCACGGTCTGATGACAGACGGGTCAATTGGCGACCAGAATCGCGGCGTCGGATCCGGCGGCGCGGACATAAGCGAGGACTTCGGCCGCGTCCTGCTCGATGGTGACTTTCTGGCTGCGGTTGGTCGGCGCGCCGATGAACTCGGGCGCCAGCGAAGCCATGCGGCCTGCCGCCACCAGCCGTTTCAGTTGCTTCAGCGGGAACCAGGTGTTCACGTCGGTAGCGGTGGTGTGCTTGCGGTCGATGCCGATATGGGAAATCCGCAGGTCAGGTTCGCCCTGGATGCTGTCGGTGTAGACGCGGTAGAATTTCGCGGCCGCGTTGTAGGGCGCGCCAGGTCCCTGATCGCCCTTGTCCGGCTGATACGGCGCCGCGGTGGTGATCAACGAGATCCGGCTGTCCGCCAGCGGCTTTGTCAACGGCGTGAACGGGACGGTGGTGTACTGAGCCCAACGATACGGTTTGCCGTAGCCGAGCGTCTGGTAATAGGTACTGATGCGATGCCGATACGGAATTGGCACGTCGTGTTCGACGGCGAATTCCAGATCGTCCATGCGGTCCGCCATGGTGTGACCCTTCCTCATTGATAACGAGCCGCCCCCAGGCCGGGGCGGCGCGACGGCCAACGAACCACCCGGCGAGGGTGGCGTCGAACCGGCGGGACCTATGCTTATTCCGTCCCGAGGCGGACGTCACGCGGGCACGCGGCGAGCCAGCAGTTTTTCATTTTGACGCAACCGCTCATATTGCCCGTCATCCTCCTCCCCCGACTTGATCGGGGGATCGACCGGAGGATCAGTATCCGCACGCCCGTGAGAAGATGCACGACTATTCAACGTTGTGTGGGGCTCGACCGATCCTCCGGTCAAGCCGGAGAATGACGAACCTGGGAGGCGGATGACGAACCGGGGAGGCAGATGTCGTGGACGCGCACGCGGAACTGGAACAGCCGAAGCACTCCAAAGGAAAGCCGCGGCCGGACTCAGGGTGAGGGATTGGTCAACGCGACGGCGATCTTCGCGGCCCAGGAGTCATCATCGTGGCGCACCCGCCGCTGCCGGGCGCGCGGGCCACCGGCACTCGCCGGAGGCGGTGGAGGAACTCCAGTCCCTCCACCGTCATCGCGCCACCCTCGTCCCGGAACTCTATTCGGCGGCCATGTTCGGCGTGAACTCGAGCGGCAACCCCCTGTGCCCGGTCAGCTTTTCGCCTTCCTCCCACATCTCGAACGCCCGCTTCTTCAGCTTCGGCACCACGGCGGCGACGAGATCGGTGTCCATCTCGGCGGCGATCCCGGGATAGCCGGCCCGCTCGATCATCGCCGGCAGCTTGCCCTTCTCGATTTGCTGGAACGTCCACGCCAGGGGATCGTCGATCACCGTCAGGTCCCAGTTGATCCGATGGTTCTTGTTGCGCGGGCCATAGTGGTAGTGTGCGTTGTCCCAGAAACAATCGAACGCCATCAATTCGGTTTCCTCGATATAGGCCTTGCCCTTGGCGCCGCCGATATCGGCCAGCACGTGCACCGCCAGGCCGCCGTCGCCGTTCTTCAGCCGGCGCATCTCAAGGCCGAAGCGGATGTTGCCGGCCTCGAAGATTTCGGTGCCGCGGTTGTGCTTCACGACATTGCGCTTCGAGATGTAGGTCTCACGCGCGCACGCCTCGACCTGGGGCAGCACGTTCGCCACCTTGGTCATGTCGGTGGCCATGGCGACCGCCGCGTAACCGGCGCGCGACAGCATCGGCCGCAGCTTCGTGCTCAGCATGCGCAGCGTCCAGCCGATCGGGTTGCCGTCGGTGATCGGGTCCATGCGGCAATGGATGCCCATCCCGCCGCCAACGCGCAGCGCCGTCGTCAGCTCGGGGTTCTCCGGGCCGTAGACATAGGCGCGCTCCAGATCGAAACAGTTGAAGCGCAGCAGTGAGGTTTCCTTGTCGGCGACATCGGCCACGACGTCGATCGAAACGCCCTGATCCGTGTGATCCTCGCAATTGGCGTCCCACAACTGGTGCCGGACGACGAAGGTCAGCGGCTCGGCGGTAAATCTGAAGCCCTGGGATTGCGGCATGTTGGAACTCTCCTGTCAGTTGGTTTTGCTCTACCCTACGAAGGAGGCGCGCTGTTCGCAAGAGTGGCTGGCGCGCAGGCGCGGATGGCGGCCTCGAAACGGGCTTTGGCGTCCGGGCCGCGGGCGAAGGGGCTGATGATCGGCAGGTCGATGCCGGATGCGCGATACGCTTCGATCCTGGCGCGGCATTGCTCCGGCGTGCCCGACACGCTGGTGGCGTCGATCATCGCGTCGCTGACGGCGCGCTCGGCCGATACAGTATCGTGACGAGCCCACGCTTCGGCGATGGCGGCGGCTTCGGCGGCGAAGCCGTGTTCCGCCATCATCCGGTTATAGCGTGGGAAAAACCCACAATAGAACGCGATTCCTGGGCGGAGCGCGGCGAGCGCCGCTTCTCGGGTTGCGCTGACCGAGGCCGGTAACAGCGACGCGATTTCGATCCGGGCCGGGTCGCGTCCGGCCTTTGCGGCGCCTTCCGCCAGATGCACGCGAGTTTGGGCGGCGGTGCGCAAGGTGCTGCGCGTCAGGATGATGCCGTCGGCGATTTCGCCGCACAACGCGATCCCTTTCTGGAATACCGCGGAGAGGTAGACCGGCACGTCGCGGTGGCGCGGCGTGTACCAAAGATCGAAGTTCTCGATGCGGATGGTCTCGCCTTTGAAGCTGACGCGGCCTTCGCGGATCAGCTCGCGGACGATGGCGACGGTCTCCCGGGTGCGGGTCAGCGGCTTGCTGTAGACGACGCCGTGCTCGGGTTCGACCTGCGCCTTGTGACTGGAGCCGAGGCCCAGAATGAAGCGGCCGCCGGACAGCTCGGCGATCGTGGAGGCGGCCATGGCGATGGTCGGCGCGGTGCGAACGAAGACGCTGCTGATGCTGGTGCCGAGCTGGATGCGCGACGTGCGGGCCGCGCAGGCGGCGAGGATGGCGAACTGATCGCCGCCGTGGCCCTCGGCGACCCAGGCGGAGCAGTAGCCGAGGCTCTCGGCGAGGACGACGAGATCGACGATGTCGGCTGGGTTGGGGCCGCCTGAAATGGCGATGCCGATTCTGGACATGCGAGGGGCTCCGGTTTGGGCGAGGGGGATTGAACACCGGATGGCGTTGTGGGGCGAGGTGTGGGTCGGGACGATTGATCTTGTTTCGCGTCCCATGTGAGCGCAGTCGATGTCTCGTGTGAGACAGGCCGGGAGGCCAGCAATGGGTGTTGTCGCGGACCCCGTATCCAAGGTCCTGAGGATCAGGGCGTCGGGGCCATTCCCGCTGATGTCGGCGGTCGAAAAGGGGCTGCCGCTCAGGTCCCTGGACCGGGTTGTCCACGCGCTCGCGCCATCCGACAGCAAATTCGCATTCCAGATCGTTCCGCGCGCGACCCTGGCTCGGCGCCGTAAGGCCTGGGCGACCGCCAAGGATCGCGCGGAAGGCCGGCTTTCGGCGGACGAGGGCACGCGGCTGGCCCGGCTCGCCAGCGTCTGGGCCATGGCGCTTGAGGTCTGGGGGTCGGAGGAAGCGGCAAGGCGGTTTATGTTCGAAACGCATGGGTTGTTACATGGCAGGCGGCCGGTCGATCTCGTGCTGGAAAATGAACTGGGGCGGCCAATCGTGGAAGGCGTTCTGGGCCGGCTGCGGTACGGATCGGCCGTGTGAGCGCGCAAACGCTCGATCGGGTGCTGACGGCGTACCGGATTGGCGATCCGGCGGGGGCTTACCCGATTTTCGACGCGACCGGCTCGCGGCTATGGCCTGGGCGGTGGAATACCGGCGTCAGTCCGATGATCTACAGCAGCGAGCACTACAGCCTGGCGATGCTGGAGAAGTTGGCGCACGGCAATGGGCACATGCCGCCCCACCAACACTGGATCGCGGTCACGATCCCTTCTTGGGTGTCGTGCGAGGTGTTTTCGATCGCGCATCATCCTGGGTGGGACGCGGAGGATTGCCTCGTGGCGAAGGCGTACGGGGAGGCGTGGCGGCGGTCGATGCGGTCGTTGCTGCTGATGGTGCCGAGTGTGGTGGCGCGGATGGAACGGAATGTGCTGATCAATGATGGGCACGCGGAGGTGGGGCGGATCACGTATGGGCTGCATGAGCCGATCTGGTGGGACAGGCGGCTGTTTCCGGTCTCTCCGGCGGGTGGCGGGGGAGCGAGGCGGCGTGGGAGGGGGTAGGACGTGACGGATTTGATCACGCTTTCGACTTCGAACTGTCCTCCATGGCCGGTGACCCAAAGTCCGGAGATGGCCGAAAGCGGAATGGACACTTTCGGTTATGGTGATCGCCATAGCGGACGCAGACGGGCGCCTGTGGTTTGGCGACACTCCCATGGTGTGATGAGAGGAGGCGGATAGCTGTAGTGATTAGCCAACGAGCAGCGCGAGATTGAGCGCCGACAGCACGGTGAGAGCGGCACCGGGAGCGAGATGGCCGTAGTCCTTACACCGAAGCACGGTCGCGACAGCCGCGACGCAGATCACCGCACCTAGCCCGAGGCCCGCAACGCGCGCGGCCGGTATTGCGATGAGCACGGCCACCAGCACCTCCAGCCCGCCCGTCACAAGATTCCACCAGCGCGGATAGCCCCAGCGAACGAAGTCGTTCTTGACGGCGGCTGAGCCGGCCGCGTTGACGATCCCCGCCCCGAGAAAGGCGAGGACGAGCAGCCAGGCCAGCAGGGTGGCTGCAGAAATCCCGAACAGAGTCATGGGTTTGCTCCAGTATGAGAGGGTTATGACGGGATCAGCCGGCGTTTAGGCCAGCAGCAGTGCAGCACTGGCCGCCAGCATCACAGCGGCCGTGGCGCCGTGGATGCCAAAGGCTGCCGCGCGGGTTCCGCCGCTACGCAAAACAATCACCGCATCGCCCACGGGAATGATGCTGGCGGCGGCCATGAAGGCGCCCAGCAGGTGCGGCGCCCGGTTGGCCAGCAGGATGAAGATGAAGATCCCCGAGGCGATATCGCGCATCCCCTTCACGTAAAGCCAAGGGTAATGGCTGGCGGCGTGGTTTTGCGCTCCAACGGGCGCCGCCAGAACGCCGTATCCGGTCGCGGCGGCCTGCGGCACCACAAGAAAGCGCGCGCCGATGAAGATGATGCCGACGCCGATCGCGCCGGAGGTGATGGAAGCGATGGTGGTGAGCATGG
>PLSZ01000524.1 GCA_003164305.1 Acetobacteraceae bacterium
CCAACAACAAGGCGGCCGACCTCCATAAATCCCCGAGTCGGCATGTCAGATCCGACTGTCAAACCGCTCAGACGGCAATGGCGCCGATGACCATCGTGACATCCCCGCGACCAGAACTGGACTTGCGTTGGCCAACAAAAAAGCCCGCTCCCGTGGAGACGGCCGCATGAAGGGTTCGATTCTGAGCCTGAACGCGGGCTCTTCCAGCGTGAAGTTCGCCCTGTTCAACGCCGCTGACAACCTGGCGGCCACGGTTCGGGGCGAGATCGAGGACCTGGACTCGACGCCGCGTATGACCGCGCGCGATGCAGGTGGAACGGTGCTGGCCGAGAGGCGTCTGCCATCCGGTTTTGATCTCGCCCTCCACACGTTGTTGGATTTCATCGACAATCATCTGGGCCGCGACGGGCTGACAGCGGTCGGGCATCGCATCGTGCATGGCGGTGCCGATCATGTCGTACCCGAGTTGATCACGCCCGCGCTGCTGACAGCGCTGAGGGCGCTGATACCGCTGGATCCATTGCACATGCCTGACAACCTGGCGCCGATCAGCGCCGTCGCCGCCGCACGGCCGGCACTCAGGCAGGTGGCCTGCTTCGACACGGCATTTCATCACACGATGCCCTCGGTCGCCAAAAGGCTCGCGTTGCCGCTGGAGATTTCCGACCAGGGGGTGCGGCGCTATGGGTTTCACGGCCTGTCGTACGAGTATATCGCCGGCCGCCTGACACACCTCTCGCCGGCCTTGGCGCACGGCCGGGTCATCGTCGCGCATCTCGGCTCCGGAGCCAGCCTGTGCGCGCTGAAGGACGGCAAAAGCATCGATACGACCATGGGTTTCAGTGCGCTCGACGGGCTGGTCATGGCCACTCGCTGCGGCCTGCTCGACCCCGGCGTGATCCTCTACCTCGTGCGCCAGGGACACAGCTTCGCCGATATCGAGAGCATGCTGTACCACCGCTCCGGGCTGTTGGGCGTGTCAGGGATCAGCGGCGATGTGCGCGTTCTGCTGGCAAGCGACGATCCGCGTGCGCGCGAGGCGATCGAGTTGTTCACCTATCGCATCGCCTCCGAGGCCGGTGCGCTGATCAGTGCTTTGGGCGGGCTGGATGGGCTGGTGTTCACCGCGGGCATCGGCGAACACGCGCCGTCCATTCGTTCGGCCATATGCACGCGCCTGACCTGGCTTGGGCTGTGTCTCGACGACGTGGCCAATACGGCTGGTGTTGATCGAATCAGCACCAGCGACAGCGCGATCGAGGTGCGCGTCATCGCCACCGATGAGGAAGCCATGATCGCGCGGCACACGCTTGCGCTCACCCGTCATTGAAGGAGATCCCGGACCAATGTTCAAAATCATCGAGGGTCTGCCGCCGGATGTGATGGCGATCGAAGCCAGTGGCAAAGTAACGCACCAGGATTATCGTGATGTGCTGATCCCCGGGGCAGAGGCAATGATGGCCAAAGGTCCGGTCAAATTGCTTTATGTCATCGGCGAGGATTTCACAGGCTTTGAACCTGAGGCGCTGTGGGACGACAGCGTGTTCGGGTTGAAACACTGGCATGACTTCAATCGTATCGCCGTGGTTACCGATCACGCGTGGCTGAGCGCGATGGTCAACATGTTCAAGCCCTTCTTTCACGGGGAAGTTCGGGTGTTCAGGTCCGCTGAATTGCCCGCGGCGAAAGGCTGGATCACAGCAACGCCGGAATGAACGTAACCATGACGGCAAGTCTCGCGCGGAATGACATCGAAGCAGTGCGCGGTGACGTTGAGACGCCATTCTGACAAGCATGCGAAAGGACACCATGATGGACAAGAATCACATCGAAGGTATCGGCCACCTGGTCAAAGGAGCCGTGAAGGAAAGCCTGGGCAAAATCATTGGTGATGCGAAACTCACCTCCGACGGGTCGGCCGAGCGGGCAAGCGGCGAAGTACAGTACGCCGCCGGCGCGGATAATCTGGTCGGCATAGATGCCGATCGCATCAAAGGCATCGGTCATCAGCTCAAAGGCGCTCTGAAGGAAGGCCTTGGCAATATCACCGGCGATCCCAAACTCGAGGCCGCTGGGATCGCGGAACGGGAGGCCGGCAAAGCGCAAAATGCTGCTGGCAGCGCCAGGGACATGGCACGCGACGCGCTCAGCGACGAGCAGGCCGCGATCGATACGAGCGAGGCGACGGTCGCGACACACGACGCGCCGAAGCACCCGGAGCAGTCCGGCTGACGGCCAGCACCAACCGCGTCTCGCTGTCCAGGATCGTCGCCGCCAGTCGTACCAGGTGCCGTAAAGAACAAATACCCTTTGAGGATATCATGACCATTCTTCTGATTGCATTGACTGTCCTCTTCCTGTTCGGCCGAAATGCCCGCGACCAGAACCGTTTCGATGATCGCGGTCGCGGTTGCTTCGGCGGAGGATCCTCGCATGGATGTCATTGATCGCTTGCATCCAGTGAACACGGGCGCCACCGGCGAGCCGGTCGTGGAGGATCGGCGGCCCGGCGCGGATCGGATCCTTCCCGTGCGGCCCCGATCCGTCGTGCAACGCTGGCTCCTCCACGACATACCCTATATCGCGATGCTGTTGCTGGCGTTGGCCGGAGTCGTCTTACGGCTGCCGGTAATCTACTGGATCGTTCTGACCCCGGTTTTTGGCATCATCTCCATCATCGAGGGATGGAGAAGATTTATTACCCAAACAGAACGTTTGGGGTTCCTCGTACGAGTCGCGCTGGACTGGTGTGCGCTTCTGCTTGCCATCTATCTGCTCTACAGCAGCGGCGTGCAGGGGGTAATGAATGCCAACGCGAGCTCGCTTGGTATGATGATCCTGCTGGCGCTTGGAACCTTCGTCTCCGGCGTTCAGGCCAGGGTTTGGCAAATCTGCGCGATCGGCGGTGTCCTTTTCCTGGCGGTTCCTGGTCTCGGCTGGCTTGACCAGTCACCGCTGCTGTTGACGGCTGCCGCATGCGTCATCGTCGTGCTTGGTGGTGTCGCGTGGTGGGTAATTCACCGCGGACGAAGTTCCGGGAACTAATTCAATCGATGACGCTGTCGCGGTGAGGCGCTGTACTTGCACCAGACCGGAGACTTTCTGATGGCACTCTCGACAGACGCAATTCAGGTTCCGCTGGCGATATCAATCCACGGCATCTTTGAGACCGCCGGCTCCGGCCTCCGGGAACTGACCCAGTCTGCCGCCAGACTGTACGCCGGTCTGCCGGCTGCCGCGGCCGGTTTGTTCGACCGCGCGCTCCAACACTCGGGCATATTGATCACGGGCGTGGTGGCTGGTGCCGCGGTTGTCCTCCTGGTGATGCTCGTGACGAAAGCAATGCATCATTCCGCGGCCCCTGTCGCGTCCGGGAAGACGCATAAATCCCCAACATCCGATCCCGGGACGAAGGACGACCTGAAATCCCTGCCACTGCCGGAGGTGGAGAAGAAACTGGGATCGTCGCCGGACGGCCTCAGCCAGTCCGAGGCGGAGAAACGGCTGATCCAATATGGGCCAAACGAGATCGAGGAGAAGAAAACGAATGTTCTCCTCAAGATTTTGTCATATTTCTGGGGACCCATTCCCTGGATGATCGAAGTGGCGGTCATTCTGTCGGGTGTGGTTCGGCACTGGCCCGACTTTTTCATCATTCTGATTCTACTTGTTTCCAATGCCGCGGTTGGGTTCTTCGAAGAACGCCAGGCCGGTAACGCCATTGAGGCTCTGAAGGCCAGGTTGGCGATCAAGGCTCGGGTAAAGCGCGACGGAAAATGGGTTACCCCGCCGGCGCGGGAGCTTGTGCCGGGCGATGCCATCCGTCTGCGTCTGGGCGACATCGTGCCAGCCGACGCGCGCTTACTCGACGGCGATGAGGTTTCCATCGATCAATCCGTGATCACCGGCGAATCGTTGCCCGCCACGCGCAAGTCAGGCGACGCGGTGTTCTCCGGCTCGATCATCCGACGCGGCGAGATCGGCGCGCTGGTCTATGCGACAGGTGGCAAAACCTATTTCGGCAAGACCGCGGAGCTGGAGCAATCCGCTGTCACCGTCAGTCATTTCCAGAAAGCCGTGCTGCGGATCGGCAACTATCTTATCATGCTGGCAGTCGCCATGGTGGCGATGATCATCGCGATTGGAATCTGGCGCGGCAACGCGATCCTCACGACGTTGCAGTTCGCTCTTGTGCTGACAGTGGCGGCGATCCCCGTCGCGATGCCGACGGTTCTGTCGGTGACGATGGCGGCTGGTGCGCGCCTGCTCGCGAAAAAGCAGGCGATCGTAAGCAAACTTGTCGCCATCGAGGAACTGGCCGGGGTCGATGTGCTCTGTGCCGACAAGACCGGTACCCTGACACAGAACAAGCTGACACTGGGCGAACCATTCTGCCTGGACAAGATCACCGCCGAGCAACTTATCCTCGCCGGCGCGCTGGCCTCGCGGGCGGAGAACAACGACACCATCGATCTCGCGGTACTGGGCGGCGTGAAGGGCAAGGACGCGCTGAAACCTTATCAGGTCACGCATTTCCTGCCATTCGATCCAGTGCATAAGCGTACCGAGGCTACAGTCAAGGCAGCCGATGGAAGCACATTCAAGGTGACCAAGGGGGCACCTCAGGTCATTCTGGGACTGTCGGCCAATGCCGCTTCCGTGAAGGCCGCCGTCGATAAGGCGGTTAACGACTTCGCCGCGCGCGGCTTTCGGGCGCTTGGCGTGGCTCGGGCGAGCGGCGATGGGAAATGGCGGCTTCTTGGCGTGTTGCCGCTGTTCGATCCACCGCGCGATGATGCCAAAGCCACCATCGCGACCGCGGCCGAGATGGGCGTGAAGATCAAGATGGTGACCGGCGATGCCCTGGCGATCGCCCGTGAAACCGCCAAGACGTTGGGGATGGGAACAAACATTCTCGACGGCGCGACGCTCGGTGATTCGAAAACCGAAGAAACCGCGGCGATGACCAAATCCATCGAGGATTCCGATGGCTTCGCACAGGTATTTCCGGAGCATAAATTCCACATTGTCGATCTGTTGCAAAAGCACGGACATATCGTCGGCATGACCGGGGATGGGGTGAATGACGCTCCCGCGCTGA
>PLSZ01000320.1 GCA_003164305.1 Acetobacteraceae bacterium
GCGAAGCCGGCCTCGGCGACGCCGAAATCGTCGACGTCATCAACGCTTCCGCCTTCTTCAACTGGGCCAACCGCCTGATGCTCTCCTTGGGCGAGCCCGCCGCGGCCGCGAAATAATCCAGCGCGATCCAGCCGCGACCGAGAGAGAACCAGCGCGGTCGGAGCGGCAGCCCGCTGGAGTGCCCATGTCTGAATTATGCCGGCCGCCCAATGGTTTGACGGCCGGCACCCACTCTCGCCCCCTTCTTCACCGGGTTCGACCCGGTGATCTGTAGCCGTCGGCCAGAGAGACGGATGACCCCACCATTCTTGATCGCGTCCCAAGGGCCCTCTATGGTGCGTCCAATGTCCGAAACAGATCATCGCCGCCCCGCGNNCCGCGCCGTCTCAACCATTAAACCGCCGGCGCTTATCGGGCGCGGCAACCTCGTCGCTGATCGCGATATGTCTGGCGCTCGGCGCGTGTTCCAGTTCGGTGGATTGCGGAGGCGGCGCCTACCACGGCGGCTGCGTGCCCGGCGGAGCGAGTCCGGTGGCGGCGCAACCGGCGATGCTCACCCCGGCCCCGATGGTTTCGGTCCCCGTCAGTCCTGCCCCGGTGGCTCCCGCTCCCGCCGCGAATGTAACGACCAACGGCCGAGGCGATCCCAGCTTGTTCGCCGATGTCGATGACAGGCAGTGCCGTTCATATGGCCTGACATTCGGCAGCCGGGATTACGCCGACTGCCGCATCCGGCTCAGCGCGCAGCACCGCGGGCTCGATCCCAATCTCGGCGCGCCGGTCCGGTAACGGGGACACCCCATCCGGTTGACCGCGTGATTCCATCGGATACGCTTCGCGGCGTCATACCGAACCAATCAGGTGCGTCTTGAGCAATCGCTTCGAAATCCTTCATCCGCTGCCAGGCGCCAGGTTCGGCGCCCGCGTGCGCCTCGCCCACGACACCGGAGCGCGTGCCTTTGTCGAGGCCGCGGAAACCGAACCCGAAACACTGCCCCGGGCGCTCGCCGAGGCTCAGGGCCTGTTGCTGTTCCAGGGCATGGACGCGATGGCCCAGGAACCGGAACTGCTGGTGCGGCTGAGCAAGTTGTTCGGGCCGGAGGTGGAGAATTACCGCGAAACCCTCACGCCATCGAACATGGTGCATGCGACGGTGCCGGAGATCTTTGTCGTCTCCAACATCCCACCGGTCAGCCGCCAACCGCCGCGCCGCCCGGACCCGCCGCTGACCGAGGACGGCAAGCTGCCGACCCGCTTTCCGCATCGCCGTGGCTGGCACACCGATCAGAGCTATCGCCGTCCGCCGCCCGATATTTCATTGTTCCTCGCGGTCATTCCGGTTCCGAAAGACCAAGGGCAGACACTGTTCGCCAACGGCACCGCCGCCTATGAATCCCTGTCGCCCGCTGTGAAAGCCCGCGTCGAACACCTGGACGGGTTGCACGTCTCCATGAGCGCGAAACGATCGCGCGACGCGGTGCTGTCCGGTGAACCCCCGCGTCCGCTGGGACCGCATGAGCAACCCCAGCGTCAACCTTTGGTCCGTGTGCATCCCGTCACCGGCCGCCGCGCCTTGTATCTCTGCGAATACGGCCAGATGGACTGGCTGGAGGGCCCGATCGCCGGCCTGCGCCCCGGCCCTGACGGCGATGGCGCCGAACTGCTGTGCGAACTGATGTCGCATCTGACACGGCGCGAGTTCGTCCATGTCCACGAATGGACCCCGGGCGACCTCGTTGTCTGGGACAACCGTTGCCTCGTGCATGCCGCGACATGGTTCGACGCGGACAATGAGCGGCGGTTGATGTGGCGCACCACCGTCAGCGGCAATCCGGGCGCCGCCTACGCGGGCGAAACGAAAAGCTGGATCGCCGCCTGAAACGAATGAACAGGGTGTCCGGCCAATTTGCATTGGCTACGTCTGTCACCAGACGACCTGTTGAAAATCGCGCGCTCAGTCAGAGGATCTATCAATAAGCAGCTTTCGGGTCTCGAACGCCGTTGTTCCCGGAAGAAGAGATCGGCCGTGGCGCCCGCCGGGAAACGATTCCTCGCCACGTTGACGAGCCAGCGCGGCGGTGCTCAGAGTCTCAGCGCGTGACAGCGGAATTTTCCCGCGAACGAAGCGCGCTGGATCGCCGAAAATCCAGACGGCGACAACGGGAGGATCGGCACCATGGCGCATGAGCGACGGGTCGGGCGGGTTATCGCGGCGCTGTTCTGCGTGACGCTGGCGTTGTGCGTGGCAGCCCAGGGCGCGACGGCCGCGGACGAGTCGGAACTGGTGTTCGCCGGTTGGGGAGGAACCCTTGGACAGGCGTTGAAATCCGCCGTCATTCCCGGCTTCGAGCGACAGCACGGCGTCAAGGTCGTGTATCTGACACAGGAAACCGTCAATATGGTCGCGCGGCTGAAAGCGCAGGCGGCGCGGCCTCAGGTGGACGTCGTGGCGGGGACCGACGCGTCGCATTCCATCGGCCGGCGGGAGGGGCTGTTCGAAAAACTCGATCCGGCGACGTTCAGGAATTTCGCCGATCTTTACCCGTTCGCGATCAACGCCGACGGAGTGGGTGTCATGTTCGGCATTCAGGCGCTCGGGCTTGAGTACGATACGAAGGTGTTTCAGGAAAAGGGGTGGCCCGCGCCGTCGTCGTGGAACGATCTGTGGGATCCTAAGTTCAAAGGCCACGTGGTCGTTTATAATCCGCCGAACGGCTACGCGGTGACGTTTCTGGGTTTGCTCGCCGTGCTCGAAGGCGGCTCCCCCGCGCAACTCGACCCAGCCTGGGCCAAACTTCCTGGACTGGTTCCGAACGCGTTGACGTTCATCGATCCGGCCGCGCAACTGGATGTGTTGTTTTCCACCGGTGGCGCGTGGCTGGCCTTCAATGGCAGCGGACGGATCGGCGCCCTGGCCGCGACCGGCGTGCCCGTCGCGATGGCGGTGCCAAAAGAAGGCGGCGCGCTGAACCCCAATTATCTCGACATTGTCAAAGGCGCGCCACATCCCACGTTGGCCCATGCGTTCGTCGAGTACATGCTCAGCCCCGAGGCGCAGGCGCTGATCGCGAAGACGATGCTGCTCGGCCCGACCAACAAGAAGGTGTCGCTGGACGAGGATCTGGCGGCGAAAGTGCCGTTTGGCGCCGACACGGTGGCGCGGTTGCGGCAGATCGACAGCGACCCGATCAACGACAACATCGGAACGGTCGTGCAACGCTGGAATAAAATGATCGCGCGTTGATGAGCGGATTTCTGTCGGTCGAGGCGGTGACGAAACGGTATGGCAACCATACCGCGCTGTCCGCCGCGTCGTTCAGCGCGGAACGCGGAGAGATCCTGGCGCTTCTGGGCCCGTCCGGCTGTGGCAAAACCACGCTGCTGAACCTGATCGCCGGATTTCTGGACCCGAATGAGGGACATATCCGCGTCGCGGACCGCGATCTGGCCGGCGTGCCGCCAAACCGCCGCGACATGGGGATGGTGTTCCAGAACTACGCGCTGTTCCCGCATCTGACGGTCGAGAAGAACGTCGCCTTCGGTCTGGAGGCCCGTGGCGTGCCGCGCGCGCAACGACGGACCCGCATCGCCGAAGCGCTGGCTCGCGTCGGCCTGGCCGAGCATGGGCCGCGCTATCCGCACGAACTGTCCGGCGGTCAGCAGCAGCGGGTGTCGCTGGCACGGGCGCTGGTGGTGCGGCCATCGATCCTGTTGCTCGATGAACCGCTGTCCAATCTCGATACGCAATTGCGCCGCGCGATGGCGGAGGATGTGCGGGAAATCCTCCGCTCGGCGGAAATGACGGCGGTACTGGTGACGCACGATCAGGAGGAAGCGCTGGTCATCGCCGACCGGGTCTTGCTGCTGTCGGGCGGGCGGATCGAGCAGGTGGGTTCCCCGGAGGACGTCTATGAACGGCCGCGCACGCTGTTCGGCGCGCGGTTCATGGAGGCAACGAATTTCATCGATGGCGTCGTGACGCAACGCGACCAGCGCGGCGTCACGGTCCGCGCCGCTTTCGGAACGATCGGGACCAGCGCGTGCGATGTGTCCGAGGGCGACAGCGTCACCGTCATGATCCGGCCGGAACGGATCAGCATCGTCTCCCCCGGCGATGGGGGGGACAACGCGGTCGGCGGCACGGTGCTGCGGACGAATTACCACGGCACCTACCGGCGGTTTCATATCGGCGTCGAGGGACAGGAACTGACGGTGGACGCGCCGGTATCGACCGCGCCGCGCGCGCCGGGGGAGACGGTGCGCCTTGCCTGGAGCCGCGGCGATACGCACGTGTTGACGCCATGACGTCGCGCGGCCTGGTGCTGCCGGCGTTGGCCGCTTACATCGTGCTTCTGCTGTGGCCGCTGGCGGGCGTCTTCTGGACCAGCATCACGCCGGACGGCTTTGTCGGATTGTCGGCCTACACTCGGTTTTTGTCCGATGGGTGGTTTCTGTCGGTGCTGCGGCGCACCGTCGTGTTGAGTCTGATCACCACCGCGCTGACGTTGGTGCTGAGTTTTCCCATCGCGCTTTATTTGTCGCAGACCTGGCGGCGAGGGCGCACGCTGGTGACCTTCGCCATCATCGCGCCGATGCTGGTCAGCGCGGTGGCGCGATCTTATGGCTGGATCATCATCCTGGGTCCGGCCGGGATTCTCAGCCGGTGTCTCGCGGCGTTGGGCCTGGGGTCGGGGCATTTGCTGTATACCGAGACCGGGATCGTCATCGCGTCGGTGCATCTGCTGCTGCCTTTGATGGTGTTGCCAATCGCGGGATCTTTGCAACAGATCGATCCGTCGTTGATCCGCGCGGCCCAGATCCTCGGCGCGGGCGTGACGCGGATATTGTTCAGGGTGACGTTGCCAATGTGTATTCCGGGCATGACGGCCGGCGCGGTGATCGTGTTCTGCATGTGCGCCAGCAGCTTCGTGACGCCGGCGCTGATCGGCGGGCCGACCATTCCGATGATGTCGTTCGTCATTTACCAGCAGGCCATTCAATTGATCGATTGGCCGTTCGCCTCGGCGGCGGCGTTCATTCTGCTGGCCGCGACAGCGTCCGTCACGCTGGCGTATCTGTTTTGGGCGGGGACACGGCGCGCGGGGGCTCGGCCGTGAGCGGCGCGCGTATCCGAGAGTGGCTGCTGCGCTGCTATGTCGCGGCGATGGCGGTTCTGATGCTGCTGCCGATCGCCGTCGTGCTGCTGACCTCGCTGACGCCGGCTTCGTACATCAGCTTTCCACCGGGCGGACTGAGTTTGCGCTGGTACCTGGCGGTCGCATCCGCCGACGAGTGGGTGCCGTCCTTCGTCACCAGCCTTCAGGTCGGCGCGATCGTCATTGTTT
>PLSZ01000193.1 GCA_003164305.1 Acetobacteraceae bacterium
GTGCCGGTGCTGTTCCTGCCGCTGGCTCAGGCGCGCGACCAATCGCAGATTTTCCCGACATTCATGTCCAATCGCACCTATGCCTCGGTCACCAAGCAGGTCGAGGAAATCCGTTCTCCGGAGTCCACCCCCGACGTGATGCGCCGCGCCTTCAACGCCTTGAAGAACGGCCGCGCCGGACCCGTGATGGTCGAACTGCCACGCGACCTCGTCGGCCTCGATATCGGCAGCGAAACATTGAACTACACGC
The DNA here is from genome assembly GCA_003164305.1 of Acetobacteraceae bacterium. The sequence continues at coordinate 251 of PLSZ01000193.1, forward strand.
CCGTCCGTCCCACCGTCTCCGCCCCCGATCCACGCGATGCCGACGAAGCCGCCAAACTGCTGATCGAGGCGGCCTGTCCCGTCATCCTCGCCGGTCAGGGCGTGCTCTACGCCGAAGCCTCCGCCGAACTCGTGCAATTGGCCGAACTTCTGCAAGCCCCGGTGATGACCACCGTCGATGGCAAAAGCGCGTTTCCCGAGGATCACGCTCTGGCTCTGGGTTCCGGCGGCAACACCTTCACCGGACCGGGCCGTCTGTTCCTCTACACCAAAGCCGATCTGATCTTCGGCATCGGTACCGGCCTCAACCGCCATCCGCTGACCACCCCGCCGCTGCCGAAAAACATCCGTATCATCCACGCCACCAACGACACGCGCGACTTGCACAAGTCGTACAATACCGAAGTCGCGCTGCTCGGCGACGCGAAGCTGACGTTGAAAGCCGTGATCGAGGCAGTGAAAGACCGTCTCGGCGGCAAACTCCCCAACCGTTCCCCCGCCGGAGAGATCGCCGCCGAACGCGCCGTCTGGCTCGCCCGCTGGGAAGCCAAATTGAATTCCAGGGAAGCACCGATCACACCGTATCACGTGATGTCGGAATTCATCCGCGTCGTCGATCCGGCCGGAGCCATCGTCACCCACGATTCCGGCAGTCCGCGCGATCAACTGCTGCCGTTCTACCGCGCCACCACGCCGCGCGGCTATCTCGGCTGGGGCAAGTCGCACCAACTCGGCACCGGCCTTGGATTCGCGATCGGCGCCAAGGTCGCCGCGCCGGACAAGTTCTGCGTCAACTTCATGGGCGACGCCGCCTTCGGCATGACCGGCCTGGATTTCGAGACCGCCGTCCGCTGCGGCATCCCCCATTGCACCATCGTTCTGAACAACTCCACCATGGCGATCGAAATCCCGCACATGAAACTGTCGCACGACCGTCACAAGTCTCGCGATCTGGGCGGCAACTACGCCGCTCTGGCGCGCGAACTCGGCGGCTGGAGCGAACGCGTCTCCGACCCCAACGAAGTCGCCAACGCCATTCTGCGCGCGAAACGTCAGACCGAAGACGGCCACTCCTGCCTGCTGGAATTCATCACCAGCGCCGAAACAGCGTTCTCCCACCGCAACGGCGCCGCCGCCAACGGTCCCGCGACATGAGCGACGAACTGCTGCTCCGGGTCGAGGATGGCGTCGCCGTCCTCACTCTCAACCGGCCCGAGCGGCTGAACGCTTTGACCCGGACGATGCTGTCGGGCCTGCGCACCCATCTCGCCGACCTGGCCGAGGATCCGGCGATCGGTTGCGTCGTGCTGACCGGCGCTGGCAGCGCGTTTTGTTCCGGTGGCGATGTCCGCGTGCAGGCCGCCGCCGCCGGTAAATCCGAACAAACGCCGGAGCATCGGGCCGACCAACTGCGCGCCAGCATGGAGGCCTCGCGCCTGCTGCGCGACATGCCGAAGCCGACGATCGCGATGGTCAACGGCGTCGCCGCGGGCGCCGGGATGTCGCTCGCTTTGGCCTGCGACCTGCGCATCGCGGGAGAGTCCGCGCGCATGACCACCGCCTTCGCCAAGGTCGGCCTGTCCGGCGATTACGGCGGCACGTACTTCCTGACGCACCTCGTGGGTCCGTCCAAGGCCCGCGAACTCTATCTGACCGCCGAGGTGCTGGATGCCGCCGCTTTGGCGAGCCTCGGCCTGGTGACTCGTGTCGTTCCCGATACGGCGCTCACCACCGAAACGATAACGTTGGCGTCGCGCCTGGCCAACGGACCGCGCGTGGCGCACCGCTACATCAAGCGCAACCTGAAAGTGGCCGAGGAGGGTTCGTTGTCGGACGTGCTCGACTCCGAGGCCTTCGGCATGCTCCGCACCCGGGAGACCGCCGACCATGCCGAGGCGGCACAGGCGTTCGTGGAAAAACGAAAGCCAAACTTCACGGGACGGTAGGCGGGCCGCGGCGTTTCGAAAGACCGGCCGTCAACGGCAGCGCCGGCTCTGGTCGCGCGCCCTCTTATCGTCATCGTCCCGGCCCGCCGTCTCAACGTCATGGCCTCCTGTCAACGTCATGGCCTCCTGTCACCGTCATGGCCGGGCTCGACCCGGCCATCCCTCACCGCACAATGTGCGTGCCGCGAGAGATCACCGGGTCGAGCCCGGTGACGACGATCAGTGGCCGCGGACCGGGGTTTCGCCCTCGCGGGCGCAGGTTTCAGCGCGTATGGCGTCGAACCCAGGGATGGCGTTCGGGGGAAGGTTCATGGGAGGCG
>PLSZ01000537.1 GCA_003164305.1 Acetobacteraceae bacterium
TCACTATGAGTGACTCGCGGCACTACGCCATAATTACGAATCCATTTCCGCATCGGTCATGTGGGTGCTCGGCCGAGACGATCTGCCGCCCCTCGAAATGGTCTGCCGCGCGGAACTGGCGGCGGGGCAAGCTCACGAACAGGACGGCGAAGACGCATAGATCTTGTAATCAATTCGTCTTCGTCAGCGGCCCCACATGCGGCCCAGCCTTCGCCAACGCGCCGGTCTTTTCCGCGTCGTCGAGCGAGCGGAAGAACGTATACGACAGCGTCACCACCTGAACGTCACGCGTGTTCGGGTCGGTCTGGATCGCCGGATCCACCCAGAAACTCAGCGGGAAGTCCATCGTCTGCCCGCCCTCCAGCGTCTGCTTGTTGAAGCAAAAGCACGCGGTCTTGTGGAAGTACTTCGCGGCTTTCTCGGGTGTCACGTTGTACAGCGCGACTCCGGTCACCGCCGACCGCGCCTCATTATGCGCGGTGTAGGACGCCAGATGATCTTCGCCCAGAGGCACCGTGACCTCAAGCTGATCTGGGCTGAACGTCCAGGGGATGCCAGGATTCACGTCGGCGTTGAACCGCACCCGGATCGTTTGCCCATCGCCTCCCGGTGCCGCCGCTGGCCCGATCTTCGGCGTGCCAGCATACCCGGTTGCCTGGCAGAACGCGCGATACAGCGGGATGGCCGCGAACGAAAGCCCCACCATCCCCACCGCCACGGCCGTGAAGAGTCCGGCGATGATCAGGTTGCCACGGCGCTGGTTCATGCGGCGTTGGTTCATTCAGAAATGTTTCAACTTCGCGATGGTTATGGCGAAAAACAGCGCGGCCAGCGCGCTCAGCGCCACCAGCATCGCAATGTTACGGCCTTTTTGCTTGCGGCGGAATGCCGCTGCCTCAGCGTCCGTCATTCTCGGAGGGTCAGCCATTTCAGATGAAGCGGCCGACGCAATGATCGATGGCGAGGGCGCCGAACAAGATGAACAAATACGCGATGGAGAATTTGAACGCGGCGCGCGCGGGCGCGTCGTTGGTCAGGCTGACGCCGGTCGCGTCCTGCCGGTCGGTGGCCACTCGCCAGACGCTGACCAGAAAGCCGGCCCCAAGGACCGACGCGGCGATCGCGTACACCGGCCCGGAAAAGCCCAGAAGCCACGGCGCCAGCGTCAACGGCACCAGCAGCAGCGTGTAAATCACGATCTGCCGCCGCGTTTCCTTGCCTCCGGCGACGACCGGCAGCATCGGCACGTTGGCGCGGCGGTAATCGTCATTGGCGAACAGCGCCAGCGACCAGAAATGCGGCGGCGTCCAGATGAAGATGATCGAGAACATCACCAGCGGCATCAGATCGATCGAGCCGGTGACCGCGGCCCATCCAACCAGCGGAGGAAACGCGCCGGCCGCGCCGCCGATGACGATGTTGTGCGGCGTGCGGCGTTTCAGCCACATCGTGTAGACGAAAACATAAAACGCGATCGACAGCGCCAGCACGCCCGCCGCGACGAAGTTGAGCGCGACTCCCATCAGCAGCACGGACCCGATCGCCAGCGTGATGCCATAGCCAAGCGCGGCGGCCGGCTCGATGCGGCCGGCGGGGATCGGCCGGTTGCGGGTGCGGCGCATGATCGCGTCGATATCGCGGTCGTACCACATGTTGATCGCACCGCACGCGCCGGCCGCGATCGCGATGCACAGCACCGCGGTGAAGGCCAGCACCGGATGCAGATGGCCCGGTGCCACCAGCAACCCGATGAACCCCGAGAACACCACGAGGCTCATGACCCGTGGCTTCAGCAGCGCGATCCAGTCGCGCGCCTCTGAAAAATCGGCTGAAAGCAGCGGCGGGGAAGCTGTCTCCTCCCCGCCGGCATTGTTCAATGATGGGCTAAGGTCGCTCACTTGATTCGCGGCAGTTCCAGCCAGGAGTGGAAGGCGGGCGGCGAGGTCTGCGACCACTCCAGCGTCGTCGCGCCTTCGCCCCAGTAATTGTCGGCCACATGCACCTTCGAGGTGAAGGTGCGGTAGCAGACATAGAAGAACACCAGCATCGCCGCGCCACTGATATAGGCGCCGATCGAGGACACGTAGTTCCATCCCGCGAAGGCGTCCGGATAGTCGGGGTAGCGCCGCGGCATGCCGGCCAGCCCGAGGAAATGCTGCGGGAAGAACACCAGGTTCACGCCGACGAACGTCATCCAGAAATGCACGCGGCCCCAGAACTCCGGATACTGGTGTCCCGACATCTTGCCGATCCAGTAGTAGAACCCGCAGAAGATCGAGAACACCGCGCCGAGCGACAGCACGTAATGGAAGTGCGCGACGATGTAGTACGTGTTGTGGATGATCTCATCGATGCCGGCGTTGGCGCAGACCACGCCGGTGACTCCGCCGAGGGTGAACACGAACAGGAACCCAATGGCCCACAGCATCGGCGTGTCGAAGCGGATCGAGCCGCCCCACATCGTGGCGATCCAGGAGAAGATTTTAACGCCCGTCGGTACCGCGATCACCAATGTCGCGCCCATGAAGTAAGCCCGCGTGTCGATGTCGATGCCCGACATGTACATGTGGTGCGCCCACACCACGAAGCCGACCACGCCGATCGCCACCATCGCGTAGACCATGCCCAGATAACCGAAGATCGGCTTCTTGCTGAACGTGGAGATCACGTGGCTGATGATGCCGAAGCCAGGCAGGATCATGATGTAAACTTCGGGATGGCCGAAGAACCAGANNCCGGATCGAAGAACGCGGTGCCGAAGTTACGGTCGCAGATCAACATCGTGATCGCGCCCGCCAGCACCGGCACCGACAGCACCAGCAAAAACGCCGTGACCAGCTCCGACCAAATGAACAGCGGCATCTTGTGCAGCGTCATGCCCGGCGCGCGCATGTTG
>PLSZ01000490.1 GCA_003164305.1 Acetobacteraceae bacterium
GGCGCCAACTCCACCTGCGAGCACAACGGCCACCGCGTCACCTGCGTCATCCCAATCAACGCGCCCGGCGTCACGGTGCTCTGCCGAAAGGTTTCGGTGCGCGACGCTAATCCCTTCGTCTCCGCGTTGTCCGCCCGTAACGATGAGCTCGACGGCCAGATGTGGCTCGACAACGTGTTCGTGCCGAACAACCGGCTGTTCTTCCTCGACGCCAACGTCGATCCGATCGCGCGCTGGCTGTTCTGGCATCAACTCTATTGCTGGCTGTCGAAGGGCGAGTTCGCGTTGGGCCTCGGCCTGGCACTGACCGACGCGATGGGCCTGGTGCAACAAACGCCGACGGTCGAGATGCTGGTCGATATGATCGCCGACGTGCAAACCGTGCGCAGTTGCATCACCGCCGCCGAGCTGGACCCCAGCTTCACGCCCGAGGGTTACTGCTACCCCAACCACGTCCACACCGCGGTGGGCAGTCTGGCGATGTTGAAAGCCCGTCAACGCCTGACCGAAACCCTTCGAATTTTGCCAGGGTCGTCGATGATCGTGGCCCCGTCCGACACCGATCTCGCGTCGCCCGAGGTCGGACCGGGCCTGGAACAATCTTTCGGCGGCGGCGGCTACACGGCGTTGCAACGATCGGCGTTGTTGCAAATGGCGTGGGATCACGTCGGATCATCTTTGGACGGTCGCGAGTCGACCTATGAACTGCACGCCAACGGCGGCATCCCGGTCTGGCGAGCCCGCCTGCGCCGAAGTTTTACCCGCTACAACGAACTCGCCAACGCGGTGCTGAAGGAAATCCCCATTCAGATGCCAGCGGTCGATCTCAGTTCCATCCCCGCGGCGCCTGTGGCTCCGCGGCGGATCGTGGCGCCGGCACGGTAAAGGTCCAGGGCCACCGCCTGGTCGGAGGGAGGCCGCGGAACAGAACAGGCGCCCGAAGCGACCGCCGCCGACAGAAACCAGGAGTTTTCGCCACGGATGCACACTGATCGCGACGGATTTCATAATCATCTTGCTGGCGATTGCTCAATCCGGTCGTCGCCTCGGTCCAATAACATCTGTGTTGATCTGTGTGCATCTGTGGCGAAAATCCTTTCCTCCGCCGACATCTTAACTGGCCAGACCAATCGATAACTCAGTCCTCGATCAAAAAGAGCGCCAGAGAGGCCGAGCCTCACGAGTCGAACTTCCACGCGGAGCACGTACCGTCAGAAACCCTCATTGCCCGAACCCATCCACTGCGCAAAGGTCCAACTCGATGTCGATCGGCTCCGAATTGAAGGCGCGCCTCGCACGTCTGTGGCCGGTCCGGGGACGTCTCCCGCCCGCCCTTAACTTCTGACGCGTCCGTCCTTGTCGTGCCGCACCGGATCGGCGCGCTCGACCGAGGCATTCTCGTCGCGCGCCGGCTTTTCGCCGCCGGCTTCGCGTTGAAGCAGGCGCACGAGGCGATCGACAAGCTCGCCGCATCGGGCTGCTCGGTCGGCGCCGTGGCGAAGACCGAAGAGATGCGTGCCCAGGCCGGCGACCTCGCCGGCCTGAACGTGCAACTGCGCCAGAAACGGCCCGTATCGGGAAAGAGCGTCAACATCGCTGAAATGCGCGCCCGCCGAGGACTGTCGCAACGCGAATACGCCGACCTGCTCGGCCTCGATGTCCGTACGCCGCGGAACTGGGAGCAAGGCCGCAATCGCCCCGACCCGGCCGCGGTCAGCCTGATGCGCGTCTTCGATCGCGCGCCCGACACCGGCGGTGAGGCGTTGACCGAGCCCGTGGTCTGAACCACGTCACGGCGTCGGAGCATCCGCCCGCAGCAGACCCTCATGCTTCAACTCCGCCCACAGCGCCGACGGAATGTCATGCCGGAACGCGGCGACGTTGCGCGTCACATGCTCCGGCGCCAAACCGCCCGGGATCACCGACACAACCGCCGGATGCCCGAACGGAAACTGCAACGCCGCCGCCGCCAATGGCACGCCATGCCGCCCGCACACCGCCTCGATCCGCGCCACTTTCTCCAGCATCTCCGGCGACGCGGCGGCATAAGCGTAACGAGCGCCCTGCACCGCGCCGGTCGCCAGGATGCCGGAAGCGAACGGCGCGCCGATGACAAAGCCAATCCCCCGCTCCACGCAACGCGGAAACTCGGCGTCCAACACCTGTTGATCCAGCAGCGTATACGGCAGCGCGACCAGAAAGAAATCGACGTCGATCAGATCGAGAAACCGCGGGATCATCCCCAACTCATTGATCCCCGCGCCAAACCCGCCGATCAGTCCGGAGGCTTTCAACTCCGCCAACGCCCGCGCGCCGCCATTGTGCAACTCGGTCAGCAGCGCGCCCACCCGCTCCGGCGTCTGGTGATATTGAACGTCCAGATCGTGGATCACCAACAAATCGATGCGCGGCAGTCCAAGCCGCTGCAGGCTGTCCTCGAACGAGCGCATGACGCCGTCGTAACTGTAATCGAACCGTACCCGGAACGGCAGGCCGCCGGACCACATGCCTCTGTCGTAACTTTCAGCGTGATGTACCGCGTGCATGGTGCGGCCGACCTTGGTGGATAGCACGAACTCACGCCGAGGTTGACGGTACAGCGCGCGGCCGAAACGATGCTCGCTCTGCGTCAGCCCGTACCATGGCGCCGTGTCGTAATACCGGATCCCCGCGTCCCACGCCGCCTGCAACGTCGCGGCGGCCTGGGCTTCTGGAATGACCTCGAACAGATCGCCCAGTCCGGCGCCGCCAAAGCCGAGTTGCGTGACCTCGACCTGGGTTCGGCCCAGACGCCGGCGCGCGAGCGGGTCCATGCGATTTGCTCCCTGGTGTGTTCCGCCTTCATACCAGAGCCCGGTGGGATTGACCGCGATGAAACGGCACTCGACCATCGACATGGGACGCCAGCAATGCGTCCGCCAACAATGCGAGGGAGGACGAGCAAATGCTCGGCACGATGTTCCGCGCGACTCTGGCGCTGTGCGTGATCGCGAGCGGCGCCGCGTGGGCACAACGATACGATCCCGGTGCCTCGGACACAGAGATCAGGCTCGGCGAAACCGCGCCGTTCAGCGGTCCCGTCGCGGTCGCCGGCGCCATCGGCCAGGCCTCGCTGGCTTATTTCGCCGCCCTCAACAAAGCCGGCGGCATCAACGGCCGGCAGATCAAACTCCTGTCGCTCGACGACGGCTACAGCCCACCGAAAACCGTCGAGGCGACGCGCCGCCTGGTCGAGGACGACAACGTCCTGATGCTCTTCGGCTCCGTCGGCACGCCCACCAACGCGGCGGTGGAAAAATACCTCAACCTGAAGAAGGTGCCGCAACTGTTCATCAGCACGGGCGCGAGCCGGTTCCGCGATCCGAAAAACTTCCCATGGACCATGGCCTTCGCGCCCGGCTACGCGGCGGAAGGGAAGGCGATGGCACGCTACGTCCTCGAAACAGTCCCGGCGCCCAAAATCGCCGTGCTTTATCAGAACGACGATCTCGGCAAGGATTTTCGCACCGGGTTCCGCTCCGGCCTCGGCGATAAGGCGGACACCCTGATCGTCAGCGAGCAAACCTTCGAAGTCGCCGACCCGAGCGTCGATTCGCAGATGGTGGCCGCGAAGGCGTCCGGCGCGAACGTGCTCTGGTTCGCCGGAACGCAGCGCGCCGGCGCCGAACATATCAGAGTGCGTCACAACCTCGATTGGTCGCCGTTGCATCTGGTGTGCAGCGTCGCTGCCGGCGTGGAGGCGGTGCTGAAGCCCGCCGGCCTGCAAAACGCGGAAGGCCTCATCTCGACCGCCTATGCCAAGGATCCGCTCGATCCCACCTGGGCGGATGACGCGGACGTGAAAGCCTATCTGGCATGGGCCAAAGAGAACCTCACCCAGGGCAACAATCCGCGCGATGCTTTGGTGGTCGGCGGCTATATGGTGTCCTGGCTGACGGCTTACGTGCTGGAAAAGGCGGGATCGACACTGACACGGCAGAATATCCGCGACATCGCGACCCATCTGGACCACGTCCGCGTGCCGATGCTGCTGCCTGGCATCACCGTCACGACGACTCCCACCGACTACACCGGGATCGGAAAGTTTCAGGTGCAACGATTCGAAAGCGGCAGTTGGGTGCCGATCGGCAAGGCAATGTCAGGGGAGTGAAGCATATGCGAAGCGGTACACTCCGCGTGGCACTGGCGATGTGCGTGGTTTCAACCGCCCCGGCGATGGCTCAACCGTACGATCCCGGCGCCTCCGCCACCGAAATCCGGCTCGGCCAGACCGCCCCATTCAGCGGTCCTGTTTCGGTCGCCGGCGCGGTCGGATACGCCTCGCGCGCTTATTTCGATGCTGTGAATAAAGCGGGCGGCATCAACGGCCGTCAGATTAAAGTTCTGTCGCTCGACGACGCCTACAGCCCCCCGAAAACCGTCGAGGCGACCCGCCGTCTGGTCGAGGACGACGCGGTCCTCTTCCTGTTCGGCTCCGTCGGCACGCCCACCAACGCGGCGGTGGAAAAATACCTCAATTCGAAGAAAATCCCCCAACTCTTCATCACCACCGGAGCGAGCCGCTTCCGCGATCCCAAAACCTTCCCCTGGACCATGGCGTATTTGCCCGGCTACATCGCCGAAGGCCGCGCAATGGCACGCTACGTCCTGGCCACCGTCGCCGCGCCGAAAATCGCCGTGCTTTACCAGAACGACGATCTGGGCAAGGACTTTCGCGCGGGCTTCCGCGCCGGGCTCGGCGATAAAGCCGCCAGCCTGATCGTCAGCGAGCAAACCTTCGAGGTCTCCGACCCGACCGTCGAGCAGCAAATGGTCGCCGCGAAAACCTCCGGTGCCAACGTTCTTTATTACGCCGGCACGCAAAAAGCCGGAGCGGAACAAATCAGGGCGCGACACAACCTGGGCTGGGATCCGCTGCACCTGGTGTGCAGCATCGCCAGCAGCGTCGAGGGAGTCCTCAAACCCGCCGGCCTGGACAATGCCGAAGGCCTCATCTCCACCGCTTACGCCAAAGATCCGTTCGATCCAACCTGGACCGACGATCCGGATGTGAAAATATTTCTCGCCTGGGTCAAAGACAATCTGACCCAGGGCAATCCGCGCGATACCGGCATCGTCAGCGGCTATGTCATTTCCTGGCTCACCGCTTACGTGCTGGAAAAAGCCGGCGCGACGTTGACCCGAGAGAACGTGCTGAACATCGCCACGCATCTGGATCATCTCCCCGCGCCGATGCTGCTGCCGGGCATCACGGTCACGACAACGTCCACCGATTACAGCGTGATCAACTCGTTTCAGATCCAGCGCTTCGAGAGCGGCCGCTGGGTGCCGATCGGCAAGACCATCTCCGGCGAATGACCGTCTTTTCCGCCGACAGGCGCGTGATTCAGTAGACGGCGCTGACACGCGGTCATAAGCTGGGTATGATGAAACACATCGCGGTCCTGACCAGCGGGGGTGACGCTCCCGGCATGAACGCGGCGATCCGGGCCGTGACGCGCAGCGCGCTCGATCAGGGCATGACGGTGCACGGCGTGCGTCAGGGCTGGCAAGGCCTCGTCGATGGTCAGTTCCGCCAACTCACCGCGCGCGACGTCGGCGGCATCATTCAGGTCGGCGGCACGTTCCTCGGCAGCGCCCGCTCCGCCGAATTCCGTGAGGAGAGCGGCCGCTCCAAGGCGTTACGCCACCTCGCGCAACGCGGCATCGATGGCGTGGTGGTGATTGGCGGCAACGGCTCGCAGTCCGGTTCGTACATGCTCAGCCAGTTGGGCGTGCACGTCGTCGGCATCGCCTCCACCATCGACAACGATCTTGTCGGCAGCGACGTCAGCATCGGCTGCGACACCGCGATCAACGTGACGCTGGAGGCGATCGACCATCTGCGCACGACCGGGTCCTCGCACAATCGCGCGTTCCTGGTCGAAACCATGGGGCGCGACTGCGGCTATCTGGCGATGATGGCCGGTCTGGCGGGCGGCGCGGAAGTCATTTCGACACCGGAGTTCGAAGTCTCCGCCAGCGAAATCGCGCAACGCCTGCACGCCGCGTATGAGCGCGGCAAAACTCACGCGATCGTCGTGATCGCCGAGGGCGTCAAGGAAAATGCCTCGCGGATTCTGGCGTATTTCGACGCCGACAAGCAACGGACCGGCTTTGAATTGCGCGCCACCACCCTGGGCCACGTCGTGCGCGGCGCGCCGCCCAGTGCGTTCGACCGACTGTTGGCGACGAGATTGGGGGTGGGCGCGGTGAAGGCGCTCAGCGAAGACGCGACTGGCGTCCTGGTTGGCTGGCAAAAGAACGAAGTCACCCGCACGCCGCTGGCCGACGTCGTCGGCCGCACCAAGCCAATGGACAACGAATTGTTGGAACTGGCGCGCATTCTGGCGAAGTGATCGCACCCGTCGCGTTCGATCGAGGACCACCGTTCATCACGCCCCCCGGCCAGCCCAGGCACGTGTCAGGCCGGGGCGCGACGCGCGGTCTCGGCGGATGGCAACAGCCAGGTCACCGCGAGGCACAACGCCAGCATCGCCGCCGATCCCCAAAGGCACGCCCCCAGCCCACCCATCTGAGTCAGCGCACCCGACAGTAAAATACCCATCAGCCGGCCCCCGGCATTGGCCGCGTAATAAAATCCGACATCTTCGGCCGCCTTGGCCGATCCGGCATAGGCCAGGATCAGATACGAATGCAGCGACGAGATCACCGCGAAGGCAAAGCCGAACACGCACAACCCAACGGTCACGATCAGGTCGAGCCGTTCGGCATGGGTGTTGCCAAGAACGACGGCCAGGACGACCGGAATGGCCGTCAGCACGGCACCCCATAGCCGGGCTTCCGGAACCTCCCGCGACAATCCGTCGCCGCTCCGGCGGATGACCGACGGTGCGATGGCCTGGACCAATCCATAACCAATCGTCCAACTGGCGATGAAGCCGGCGACTTCCATGTAACGCCATCCCTGGCTGTAAAGGAACACCGGCAGGCCAACCACGAACCAGACATCGCGTGAGCCAAACAAGAAAATCCGCGCCGCCGCCATCAGATTGATCGCCCGCGTCTTGGCGAACAATTCACGAAACGACTTCGACGCCTTCGCCTGTCCCAGAGTCCTCGGCAGGCTGACCGCCACCCCGATCAGAACACAGGCAAGCAAACCCGCCATGAGCCACGCGGCGCCACGAAACCCGATCGTCTCCAACAGCAGGCCACCGAAGAAAAATCCAATGCCTTTCATCGCGTTCTTGGAACCGGTGAACCATGCGACCCAGCGAAACAACTGGCCCGATCCGCCTTCGGACGTCGCCTTGATCGCGGACTTCGACGCGGTCTTCGTAAGATCCTTGGCGACGCCGGCGATGCCCTGCGCGGCGACAACCCAGGCCACCGACAGGCTCGCGCTCCAATTGGGGTTCAGCGCGGACAGCAGCAGCAGACCGAGAATCTGCAGCGTCAGCCCGGTCATCAACATGCGCGGAATGCCAAACCGCGCCGCGAGCCAGCCGCCGCCGAGATTGGCGAAAATCCCCGCCGTCTCATACAGCAAGAACAGAAACGCCAGCATGAACGGCGTGTAGCCGAGGCTGTAAAAATGCAGCAGCACGAGCATGCGCAGCGCGCCGTCGGTGAGCGTGAAGCCCCAGTAGCTCGCGGTGACGATCACGTAGTTTCGCGTGGCGGACATCACACGCTCCTCTGAATGGCGATATTGGCGAGATCGACCATGCGGCACGCGTAGCCGGCTTCGTTGTCGTACCAGGCATAGACCTTGAGCAGCGTCCCGTCGGTCACCAGCGTGCTTGGCCCATCCACGATCGCGCTGCGCGTGTCGTTCACGTAATCGGCCGATACCAGCGGGCGCGTCTCGAAACCCAGGATGCCGGCGAGCGATCCCGCAGCGGCGGTGCGGAACAGGTCGTTGACCTCGTTCGCCGTTACCGCGCGCGCCATCTCGAACACGCAATCCGTAAGGCTGGCGTTCAGCACCGGTGCGCGCACCGCGTGGCCGTCCAGCTTGCCTTTGAGTTCCGGATAGATCAGCGCGATGGCGGTGGCGCTGCCCGTCGTGGTGGGCGACAGCGACAGCATCGCCGACCGCGCGCGCCGCAGGTCCTTGTGCGGCGCATCGACCACCACATTGGTGTTGGTGGGATCGTGGATCGTGGTGATCTGGCCGTG
>PLSZ01000243.1 GCA_003164305.1 Acetobacteraceae bacterium
CTTGATGATTTGCGGCAGGAAGATCAGCAGCCCGTAATTCGACACATTCTGGCCGAAATACACCAAGGTTAGCAGCCATACCCGAGGGTTCGACATCGCCTCGCCGAGACCGAAATTGTGCACCGCCTCGCGCCGTTCTTGCTCGGTGTTCAGCCGGGCCCGCAGCCAGTCGCGCTGATCGGGACGCAGCCATTTCGCGTCTTCCGGCCGGTCGGTGAGCATGAACCAGGTGACGACGCACATGACGATCGGCGGCAGTGCCTCGACCAGGAACAGCCATTGCCAGCCGGCGAACCCGAGCACTCCGTCCAATGTCAGCAACCAGGCCGACACCGGCGGCCCGATGATCAGCGAGATCACGCTGGCCGACTGGAAGAACGCCATCATCCGGGCGCGGTAATAAGACGGGAACCACCACGTCAGGTACAGCACGATGCCCGGATAGAACCCGGCTTCGGCGAGGCCCAGGGCGAAGCGGATGCCGAAGAAGCTCCAGTCGTTCCAGGCGAAGGCGGTCAGCGCGGAGATGATGCCCCAGGTGAGCAGGATGCGGGCGATCCAGCGCCGCGCTCCGACCCGGTTGAGGAACAGATTGCTGGGGATCTCGGCCAGGAAATAGCCGAAGAAGAAGATCCCGCCGCCGAACCCGAACACGGCGGCGGAGAAGCCGAGCGCCTTCATCATGGTCAGGCCGGCGAACCCGACATTCACGCGGTCGAGATAAGCGCAGAAATATCCCAACATCAGGATCGGCAGCAGGCGCCAGGCGACGCGGTGGATGGTTTCCCGTTCGAGGCGTTCCACGTCCGGCGTCGCGCGTGGCGCTTCGCGACCTGTGGTGGCGGGCGGTACGGTTTGGGACATTGGTGTTTCCTCTGAACGGCACCGTCATTTGGCGTAAGACCAGGATATTTTCAAATGCGGTCGGCGGGGCCGGGATCCATGATCTGAAACCATTTGCCCATGCCGTGGCGGCGGAGAGAACCACGGAATTGCCGGTGGGAATTCCGATCCGCCGGCGTGAAGGTGCCGCGCGCGCCATAATTCGTCACGGCCGGGGCTGGATTTGGACGCAATGTCGGGCACATGTTACCGCGTCGCCCACCAGCCGGAGACGGAGACAGAATGAACTGGACAGGTCAGCGCGTGCTGGTAACGGGAGGGGCCGGATTTCTCGGCTCCAACCTCGCTTTGGCATTGGCGAAACTGGGCGCGCGGGTGACGGCGTTGGACGGGTTTCTGTTCGGCGGCGGCGCCAATCCGAAAAACCTGGAAGGCTCGGACGTCGACCTGGTGCGCGGCGACATCAGGGACATCGATTTGCGTTCGTTGTGCGAGGGCGCATCGGTCATCTTCAACCTGGCGGCGCAGACCAGTCACATGGGCGGCCAGAACGACCCGCTGGCGGATATCGCCGTGAATGCCGTGGCGCAGGTGCGGCTGATCCAGGCGGCGCGGGAGGCGGCGCCGGACGCGGTCGTCGTGCATGCCTCGACCCGGCAGTTCTACGGCCGCGTCGCCAAACTGCCGGTGGATGAGAGCCAACCCGTGGCGCCGCCCGATGCCAACGGCGTGTCCAAATTCGCCGGCGAGCAGTACTGGCTGCTGGAGCATCGCGTGCGCGGCCGGCCCGTGGTGTCGCTGCGACTGACCAATTGCTATGGCCCCCGTCTACGCATTCGCGACGCGCGGCAGACGTTTCTGGGCATCTGGATCCGGTCGGTGCTGGAGAACAAACCGTTCGAGGTCTGGGGCGGCGAGCAACTGCGCGACCTGACTTATGTCGATGACGTGACGGAGGCGTTTCTGCGCGCCGCGGTGACGCCCGAATGTTTCGGTGGCATCTTCAATCTCGGCGGCGCTCCGCCGGCCTCGTTGCGGGAGTTGGCCGATCTGGTGGTGACGCTGGCGGGCCCACCCGCGCATTACTCGGTGCGGGAGTTTCCGGCGGATCGACGACAGATCGACATCGGCAGCTACCACGCCGACGATTCCGCGTTTCGCGCGGCGACCGGGTGGACGCCTGAGGTGTCGCTGGAAGATGGCATCCGGCGCACGATCGATTGGTACCGGCCGCGGCTGGCGGATTATCTGTGAGCCACCCTCGCCTCGCGTCATCCCCGGGCTCGACCCGGGGATCCATTCCCGTACGGCGCCGTGACCGGTCCCCAGGGTCGAACCAGACGACGCCGGTGTAACGCGCGAAAAGGAACCCGCCTATGTCCGGCATCATCGTTCCGCAGGCCAATCCCGGCGCCGGGTATCGCGCGCACAAGGCGGCAATCGACGCGGCGGTGCACCGCGCGCTCGACTCGGGCTGGTACATCCTCGGCCAGGAAGGCCGCGCCTTCGAAGCCGAGTTCGCCGCCTGGTTGGGCGCCGGCACCGCGGTCGGGTGCGGCAACGGCACCGATGCGATCGCTCTGGCGTTGCGAGGGCTTGGGATCGGCGCGGGTTCGACGGTCGTCACGGTCTCGCACACCGCCGTCGCCACCGTCGCGGCGATCGAGAGCACCGGCGCGACGGCCCTGCTGATCGATGTGGAACCGGATCATTACACGATGGATCCGTCCGAACTCGCCGCCGTGCTGGCCGATCCGCCGCCGGGCCTGCCGCCGATCCGCGCCGTGGTGCCGGTGCATCTTTATGGCCAGGTCGCGGATATCGAGGTGATCGGCACGCTCTGCCGCCGTCACAATCTGCTGCTGATCGAGGATTGCGCTCAGGCGCATGGCGCCCGGCGCAATGGCCGGTTGGCCGGCACCTTCGGCGACGCCTCCACCTTCTCCTTCTACCCCACCAAGAACCTGGGCGCTCTGGGCGACGGTGGCGCGGTAGTGGCACGCGAGCCGGCGGTGGCCACGCGGATCGCGGCGTTGCGGCAATACGGTTGGGCGCGGCACTACATCAGCGACGAGGTCGGGGTGAACAGCCGGCTCGACGAACTGCAGGCCGCGATCCTGCGGGTGAAGCTGACGCACCTGGACGCGGGCAACGCGCGGCGCCAGGACATCGCGCGCGCTTACGACGCGGTACTGGGCTCCCGCGCGCCGAAGCGCCGGCGTGGTTCAGACCACGTCTACCATTTGTATGTCGTTCGTGTATCGGAACGAGACCGGGTTCAGGCGCGGCTGCGGGAGAGGGGGGTTGGCTCGGGCGTGCATTATCCGGTGCCGGTCCATCTGCAGCCGGCTTACGCGAACCGTGTCGCTCTCGGTCCGTCTCGCTGCGTGGAAACCGAACGCGCGGCGGCGGAAGTGCTGTCCTTGCCGTTATATCCGGAGTTGACCGATGACCAGGTCGCGCATGTGTGTGGCGCGCTGGATTGGTAACGTGACGCAGCCGCGAACCGCCGAAGCCTGAGGAAGGCGCCGTATCCCAATCCGCGCGCGGACTGTATAAACGCGCGAAGCCATGGGGAGCGCGCAATGGACAATCGCATCAGCGACGCCGGACACAATCGCGGTATCGATGCTGGAATTTTGGCCGCGCCGCGCCGGAGCCTGTTTGGCCGGCTTGTCAGCGTGGCGGTCGTCGGGTTCTCCGGGCTCGCGGCGATGCCGTCGCGCGCCTCGGCCGCACCGGTCGCCGATGGCCCGGCCTGGCCAGGGAAGTTGAAAGGACGTCATCGCCAGGTGGTCGATGGCACCTGGATCAACGACGGCGCGGCGCTGGAATACGCGCACAATTTCCTGGCCACCAACCCGTCGCCAGGCGCGGCGCTCGTGGTGGTCATCCTGCGCGGGGGGGCGCTGCCGATCGCGCTGAACAATACGATCTGGGAGAAATACAAGATCGGCGAGGGGTTCAAGATCACCGATCCCGAAACGAAGGCGCCGGCGGTGAAAAATCCCTTCCTGCATCCGAAGCCGGGCGTGTTGCGTTCGGATGAGGCCGCGGTGGACCGGTTGCTGGCGGCCGGCGCGGTGTTCGGTGCCTGCGATGTGGCGCTGCACGGCCAAAGCAAGCGGCTGGCCGGTAACGCGGGCGTCAGCGCGGAGGAGGCCGCGAAAGAGTGGGCGGCCAATGTGATCCCCGGGATCACGATCATTCCGGCCGGCGTGTGGGGCGTGAACCGCGCGCAGGAAGCTGGTTGCACGTATTGCGGGGGCTAAACAGAAACTACTTCCTCT
>PLSZ01000649.1 GCA_003164305.1 Acetobacteraceae bacterium
AAGGCGATCCAGAAGGAACTCGGCGAGGGCGAGGACGGCCAGGACGAAAACGCCGAACTCGAAGACAAGATCAAGAAGACCAGGCTGTCGAAGGAAGCCCGCGAAAAGGCCGTGGCGGAGATGAAGAAGCTCCGCAGCATGTCGCCGATGAGCGCGGAAGCGACCGTGGTGCGCAACTACCTGCAATGGATCCTGTCCATTCCGTGGAAGAAGCGCAGCAAGGTGCGTAACGACGTGGTCGCGGCCGAGAAAATCCTCAACGAGGATCATTTCGGGCTCGAGAAGGTGAAAGAGCGCATTATCGAGTACCTCGCCGTGCAGGCGCGGAGCCCGAAAGTGCGTGGTCCGATCCTGTGCCTCGTCGGACCTCCCGGCGTCGGCAAGACGTCTCTGGGCAAGTCGATCGCGCGGGCGACGGGACGCAACTTCGTTCGCATGTCGCTTGGCGGTGTGCGCGACGAGGCGGAAATCCGCGGTCACCGGCGGACCTATATCGGCTCGATGCCCGGTAAGGTCATTCAGGGCATGAAGAAGGCGAAAACGTCGAACCCGCTGTTCCTGCTGGACGAGATCGACAAACTCGGGGCCGACTGGCGCGGCGATCCTTCCTCGGCGTTGCTGGAAGTGCTGGATCCGGAACAGAACAGCACCTTCGCCGACCACTATCTGGAGGTGGACTACGATCTGTCCGACGTGATGTTCGTGACGACCGCCAATAGCCTGCGCATGCCGCAACCGTTGATGGATCGTATGGAGATCATTCGCATCCCGGGTTATACCGAAGATGAGAAGGTTGAGATCGCGAAACGTCACCTGGTTCCGAAACAGGCCGAAGCGCATGGCCTGAAGAAACACGAATGGGAAGTCACGGATGAGGCGCTGCACGAGTTGATCCAGTCCTACACGCGGGAAGCCGGCGTGCGGAACCTGGAACGCGAGCTGGCGAACCTGGCGCGGAAGTCGGTGAAGGAGATTGTCACCAAAAAGGTCGATAAGATGGTGATCGACATGTCCAATGTCGATACCTTCGCGGGCGTCAAGAAGTACCGCTTTGGTGAAACCGAGGCCGAGGACATGGTCGGTGTCGTGACCGGTCTGGCCTGGACCGAGGTCGGCGGTGAAATCCTTACGATCGAGTCGGTGTTGTTGCCGGGCAAAGGTAACGTGAAAAGCACCGGCAAGCTCGGCGACGTGATGCAGGAAAGTGTGTCGGCGGCGTTGAGTTACGTGCGCAGCCGGTCGCAGCGGTTCGGCATTCGGCCGCCGTTCTTCGAGAAGCGTGACATCCACGTGCACGTTCCCGAAGGCGCGACTCCGAAGGACGGTCCGTCCGCCGGTATCGCGATGGCGACCTCGATCGTTTCGGTTCTGACAGGTATTCCGGTGCGCCGCGATGTCGCCATGACCGGGGAGATCACGCTGCGGGGACGGGTGCTGCCGATCGGCGGGTTGAAGGAGAAGCTGCTGGCGGCGTTGCGGGCCGGCATCAAGACGGTGTTCATCCCGAAGGACAACGAGAAGGATCTCGCCGAGATCCCGGACAACGTGAAGAATAACCTGATTCTGATCCCGGTGTCCGACGTCGATGAAGTGATCGCCAAAGCGCTGGTGCGTCCGCCGGTGGCGATCGAGTGGGAGGAGCCGCCGGATATCCAGCCGGTGCCTCCGCAGCCAACGGGGCAGGTAGGCGCCACGTTGGCACACTGATTGGGGTTGCGTTCATCACCCCTCCCGCGATTCGGGAGGGGTGATGGCGCGTTTTCGCGCCGTGGCCGGGACAGCTTGGGTCCGGGCTGGTGAATTGTTTTGCAAAGGGGACTCGCACTCGTGAACAAGAATGATCTTATCGCGGCCGTCGCGGACAGCGCCGATTTGACACGCGCCAAGGCCGGGGACGCCGTGGACGCGGTCTTGGCCGCGATCACCGCCGCGCTGAAGCGGAAGGATGAGGTTCGTCTCGCGGGCTTCGGCACCTTCGTGGCCGCCGAGCGCAAGGCCAGTACTGGGCGTAATCCTCGCACCGGCGAGGAAATGCAGATCCCCGCATCGACCACCGTTCGGTTCAAGGTAGGCAAGGGTTTGAAGGATACTGTCAACTAAGCGGCGCGGAGCCGGAGCGAGGTCCCATACGCATCAGGATAAGGCCGGCGGAGGCGAAATCCTTCCCCTGAGCGTCATCCTCGGGCTTGACCCGAGGATCGGCCCGCTCAGGCACCTTGTCCGACTTTCGGCATCCTTCGCGTGAGGAGAGATCCTCGGGTCAAGCCCGAGGATGACGGGAAGAGCCGAACATTTCCCTTCCAGGTCGCTTATCCTGATGCCTATGCGGCGGAGCCCCGCTCGCCGCGGCCAGGACTTGAACCGCCCCCGCGGTTCGTTATGCTTGCACGTCCTGTTCGCGCCGCGCGCGCAGGGCATCGGAAGGCGGTTAGCTCAGCGGTAGAGCATCTCGTTTACACCGAGAGGGCCGGCNNCTGTCACGCCGGAGGTCGCGGGTTCGAGCCCCGTCTCTCGCGCCACGCGGGGCACCCCCCGGAACGATCGCCGCGACAGGCCGTCCGGACAATCTTTCCCCACCTGAATTGTTTGTGACTTGACCGGCCGGGTCGTGCCTGCCACGGCGTGCGGTATGTGGTCACACGTGCACTCTGGCGTGATTCGGCTTCTGCTGACCCTGGCGATGGTGTTGGCGGCGGCTTTGTGCGGGCCGGCCCATGCGGCGGTCCCAATCGTCGATCCAGACGCCACGACGCCTCCATCCAGGGAACGCCATCCGCACCGGAGGCAAGCTGGCGAGGAGGAGGGACAGGCCAGACCACATGGCAAACGCCACCATGAAGCCGCGGAGGCGCGTGGCACGGCTCCAACGGGAAAGGCTTCGGCGGCCGAGAAGCCCAATCTCAAGGGGCGCCCTCCTGAACCGGTGGCGGCCGTCCCTCCGGCGC
Organism: Acetobacteraceae bacterium; assembly: GCA_003164305.1. Next base: position 2,946 of record PLSZ01000649.1, read on the forward strand.
CAAAGCTCGTGCCCGTCGTCCCGGTACCCCCGACCGCCAAGGAGCCGCCCAAGGACACGGGTGAGCCGCCGCCGAAAATCCCCCGCTTCGCCGCGCTGAAGACCGATGAGACGAATATGCGCAAAGGCCCAGGGCAGCGCTATCCGATCGAGTGGGTCTATCAGCGCCACGATCTGCCGGTCGAGGTGGAGCGGGAATACGACGTCTGGCGCTATGTCCGCGATCCCGATGGGGTCGAGGGCTGGGTGCATCAGGTGACGCTCAGCGACCGGCGTACCTTCGTGATCCAGGGTAAGGACGCGATGCTGCGAGCCGACGCCAAGGACACGGCTGCCGCGGTGGCCTTGCTCAAGGTCGGCGTGATCGGCCGGCTGCGGGAGTGCGACCAGGGGTCGCAATGGTGCCAGGTGCAGGTCGCCGGGTACAAGGGCTATTTGCGGCGCGACCAGTTCTGGGGCTTGCTGCCTGACGAGGTGCTGAGCCCGTCGTAAGGCTGCCCGCTCGGTCTCACCGATCACCCCGCCCGTCTTATTGATCACATGCGCATTGCCGCGGCACAACGGGCACTCTACTGGGTCTGCACGACCCCGGCACAGAGGCGGCGACACGCATGGACCTGAAAGACCACATCCGCGGCATTCCGGATTTCCCGAAGCCCGGCATCCTGTTCTACGACATCTCCACGTTGCTGCGCGACGCCGACGCCTGGCAGGTCGCGATGGGCCGCATGGCGCGGGCCGTGCGGCCGCATTTGCCGGACCTCGTGGCCGGCATCGAAAGCCGCGGCTTCCTCGTCGCCGCCCCCCTCGCCCTCAAACTGGGCTGTGGCTTCATCATGATCCGCAAGCCAGGAAAGCTGCCTGGCCCCACCGTCGGCGTGAACTACGCGCTGGAGTATGGCGAGGACCGGGTGGAGATTCAGGCCGACGCCGTGAATCCCGGCCAGCGCGTCGTCGTGGTGGACGACCTGCTGGCGACGGGCGGCACGGCGGCGGCAGGAATCAAGCTGCTGCGCGAGCAAGGCGCCATCGTGCCCGCCGTCGCCGCGCTGATCGAGTTGACGTTCCTGAACGGACGCTCCCGCCTGGACGTGCCCTGCGAGGCGCTGGTCTCCTACGACCACTAGGCGAGCGCCGCCGGGCGACCCGCCGGCGGCAGTCCGCCGCCGGATGCGCTATTGGGTGACGGTGACGGTTGCTTCGACCACCGCGTTGCCGGGGATCAACCGGATCGCATAGCTGTCGGCGCCGGTGAAGCCGGCGTCAGGCGTGTAATCGATCCGCGTGTTGTTGCCGACCCGGTGCGCGAACACCCTGCCATGCGCCGGCCGTGTGACCATCAGATAGGAATCATAAGGCTGCTGGCCGTGGGTGAGGATCATGCCACACCAGCCGCCGTCGTTGTTCAGCTGAATTTGCGCCTTGATCGCCGTGCCATCGGGCGGTGAGGACGTTGGCGCCGAGCAGGTTTTCGCTCCTCCCGAACGATCGGCGGTGTAAATGCCGTCCCATGCCGCCCCTTGTGGCGTGCAGGCACCGGCCAGCATCGCGATGGCCGCGAGGCAGAGGCACGCCGTTCCCGGCGAGGCAAAACGAGTGTGTTTCATGCCGAAGAGATCTCCACGCCAATACGGATTCCGACGCCGGCCAATGTGAGGTACCGGCGCGGCCGCCCAGCACATAGCGGAGGCGGGTGGGTTCGGGAACCTCCCTCGGAGGGGCGGGATCCTGGGGGCGTTTCCGCCGGGTCGTCGCGAGCCATGGCGGCGACCTGCCCAACGTGGGAGGCCGGCGAGCGGCGTGCCGTTTTCCCCGTCATCCCCCGCTCGACCGGGGGATCGGTCGAGCCAGTCTGTGCATCGACGGATGGCACGATCGAGCCGCCGTGCCTTAACGTCGTCGCGGCTTTCGCCGTCATCCCCGGCTCGACCGGGGGATCGGTCGAGCCAGATCGTGGGTTGACGGATGGCACGGTCGAGCCGCGCCATGACGTCGTCGCGGGCGTCCGTTATCAGACCGAAAAGTATTTCGCGTGCGGATTCAAAGTCACGATCGCGCTGGTCGATTGTTCCGGATGCAACTGGAACTCATCCGACAGCGAAATGCCCAGCCGATCCGCTCCCAGCAGATTCAGGATCGGCTCCTGATCTTCCAGGCGTGGACACGCCGGATAACCGAACGAATACCGGCTGCCCCGATAACCCTGGCTCAGCATTTTTTCGGTATCGCGATCGTCCTCGGCGGCGAAACCGAGCTCGGCGCGGATGCGTTTGTGGACATATTCCGCCATCGCCTCGGCCATTTCCACCGACAGCCCGTGCAGATAGAGGTAGTCCTGATAACGATTGTCCTCGAACCACAGGCGCGCGACGTCGGAGGCTTTCTGCCCCACCGTCACCACCTGCAACCCGATGGCATCCCGCTGTGCGTCGTCCACGTCGCGGAAGAAATCGGCGATGCAGTCGCCGTCGTCGCGTGGCTGCCGCGGCAGGGAGAAACGCGTCAGTTCGGTGGTGCCGTCGGTATCGAAGATGATCAGGTCGTTGCCCTGACCGGCGGCTTTCCAGTACCCGTACGCCGCCTGAGGTTTCAAAATGTCTTGCTCGGCGCACAACGTCAGCATGCGCCGCATCACCGGGCGCAGTTCCTGCTTCGCCCAACCGAGGAAATCGTCCAGCGTGCGGCCTTGTTTACGGAAGCCCCACTGGAACTGGTAAAGGCTGCGCTCATTGACCAGCGGCACGATGGCCTTTGGGTCGGCTTCCAGCACGCGCGCGCCCCAGAACGGTGGTTCCACGACCGGAACGTCCCGGGTAAGCCGTTGCCGCCGCAACCGCACCGCGTTGACATCGACCGGTTGAAACGCTTTCGCATCGGCCTGACCCAGCGTGCGCGTCGTGTTGCGCGCCTTGCCAACGCGTTTCGACTGCACCGCCGCGAGGTAATCGTCGAACGCGTTGCCGGTGACGCGGTCCATCAGATGCAGCCCGTCGAACG
>PLSZ01000330.1 GCA_003164305.1 Acetobacteraceae bacterium
GATGGCATGCGGTCCATTGACGTCCCCCGGCAGATGCCCGATCCGCCAGGCGCGGCGGAATTAATCGTGCGCGGTGGCGAAATCCGCTTTGAAGACGTTCATTTCGACTACGGAAGGCAGCCGCGCCCAGGAGGAGTTCTGCGCGGTATCGATCTGGTGATCGCAGCCGGCGAAAGAGTGGGACTCGTCGGTCCATCGGGCGCGGGAAAATCGACTTTGGTCAATTTACTGCTGCATTTTTATGATCCAGGACGCGGGCGGATACTGATCGACGGGCAGGATATCCTGAGTGTCACACAGGAGAGCTTGCGCACAAAAATCGCGATGGTGACGCAGGACACCTCGCTGTTGCATCGTTCGATCCGCGAGAACATCAGTTACGGCCGTCCCGACGCGAGTGACGCGATGATCGAAGCGGCCGCTCGCCAGGCGGAGGCTCATGAGTTTATCGTCGGCCTGGAAGACTGGCATGGCCGGCGTGGATATGACGCTCATGTCGGCGAGCGAGGCGTCAAACTTTCCGGTGGTCAGCGTCAGCGTGTCGCGCTGGCCCGGGTTATCTTGAAGAACGCACCCATTCTGGTGTTGGACGAAGCGACATCGGCGCTCGATTCCGAAGTGGAAGCAGCGATCCAAAGTCAGCTCGATGGGTTGATGGAGGGACGCACCGTGATCGCGATCGCCCATCGGCTGTCGACGATCGCGCGCATGGACAGACTGGTCGTGTTGGACAATGGCCGAATTGTCGAAACCGGTTCACACGCCGTGCTTCTCGCGAAGGACGGTGTTTACGCGCGGCTTTGGCATCGCCAATCTGGCGGCTTCGTTCCGGCAATGGCCGACGTGACCGCCAGGTAACACGCATGCGAGCGAAGATCGTGAGGTCGGAATCGGGGGCAGCGCCCGGCATGCCGATCTGGCCGTTGGTGGCGACAATCGCAGTGCAAACTCTGGCCACCGCGGCGCTCTATTCATTGCCGACACTGGCGCCGGCGATCGCGCGCGACCTGACGATCAATGGTGCGCTGGTCGGGGGCTTCGTGGCGACCGCCTACGGGGTGGGCATCATTTCAGCACTGCTCTCGCCTGGTCTTATCCGGCGCCATGGAGGTGTGCGAGCCACGCAGGCGGTTTTGTTGGCCGCCGCCGGAATGCTGGTGATCGCGGCATCAAGTTTTGGGATTTCCGGTTTCGCGTGCGCGGCGATCGTGCTTGGTTCCGGATATGGCGCGGCGGCCCCCGCGAGCACGCATCTGCTGGTTCCCCACACGCCGCGTTCGATGTTCAACCTTGTGATGTCGCTGCGTCAGATCGGGGTGCCTTTGGGTGGGGTCTTCGCGGCGCTGATCCTTCCGCCGTTAGTGCCGATCCTCGGCTGGCGCGGATCATTGTTGGTCGAGTTGATCCCCGTCGTACTTCTTATCGTGAGCATGGAAGTGCCTCGCCGGAGTTGGGATGCGGATCATGATCCGAGGGTACGCCCCTGGGGGCGGACGCTGCTGCAGCCGTTCAAGATGTTACGGGACAGGAGGATCCTTCGTCTGTCAGCGTCCTGTTTCATCTACTCGGGGCTGCAACTCTGTTTCGTGGCTTTCATGACGGTGCAACTCACGACGATCGTTGGCTTTGACCTCGTGCGGGCGGGCCAGATGCTCGCGGTGTATCAGATCGCCGGTTCGGTCAGCCGCCCAATCTGGGGATGGGTCGCCGACCGATTCCTGACTCCGATGCGGACTCTCGCGGTGCACGGGGTCGGCATGGCGATCGCGGCTTGTCTGGCCGGTCAATTCAGCGCGGGCTGGCCGGTGAGCCAGGTGTTCGCGGTCGTGTTGCTCGCGGGCTGTACCGCTGGCGGCTATACCGGCGTTGCCTACGCTGAATATGCCTCACTCGGTGGTGCTCGGCGCACCGAGGCCACGGGCCTCGGCACCGCGTTGATGTTCTCCGGCGGCCTGTTGATCCCCCCGTCATTTGGCGCTGCCATCACGATCCTTGGCGGGTTCGAGACGAGCTTTCGGGCGATCGCCGTTCTGGCACTGGCGAGCGCCATGCTGATGCTGTGGCCGCCTGCCCGGGATTGAGTTTGGTCCAATGGCCGGCATCGCATGCCCGGCAATAAGCACCGGGCAGATTCGGCCGATCGGGGCGATCCGACTCGCCGAAACATGGGATTTATCGGCTGGCACACGACTTGCCCTTTGCATTGCCGAGGTGTTTCGCAATGCCAGGTTCGGTTCACATCCATTTCAGTCCCATGTCCCATGGAAAGGCGGCTTCGTTCGCGCCGCCCAGTGGCGAAGGCGGCTCAACTGGTGCTTTTTCTGGGCTGCTGTTGGGGCTGCTCCCGAAGGAGCGTAGCGCGGCCAGGCCGTTGTTGGACGACGTTGCCGCCCCCGCGGCAGTCGCCAAGGTTTCTGATGCTCCCGCCGATCAGCCGGAGGTTCGTAAGGAGGGTGCGATCCCGCCGCCGGCTGCCACCAGCGCGCCAACGACTGACATAACATCCCAGGATAAAGCTTCAGGGCATGGCGGGATCGGAAAGCACTCCCCGCACCCAATGGAAACCCGGACTGACACGAAGTTCGTCGAGGACCCATCCGCGGTTGTGACGACGGTTTCGAATTCTGTGCCGATGCCCGATATGGTTCAGAATAACATCCAGACGGACCCGCCGATGCCGGCGTCCGCGCGGGGCTTTGCAATTGTCGGTCTCCCCAGTACGAAAGACGAAAACGTGCAAAGGGGAGCGGAATCACATCGCTCGGTTCCCGATACGCAGAGCAACGGGACAATGGCGCGGGCAGAGCAATCGACCGCGGCGGCGGTCCTTACGGACTCGTCGGCCATTGATGCCAGGCCAGAGCGAGCAACGATCATAGGTGAAGTGGCGTCGGACGCGGTTGCGCTGACGACACAATCCGCTGCCTACCAGCCAGTCGCACCTGGGGTTGGCACGTCTTCGCCGCGACGGGTGGAACAGGTGCAGGCTGCTCCAAGCACCGTTCAGGCGGCGCCCATCGACCAGGTCGTGCCGGCGGTAGTGAAAATTCTTGGCACCCCGGACGGTACGCAGAGCGTGGCTGTTCGCCTGCAACCGTCCGAACTTGGGCAGGTACAAATCCGGGTGGACCGCACCAACGAGGGGATGGCGCATGTCAGCATCATGGCCGAACGACCAGAGACGCTACAGATGCTGCAACACGATGAACCCAGGCTACAGCAGGCGCTGGATCAGGCGGGCGTGCCCTCGAACGGCAGAATTGTCACCTTTCAGGCGACGCCACCGGATCAGGTCGGGCCGAGTGCTTCCAGGCCTGACAGCATGGAAGCAGGGGCTGGCGGCTCCGGACAGGGGCAGAGTGGGGGCGCCTGGCGCGAGAGCAGCGACGGGCAGCAGAGTTCGGGCAATGGCCCGGGCTCCGATGAGAGACAAGCGCGCAGCCGTTGGTATCGCGCGGGTTTGGATATCACAGCATAATGAAGGACATCCGCGATGACGACCCCGGTCTCCGTCACAACAGCGAGCGCTTCATCGACCGCTGGCCAGGGCAGCGATGCGCTGACATCGTTGTCTTCCAACTTCAGCAGTTTTCTTAATTTGCTTATGACTCAATTGCAGAACCAGGATCCTACCAGCCCGATGGATGCGAATTCATTTACCAGCGAGCTGGTGGAATTTTCCAGCGTGGAACAGCAGATCAATACAAATACCAGTCTGACGCAGTTGATTCAGCTCACCCAGGCGGCGGATGTCACTCAGTCGTCGGCGATTCTGGGTAAACAGGTAACTGTGCAGTCGACAGAGATTCCCTTGCAAAACAGTAACGGTACGCTGAACTTCACGGCGCCCAGCGCGGAACCGGTATCGATCACAGTGCAAAACGCGAATGGCATCACGTTGCAGCAGGTTAATGTGAATGCCGTTCAAGGCGCGAATACCTGGAATTGGAACGGGACGAACAGCAACGGCCAAACGCTGCCGGACGGAGCTTATACCGTCGTGGTGAGCGGCGGCGGATCGGGAGCGGCCGCCACGGCGCTGCCATTCACCGTTGTTGGAACCGCCACTGGCGTTGCGACATCGAACAACAGCGTGAACTTGCAACTTGGTGCGTTGTCCGTCCCCTTTACCGCGGTCACGTCCGTCGGGAACTGAGCTTCGCGAACTGGTGTTCAAAAATGCGCCACCAACGCGTCCGCGCCGGAGGGATAGCTGGTAGTGGGCGTGGAGGATCAATCGAGCCTTCGGCGGCGGAAGGTGCGCGCGGCCCAGCGAGGATGCCTCGTCCCGTCAACCTTGAAGCCCAATCGCTCCCGGATTGCCTCAGGGACCGGAGTTTCGCTGGTGCCGGCACACAGACTCGAACTGTGGACCTACTGATTACGAATCAGTTGCTCTACCACTGAGCTATGCCGGCGACCGTATCCGCCGAGCCTATAACGCTCCCGCGCCTCGACCGCAACCGACTCGTCCACCTCCGCTCCCTGTTCATCCGCTCCGTGTGCGGTCACGCTCCCCCACCCATGGATTCCGCTCGCGCCGTCACCCGTCCTCATATGCTGGAGTGCCACGATTGCGGCACCATCCAGATTCTGCCCGCGATGCCTCCGCGGGCGCGGGCGGTCTGCGTCGAGTGCGACGCCGCGCTGCGCCACAGCCGGAGGGACCCATTCACTTTGCCGCTGGCGCTCAATCTCTCCGCCCTGGTCATGCTGGGCATCGGTGCGTTCTGGACCCTGTTGTCGGTCAGTACCGCCGGCCAGTTCCGCCGCGCCGACCTGCTGACCGGCCCCGAGCAACTGCGAACCTTCGGCCTGTGGGAACTGGCGATGATCGTGCTGATCACCACCTTCGCCGCCCCGTTGGCGCGTATCCTGTGCATGATCGCCGTCCTGATCGGCCTGCGTCTGCCGCGCCGTCCGCCTGGTCTGCGCATCGCGTTCGCCTGGGTCGAGCACCTGCGTCCCTGGTCGATGGTCGAGATCTTCCTGCTCGGCCTGTTCGTCGCCTACGTCCGCCTCAGCGACATCGCGCATATCGATATCGGGCCGGCGATCCTGGCTCTGGGGATGCTGACCATCACGGTGCTGGCCGCCGACATCATGCTGGACGAGCACGCGGTGTGGGAGGCATTGGACGCCCAGAAACCCCGCGACCCCGCGCGCCAGCCGTCCGCCAGCCTGCTCGGCGCCACGATGCACCAGATGGGCTGCGATACCTGCCGGCTGGTCGCCCGAGGCCGTGACGGCGCCTTGTGTCCCCGCTGCGGCTTCGTCCTCCACGACCGCAAACCCGACAGCATTCCCCGCACCTGGGCGTTGGTCCTCGCATCGATGATCCTTTACGTGCCAGCGAATATTTATCCCGTTCTGACCGTCATTCGTTTCGGCGCCGGCGAACCGAGCACCATCCTCGGCGGCGTGCGGGAATTGTTGGACGTCGGCGAGTGGCCACTCGCGCTGCTGGTGTTTTTCGCCTCCGTCGCGGTGCCGGTGCTGAAGCTGGCCGGCCTGATCCTGCTGTTGATCACCACGATGGCGCGAGTCCGCTTACGCCGGCGCGATCGCACCGTGCTATACCGGGTTGTCGATGCCGTCGGCCGCTGGTCGATGATCGATATTTTCATGGAGTCCATCCTGGTCGCGCTTGTGCAATTCGGAGCCGTTGTGACCATCATCCCTGGGCCTGGCGCGATCGCCTTCGCATCGGTGGTGATCCTGACCATGTTCGCCGCGCGCGCCTTCGATCCCAGGCTGATCTGGGATCGCGCGGGACACACCGCCTCGGATTCCTCCGCATGAGCGACGACATCCCCGTCGCCATCGTTCGCACCCGGGCGGATCGGCGGCGGCGTATATCTTTGATCTGGGCTATTCCTTTGGTCACTGTGTTGGTGGCCGCCTGGCTCGCCTGGGATACGTTGTCGAAGCGCGGGCCGGAGATCACCATCCGGTTCGACAGCGCCTCCGGCCTGCAGGCCAATCAGTCTCGCATCCGCTATCGCGACGTCGATCTGGGCGTGGTTGAAAAGGTCGTTCTGAGTCCGGACCGGCACGATGTCATTGTCACCGCCCGCATGACGCGGGACGCGCGACCGCTGCTGACCGAAAAGGCGATGTTCTGGGTGGTGAAGCCGCGCTTCTTCGCGGGTTCGCTGACCGGCCTGGAGACGCTGGTATCCGGCGCGTACATCCAAATGGAACCGGCCTTCGAAGCAGGCGTTCCAGCAACGGACTTCGCCGGGCTGGAGGACCCGCCCGTGCTGCACAGCTCGGTCCCTGGCCATACGTTCCGGCTACGGTCGCCGCGCATCGGCTCGCTCAATCCGGGTTCGCCGATCTTGTTTCGCGACCTGACGGTCGGAGAGGTTCTGGGCTGGGACATCGGCGAGATGGCCGACTACGTCACGATCCATGCGTTCGTGCGCGCGCCGTATGACCGTTACGTGCACGACAAGACCGTGTTCTGGAACGCGTCCGGCGCGTCGGTCTCGCTCGGCGGCAACGGCCTGCGTCTGCAACTCGAATCGTTACGTGCTCTGGTACTTGGCGGGATCGGCTTCGAGACTCCGGAAAAGGGGGCCGCGTCGTCGGTGGCTCAGGAGGATCACGAGTTCGTGCTGTACCAGGACAGGGACGCGGCGAACACGGCGGGCTTCGAACGCAGCGTGCGCTTCATCAGTTATTTCAAAGGTACCGTGTCAGGTTTGAGCACGGGCTCCGCGGTCGTGCTGCATGGCTTGCGGATCGGCGCGGTGACCGATGTCGCGCTGATTTACGATAAAGTGGCTGACGAAGTTTCGGTCGCCGTACGTTACGAAGTGGAGCCGGATCGCATCGCCAAACTTAATCTGCCAGAGGGCGACGATCTGGATAAATCGATGATTGACATGGTCCGTCGCGGCCTGCGTATCAAGCTGGAGAGCGCCAACCTGGTCACGGGCTCGCAACAACTGGCGATGGATATCGTTTCCGGGGCGCCGGACGCGCCGTATGGCAAAGATGGCGATGCCTACGTGCTGCCGCCGCTGGATGCCGGTCAGGCCGACATCAGCAGTTCCGCCGGCGCGCTGATAGCGAGGCTGCAAAAGATCCCGTTCGAGGCAATTGGCGATAACCTCAATAAGACCCTCGCGGGCGCCAGTGACACGGTCAATAATCCGAAATTGCGTCAGGCGATCGCGGCGTTGAACGAAACGCTGACCTCGACACAGACCTTGATGGCGAGCGTCAACAAGGACGCCGGTCCGGCGCTGCATCGTTTGCCCCAGATCGCCGCCGACCTGGAGGGAACGGTGCGACACGCCAACCAGTTGGTGGGATCGCTCGACGACAGTCATGGCGGCTCGCAGTTCGGTCGCGATCTGAGCCGAATGTTGTCGCAATTGTCCGACGCGGCCCGCTCGGTTCGCATTCTGGCGGATTTGTTGTCGCGTCATCCCGAGGCGCTGATCCGCGGCCGTACGGAACAAGAGGTGCGATGATGGAGGGTTTGCCGCGGCGCGCGTTCATTCCGGTGTTGCTGTTGGCGTCCTGCGCCTCGCCCAGTACGGCGTTGTATACGCTGGAGGTTCCGGCGGGGGCGGTGCGACGGTCGGGGGCGCGCGTGATCGAACTGCGCGGCATTGGCCTGGCGCGGTATCTGGAACGCTCGCAAATCGTTCGTTCGTCGGAAAATTATCGCGTTGACGTGCTGCCCAACGATTGGTGGGCGGAGCCGCTGGACGCGATGATCGGCCGCGTGCTGGCCCGCGCGCTGACCCAACGACTGCCCGGCGCCACGGTGTTCGTGGAGAACGGCGCGATCTCGGCGGAGCCTGACGCCACGGTGCAGGTCAACGTGCAGCGGCTGGACCAGGACGCCAATCGCGCAATGCGGCTGATCGCGCAGTTCTCCGTCATGCGCCGCGCCGCCACCACGACGGCGGTCGACATCGCCGTGCCCACCGGCGGGGCGGGCACACCCGACCTGGTCGCGGCGATGAGTGCCGCGACCGGTCAACTGGCGGACCGGATCGCGGCGGCGCTGGCGAGTGGCTGAACCGGCGCGGGCGGGCCGCGTCGTCGCGCTGGACCATCTCCGCGGTAGCGTGATCGTGTTGGTCGTGCTGCACCATGCGGTCCTGGCATACTGCCGATACGGGCATTTCGACCCGCGGCATTACTTGTTGTCCACCGCGCCGATCGTGGATGCCGCGAAATGGTTGGGTTTCGATCTGATCGTGTTGTTCAACGACGGCTTCTTCATGCCGCTGATGTTCCTGCTGTCCGGCTGGTTTGTCTGGCACGGTCTGAACCGGAAAGGCGCCGCGTCCTACGCGCGCGATCGGTTGCTCCGTCTGGGCGTGCCGTTCGCCGTCGCCGTGCTGACCGTCATTCCGCTGGCGTATTACCCGTCGTTTCGCATGACCGGCGCGACGCCTGGGTTTTTTGAGTTCTGGAGCGGAATGATCCTGTCCGGTCCCTGGCCCGCCGGTCCGGCTTGGTTCCTGTCACTGCTGCTGGCGTTCGATCTCTCCGCCGCCGCGTGGCACGCCACTGGCTGGCGCGTCGCCATTCGACTGCCGGACGGCGCGCCCGCCCGCTTCGCGCTGCTTTTGCTGGCGTCCGCGCTCGCATATCCGCCGTTGTTGATGCTGTTTGGGCCGTGGCACTGGTTCAGCTTCGGACCATTCGCGGTGCAGGCGAGTCGGATCGGCCTTTATGGCGTCTACTTCCTCGCTGGCGCCCTCGCCGGTGCGCGCGACTTATCCTGGACGCCGCCCGCATGGGCTGTCTGGGCGGCGTTCGCGATGGCATTGTTTGTTTGTTGCGTCGCCGTTCAGTTCGCGCGGCTGTCCGGTTGGCTGACGTTGCCGCCGATTGCGTGGCTGCTGCTTTACGGGATCGGCCTGCTGCTGTTTTGCGCGGCGGCGAATCTCGCTTTCCTCGCGGTGTTTTCCCGGCTCGCGCGGCACGACACGCGGTGGAGCCAGAGCCTCGCCATCAACGCCTATGGCATTTATCTCGTGCATTACCCGATGGTGACCTGGTTGCAGTACGCGCTGCTGGCGGCGCCGTTTGGCGCGGTCGTCAAGGCAATGCTGGTGTTCGTGCTGGCGTTATCCGGCAGTTGGGCGGCGACGCTCGGCCTGCGCCGTATCCCGGCCGTCGCCCGCGTTGTTTGAGGTCCGGCGCTTTAGCGGAAATCGTTCACCGCCAGACTGGCGACATTGGCGAAGGTGATGCGTGAGTTGTCCGGCAACGTAACGGTCGCCGAGCCGCCCACGACGACTTCCGTCGCCAGCGCGTCCACATCCGCGTCAAAGCCGTAGTCACGCAGCGCGACGAAATCCCGCCCGGACACGAAGTTCTCGATGGTGACGGCGGCGCCCGCCGCGCCGTTGACGAACAGGAAAATCGCGTTCCCGGCGCCGCCGATCATTTCGGTCGCGCCGGATCCGGCGGCCAGCGTGTCGTTACCCGCGGCGGCGATCAGCGTCTCGTTGCCGGCCCCGGCGGCGAGCACCTCGGGCCGGTAACCGGTCGCGCTGACGACCGCCCCGTCTCCCGCGCCGGTAATCGTTGGCACATGGCCGGCGAGCATTGCCACCCCGCCGCCAAAGGCGTGCGACGGCATCGCCCGGGCCCATTCCGGGCTGGCACCTGGCAGCGGTCCGTTGAGGAACCCGGCGGGCGCTTCGCCCGTCGCGAATGGTGTCAGAGCAGCGGCCGCCGGAACCGTCGATACGATCAGTTCCGGCGTACTGGCCCCGTTCTGTGGCGCCACGGTAATGATGGGCTGGTACGGCGCGCCGAACGAGAGCCAGTCCGTGGTGATCGCGCCCACGACGCCAAGGCTGATCGTTGGTCCTGACGAGGGAGAAATAACGGCCGGTCCGCCGACGATGAAGCCACCGGCCGGCCCGAACGTGCCCAGAGCGGCAATCGTGTTCGCCGGACTGAAAACGGCGCCAACGGAGACGGTCCCGCTCAAGGCGCCCGCCACCAACGGTCCACCGATATTGATCGATCCCACGGCATCGATTGTCACATTGCCGCCCGCGTCCAATGGTCCGCCGATATCGCCCGACGCGGCGTCGATCGTCACATCGCCCGCCGCGACCAACGTCCCTGTCGCGGTCTCGATGAACGTCGCGGCGGGATCGTCGAACGATACCGCCTGAACCGTTTCCGCCGTGGAGACCGTCACGGTCTCGGCGTTCGACAGCGCCATGACCGCGTCGTCCGCGGCCCCGGGCGCCACGCCGCCCGACCAGTTGGCGCCGTCGGACCAGTCGCCCCCGGTCGTGCTGATCCAGCTGATTGTCGCCACCGTTGCCTCCGGGCGTGTCGCCAGCGAAACAATAGGCGGGCACGAACCGTTCGGCAATGGTCGGGTCGATGACAAGACCATGCCGCGCCAAATCCGCCGGCGGCTGATCGTTGTCCCCGATCGTTGCCCCTCTGGGCATTCCGCCGCGCGGGGGCTATACCCCGGCCGCATGAAACCACCTCATGGCAACCGACCCGGCGGTTCCGGCCGGCCTCCGTCGAACCGCGGCCCCAACCCGGGCGGCCCCGGACGGCCGCCCGATCGCGGCGGCAAGCCCCCCGCGGCGGCGACCCCATCGCCCAACCGGCTGTCGCTCGGCGGACAGCAGGATCCGCGCGGCCGCGACCCGCGTCCGCCGCGCCCCGAGGGGCCGCGGCCGGCCCAGGGCGGAGCGCCGTTTCAACAGCGTTCCGATGGCCCGCGCCGTGACGGTCAACGTTACGATCAGCGACCGCGGCAGGACCGCCCGCGGCCCGGTCCCGACACGCCCAAGGGCGCCGTCTGGCTGTACGGCCACCACGCCGTCGCCGCCGCTCTGGCCAACCCCCAACGCCGCCTGCGCCGCCTCATCCTGACCGAGGAAGCCGAAGCCGCCCTGACGCAAATGCTGGCGCCGCCCTGGCCCTTGCAACCCGAGCGCACCGACCGCGCGCGCATCGATCAGCTTCTGGGCCGCGACATCGTGCACCAGGGCGCCGCTTTGCTCGCCGATCCGCTGGCGCAACCAAGCCTCGCCTCGATCCTGGAACGCAGCGGGCCCATCGTCGTGTTGGATCAGGTCACCGACCCGCGCAATATCGGCGCCATCATGCGCTCGGCCGCCGCCTTCGGGGTCGCCGCCGTGATCACCCAGGACCGCAACGCGCCCGAGGAAACCGGCTCGCTGGCCAAGGCCGCGTCGGGCGCGCTGGAAACCATGCCATTGTTGCGCGCGGTCAACATCGCCCGCACGCTGATCGCGCTGAAGGCCGCTAATGTCTGGTGTGTCGGACTGGATGCCTCCGGCAAGCCGCTGTCCGGCCCGTTCTTCGCCGGCCGCCGGGTGGCGCTGGTGCTCGGCGCCGAGGGCGACGGATTGCGCCGGCTGACTCGCGACACCTGCGACGAAATCGCCGGACTTTCGATCAAGGGCGCGGTCGAGAGCCTGAACGTCTCCGCCGCCGCCGCCGTCGCGCTGTATGAACTGAAGCGAACCGCGTGAGTTACGATCCCGAACCGGCCGCCGCGGCTTTGCGTCAGGCGCGTCTGGAACGGCGCCTGGTGCTGCCGCTGCCGGCCGGGATCGCCCCGCGCACCGAAGCCGAGGGGGCCGCCGCGCAATTCGCTCTGGCCCGCTTGGCCGGCGCCGTGCCCTGCGCCGGCTTCAAGATCGGTGCGACCGGCAAACGAATGCAGGAATACCTCGGCCTCAGCGGACCCGCCGCCGGCTTCATGCAAGCGGTATTTCGTGGCGATGGGTCGGTGCGTTTCGCCGATTGCATCAAACCCGGCGTGGAGTGTGAGGTCGCGGTTCGCCTCGCCCATGACCTGCCGCCCGGTTCATACACCAAGGAAACGGTCGCCGGCGCGGTGGGCGAGTTCGTCGCCGGCATCGAGATCGTCGAAAACCGCTACGACGACCTTAAGACGTTGGGCACGCCCACGCTGATCGCGGATCAGGTCTATCATGTCGGTGCCGTATTGGGTGAGCAAGGCGATATCGACTGGCGCGCGCTGGACATCGGCGCGCTGCGCGGCCGGATGCTGATCGACGGCGTCGAACGCGATGCCGGCGTCACCGGCGACCTGATGGGCCATCCGCTTACCTGCCTCGCGTATCTGGCGAGCTCGCCCGTCGCCGCCGCCTTCGGCGGACTGCGCGCCGGTCAATGCGTCATGCTGGGGTCGGTGACGCCCCCGACCTGGTTGGATGGACCGGCACATGTGACGGTGGAATTCGCGGGTCTGCCCGCGGTGACGGCGCGGTTGACGTAGCCGGCGGACGATGGACTAATGGTCGTGATTACTGAAGGGTCACGATGCGGTCGCCCTGCCGTTGCTGGAGAAACCCGAGATGTCTTTTCCGCGGCGCCCGATAGCGTTCGTTTTGGTTTCAACGAATCATGGCACGATGATTGTCAACAGAAACGACTACCGCATGACGGCTTCGAATCAGGGATATGGGGTTGGACACAGACTGTTGACGGAATCCAGCTACGACTCCGATGAGGCAGAGGTCGTGGTGGCCTTGTTGAACGCGCGGCGGGCCCATTTCGGCGACGGGGTAAAAATTCTGGATATCGGTGCGAATATCGGCGTCTTTACCGTCGAATGGGCGCGCCACATGAGCAATTGGGGCGATGTCCTGGCGTTTGAGGCGCAGGAGCGCGTCTGTTACGCACCTGGCCGGGAACATTTCGGTCAACAACTGTTTCAATGCGCGTGCCGTGTGGGCGGCGGTGACAAGCCAATGCGGCGTGATGCGTATCCCGGTGCCGAATTATATGGCGCCGGCGTCGTTTGGCAGCCTGGAACTGAGGCCCCGGGAAGGCAATGAGGAAATTGGCCAGCCGGTCGACTATCGTGACGAGCATATGACGACCGTAACGGCGGTCTCGATCGACTCGTTGACGCTTGCGCGATCGGACCTCATGAAGGTGGACGTCGAAGGCATGGAGATGGAGGTAATGGAAGGCGCCAGAAAGACCATCGATCTCCACCATCCCATCCTCGTCGTGGAGAATATCAAAACGGATGCGGAGGCGTTGGATAAATACCTCGACAGATATGGTTATCGCCGTTTCCGGGCGGAACTCAACATCGTCGCGATCCATCCCACCGATCCCACGAACCGCGCGATCCGCGACAAACGGATCACCGAGGCCTGAAATACAAGGATTCAGGCCATTCAAATCGGATCCCAATTGAACAGAGTTTCCGACGTATCCAACGGCATGAAGCCGCTGGCCAGCGCAGGCGCGGCGATCACGGCGATGGATTCCGGTGTCCAGCCCTCGGCATTGTGCACGATGCGGATCGGCCGTGGGGAACTGAACAGATAGATCTCGTGCATTCGGGTTCCGAATACCTGACCGGTCACGCCCTTCGCCGCGTCGGATGACAGGAACACCGCCAGTGGCGC
>PLSZ01000255.1 GCA_003164305.1 Acetobacteraceae bacterium
CGGGCAGAACACCACGCAGACCGCCTGATCCTGCGCCAGGCCCTGCATCTTCAGCGCACCCGGAAGATAGATGCTTTTGAGGTCCGGCAGCGCGGCGGCGTAATCGGAAACCAGCGGAACCCAGAGCTTCTGGTCGATACCGGCCGAGAGCCCGTCGGTGCCAGTCAGCACCAGATCGATGTCCACCCGGCCCGCGTCCTGCTGGGCTTTGATTTTGCCCGGAAGCTCCGGCGCCGGAGCCTGCGAGTAGGAGATTTTGGAGACCAGTTTGGGGTTGGCAGCGACGTAGGCCTGCATAGCGCCCTGGGTCAGTTGCAACTGGCCGCCGACGTCCACGACGTTGAGGGTGACCGGGGATGTGGGCAACGGAGGCGCCGCGGCCGCGCGGGCGTTGCGCGGTATGAGACCGGCGCCGAGCGCCGCGATACTGGCCGCCCCACCGATGATGTGGCGGCGGGTCGCTTGGTAGGTTGTCATTCGTCGTGTCCTCCCTGGACATCGTTGCCGTCAGACCGGGCGCTTGCCGGGTGCGATTACACCCTGGGCGCGTCGTAGCAAACCTGGCGGTGCTTGCCAGGTGGGGCATTGACGTGGGTCAAGGGGGCGCGGCGGCGGCGGTAAGGGGGGATGCTCGAGATAACGTCGGTGCATCGACGGTAACACGTGTCATCGCTGAGTTGAACGTGACTTAACGGAAGACAAACGCGACGGGAGCGAGCCGCCGGCACGAGGCTTAACGGCGTGATCGTGGGTCTTCAGTATTTACAAATTCATCATTATCGTTCACTCAATCGTGGCAAATGGGAAATGTCGGGGAAGAGGAACGCAGCCATGCCATTCGCCTACACGTTGCCGGACGCGATAGCCGCCTCGGGTAAAAAAACCCTCAGCGCGGCGGTGATCACCGAGATTCTGGGTGACGCCAGCAAAGCCGCCTCGCATGCCGACGCTCACATGAAAAGCGAGGATTTCTGGACCGCCCAACGCACCGACTCGACAGGAACGGCCCTCGGCTCCACGTCGGACACCGACGCTCATTTGAAATCCACGTACAAGAAGCGCGCGAATCATTCGATGTTCGATTCGCCGCTCTCCTCTGTCGAGGCGATCACAGCGGCGCTCAACACCGACATCGGCACACAGGCATTGACCACCCTGATGGGCCAGGCCGACGGGATCGACCTTTATTCGCGCACCGCCGTCGCCACGATGGGCAGCACCAAACAGTTCAACCGCTCGAACACGGGCGGCACCGCGACCATGAATAAGGTCGACGCCGAGTATGTCGTCGTCTGCCTGCGCAAGACAACCGCGAATTATCTGATGATCGCAAGTGCTTATCCCGTCGCGTCGGACGGCACGTCCCAGGCGGAGAACCCGGGCAAGGACTGGTACCAATATCAGTCCAACGACACGGTGATCCGCTCGGCGGCCAAAACATCCCCGCCCGTCGTTCCCTGGTGAGGTCAGTTCAAACCCTGGCCGACGGTGACATTGCCTGATCTGACCCGCACGACAAGGCGAGTGGCGTCAAAGCCCAGGGCACAAGACCACGGGACGACAAATTGTTCCCGGCGAAAAGCCGATCCCGGATCACGCACGGCGTCCGATTGAATGCGGTCGATCGTATATCATGCGGTGTTTCGTCGATCCGTGTCACGTCCTGCCTGAACGTATCGGTCCACTGAGGTAGAGCGACCGCCGGCACGGTCGATGCCTCGCTGCCGGCAACCGTCACCACCGTCACCCATTCCCCGCTTGCGGATGCCTCGTCCGGCGGGCATTTTGCCGCCCATGAGCATGAGCACCACACAAGGCAGCGCGCCCCAGCAAACCGCCGGCGCGCCATCAGCCACGCCGCCCGCGTCACAATCGGTGCAGGCGGCCACGCAACCGACGCCCGCGGCGGGGCAAACCACGCCCGGCCAACCCGCCGCCGCGCCACCCGCGGCCCAGCCCGCCGGGGAAACCCCGGATCAGGCCCTCGCCCGAGCCCAGGCCGCCGCGCAGGCGAAACGTCTGAGCGAGGCAAGCGGGATCTGCGAGGACGTGCTCGCCGCCACCCCCGACTACCCGGCCGCGCTCGCGCTGTTGGGCATCGTCATGGCGATGAAGAACGACCTCGACCGCGGCGTCGAACTGATGCGCAAGGCGATCTCCCTACGGCCCGGCATCCCCAGTTGGTACGCGCATTTGAGTTCGATGTGCCGCAACACCTACCGGATGGATGAGGCGGTTGCCGCCGGCCAGGAGTCGATCCGGCTCGATCCGAACAACGCCGACCATCTGGTCAACATGTCGCTGGTGTTCGTCGATGTGGACGACCGCGAACGCGCCACCGCCTGCCTGCTGCGCGCCCTGGGCCTGAAGCACGACCACGCCGACGGGCATCTGGCGATGGCGCAGATCCTGCTGGCGCAACGCGACTTCAAGCCCGGCTGGGACGAATACGAGTGGCGCAACCTGACCGAGGCCGGCAAAGCGACCATGCCGCCGATGACCTCGGCGCACTGGAACGGCATGCGCATCCCGACCGGGCGGCTGCTGCTGGTCGGCGATCAGGGCTATGGCGACACCATCCAGTTCGCCCGCTACATCGGCATGGCCGCCGAGCGCGTGCAGGACGTCATACTGGGCTGCAGCGCCGAGATGGGCCCGCTGCTGTCGAAAATCCCCGGCGTGGCGCAGTATTGCCACCGTTGGAACGACGTGCCTGGCCACGCGGTGCATTGCCGCCTGTCCAGCCTGCCGCACATCTTCGGCACCACACCGGACAGCATTCCCGCCAAGGTGCCCTATCTGTTCGCCGACCCCGCGCGGGCGGCGTTCTGGAAGGAAAAGCTGGACGCCAGCCTGCCGCGCGGCCTGAAGCGGATCGGGCTCGCCTGGACCGGCCGGCCGACGCATCCCAACGACCGCCGCCGCTCGGTGCGGCTGGCCCGGCTGCTGCGGCTGACCGAGTGCGGACCCGCCGCGTTCGTTTCGTTGCAGAAGCCGATGCCCGCCGCCGACCTGGAGAACATCAAGGCGTTCAACGGCATGACCGACCTGTCGAACGACCTGACCGACTTCGGCGAAACCGCCGCGCTGATGGAAAACCTCGATTTGGTCATCACGGTCGATACGTCGATGGGCCACCTGGCCGGCGCGATGGGCAAGCCGGTGTGGATCATGATCCCCAAAGCCGCCGACTGGCGCTGGCAACTGGAGCGGGAGGATACCCCGTGGTACCCCTCCGCCCGGTTGTTCCGCCAGGCGAAACCCGGCGAGTGGGATCCTGTCCTGAACAGAGTCAGCGAGGCACTGACCGCCGAATTGCGGCAGACCGTCGCCGTGAACTGATCGCGCGGTGATCGACGCGGAGGTCCTGTCGCACGCCGGCCGCTGGTTTGATCGCGCGTGGTACAACGCGCGCAATCCCGACGTTGTCCGCGTTGGGATCGACCCGCTGGCGCATTATTTGCGTTATGGCGAGGCCGAGGGCCGCTATCCCTCGCCCTGGTTCAATCCCGCCTGGTATCGCGCGGTGTATCAGGTCCCGCCCGACCGATGCGCGCTTGAACATTTCCTGACCCATCGCGCGACCGGCCGCTTTCTTCCCAGTGCCGCGCTGTATCTGGTGCCGCCGATGTCGCCCTGGCGAGAGGATATCGCGGTCGGGATCGATCCGTTCGATCACTATTTGTCCGAGATGGAAACGCCCGAGCGGGAATTGTTGCCCGACCTCCCCGTCATTCAGGGCGCCGGTCTGATCGACGCGCATTATTTTCTGATCAACCCGGCCGACCGGTTCGAGGCGGAACTCGATCCGGTGCTCCACTATATCCGTTTCGGATGGTGGCGCGGACTGCGGCCGAGCACCGCTTTCGATCCGGACTGGTATACGGAGACCAATCCCGCGATCACCCGTCTGGGGATCAATCCGCTGGTCCACTATATTCTGGAAGGCGAGGCCGCGAACCGGCGTCCGGTGCCCTGGTTCGATCCGTCCTGGTATCGGTCCGAGTATGTCGTTCCGCCCGGGCAATTGGCCCTCAGTCACTACACGCGCCATCGCCGGGGCCGCACGGTCAGTCCAAACCCGCTGTTCGACGTGGACTGGTATGTAGCGAGGCACGGTGCGGAAATCCCTCCGGAGGTCGATCCGTTCTCACATTATCTGCTGAGCGGCGCGATGCGGGACATCGATCCCTCCCCATGTTTCGACGCACGCGGCTGGCGGCATCGTCACATGGCGCCCCTGGGGGCCGAGGGACAGTCGGAATTGCCCGTCAGCGCGCGCAATCCGCTGGTGCATCACCTGCGGTCGCTGCTGACGGCGACGTGAGTCAGATGGGACCGGCCGCAAGAACCGGGATGCGCGTCAGTCCGCCGCGAGGCAGAATGCCGGCATGAACCAGAACCTGAACACGGACATCGACGCCCAGGGCTACGCGGTGCGGCATGTGCTGGACGCGGAAGCATGCCGGGAGGTGGCAGCGCTCTGGGATGACGATCAGCGCTTCCGCAAACGCATCATCATGCAGCAACACGCTTATGGCCGAGGCGAATATCGCTACTTCAGCTACCCTCTGCCGGAGCCGGTCGCGCGGCTGCGGGAGACGCTGTATCCGCCGCTTGCCGAGATCGCCAACGCGTGGCGCCGGACTTTGGGGGAGCCCACGCGGTTTCCGCCCACGCTGCCGGAATTCCTTGACGAGTGCCACGCGGCGGGACAGACGAGGCCGACGCCTCTGATGCTGCGCTACGGCGCTGACGATTTCAACTGCCTGCATCAGGATCTTTACGGCGATCTGGTGTTTCCGTTGCAGGCTGTGATTTTGCTGAGCGAGCCCGGCCGCGACTTCACCGGCGGTGAATTTCTTCTGGTCGAGCAACGCCCGCGCGCGCAATCCCGCGCTGAGATCGTTCCGCTGACGCAAGGCGACGCCGCGATCTTTCCGGTGCATCACCGTCCCGGGCGCGGAACGAAAGGTCCCTGTCGCCTGACCATGCGCCACGGTGTCAGCCGCGTCCGCTCCGGCGACCGCCAAACCCTGGGCCTGATCTTTCACGATGCGGCGTGAGATACAGGGGCCGGGCCACCCGCCTCTTACCGCCCTGCCGCCGTCATCATCGCCCTTCCGCCGTCATCATCGGGCTCGACCCGATGATCCGTCGAAGCACGCGCGCTGTCCGACGGCAGGGCCGAGACCCATAGGCATCAAGATAAGCCCGCCGTGGAGGACAATGACCGCCTCTTCCCGTCATCCTCGGG
>PLSZ01000245.1 GCA_003164305.1 Acetobacteraceae bacterium
CGTTGGCGACTAGCTCCCGGCAGGTCGCCTGAGAATAGCCGAAGCGGCCGCCATAAGTCGGGAAGATCACCGCGCCGCAGCCCAGGGCCGGGAATAAACGTCCGATCAGCAGCTCGGGGGCGATTCGGGCGGCGCCGCCCATGGACGGATGCGCGAAAAACGTCACCTGGGGAAAGGCGCGGGTCAGGGTCAGGATGTTGGCGAAACCGGAGATCATTGGCGCGACCATCATGCAGTCCAGTCCGCAATTGATCGCGATCGCGGCGCGCGCGCGCAGTTGGTCCAGGTCGCCGGTCAGGCTGGGGATGTAGCGGACCGCGTGACCGGAAACCGCTTTGGCGATCAGCGGCACTCGTTCCGCGAACGGACTGTACGCCTGATCCGCCAGACCGTGATCGTCCTTGATGAAATCCAGCCCGCCGGCCGCGAAACGCCGCGCCAGATCGGCCAGGCGCGCGGAGGTCAGGCCTTGCGGTTTCAATGCGGAACCCGTGAAGGCGCGGCGCTCGACGCCCAGACGGCGGCGCAACTCCGGCGTGCCACCGATGCGTGGTCGAAACCGCTCCGGAATGACCGCGTCGCGCAGGATCACGTCGTGGTGCAGCGACGTATTGCCGAACAGCATGTTCAGGAACTGCCCGGGATCGTCGCCAATGGTGGCCAGCGCGAGCTCGATGCGGACAGAGAACGTGCCATCTCCAAGATCGTCGATCTGCTCGACGCGGCCGACGATGTCTGACAGCACGGACGGCTCATCCACCCCCGCCAGCGGCATCTCCACGCTCTGTTCAACCGCGATTCCCTGGGCTCGCGCCTCGATCGACGCGGCATCGCTTCGCACATGATAAGTGACGGCGAAACGTTCTGTCATGACACCGGAATCACCAGCGCATCGACCGCGACGGCGCCATGCTCGCCGAGGATGACCGGATTGACATCGATCGCGTGCAGCCGTTCGCCCAGAGCAACGGCAGCGGCTTGCAATCCCAGCAACACATCGACGAACGCCGAGGCTGTGTTTGGATGTTTCCACCGTGGCCCATGCAATACGCGGCCGAGGGCACTCCCACGCAGCCCTTGCTCGATCGTTTCACGGCTGACGGGGATTGGCCACATGGTGACATTTCGAAAAGCCTCGGCGTGGATGCCGCCAAGACCGGCGAGCAACATCAGTCCGACACCGTCGGCGCGGGTGACGCCGGCGATGGCTTCCAGCTCGCCGCGGATCATCGCCTGAACCACCACCGTATCGCATCCCGTCGCCGCGAACGCCCGCGTGACGGCGTCTTCATCACGCAGTCCGACATGCACCAGGCCAAGATCGCTCTTGTGCGCGACCCCATCGGCCACGCCTTTCAGCACGACCGGATAGCCCAATCGGTCCGCCGCCGCCCGCGCCGCCGTGGCGCTTTCGCAGAAGACGGTCGGGACGGTCGGAACGCCAAACGTGCTGAGCAGTTCGAGGCTTTCCGGTTCGGTCAATTGCCGCGGCGGCAAATGTGGGCCCGCGGCGGGGGCAAGCACCGGAACCGGGGAGGGCAGGGGTGTCAGCAGCGCGCCGATGCCCTCCAGCACGATGTCCATTTCGGTGAAGACATCCATGCCCATGGTTTCGTAAGTGGCCCGTTCCGCGTCCGGCAGGCCGCCGGGAGAGACGATCAGCACGGGCCTGCCGGTTTTCTCGCGCGCCTGGTTCAGCGCGGCGCGGTAGGGGTCGCCCTGCCACGGATTCATCGAATGCAGCAGGCCGAACACGACCGACACGCCGGGATCGCCCATCAACAGCGCGGGCACCTCGCCGGAGCGGCGCATGCCGCCAAAAATCCCGAGGTCAAGCGGGTTGCCGATGCGGGAGAACATCTTGTGCGAATCGATGGCGGCGCGGGTTTGCTCGGTCAGGGGGGCAAGGGGAACGCCCAAGGCCTCGGCGCGGTCGGCGATCAACGACGCGCCGGCGCCGGAGGTGGACATCGCGCCCAGAGCACCGGGCCGGAATCCGTAACGCGCCAGCAGAGCACTGGCGGTCATGAAACCTTCCAGAGTCGAAACCACCGCCACGCCGCTGGCCTCGAACAGCGCGCGGTACGACGCGGCGTCGCCCGCGAGGCGGGACGAATGCGCGATGGCGGCGGCGGCGCCAGCCTCGGAGCCACCGATTTTCAACGCGACGACCGGCTTGCCGGCGGCACGCGCCTGTAACGCCAGCGCACGGAACCGCGGACCGTCCTGAAGGCTGTCGATCAGCAGCGCGATGACTTTCGTGGGCGCGTGCGTGATGGCGTATTCCATGTAGTCGAGCACCGACAGGTCGGCCTCGTTGCCGGCCGAGGCGAACAGCGACAGTCCCTCGCCGACCATCGCCAGACGACCGGCCATGGCGTCGAACAACGCCCCGCTGTGCGAAAAGATCGAGACGCCACCGGGCTTCTGCCGTTTCGCGTGCGACGTGTTGAAGCCGATCGAAACCGGATGATGCGCGTTGTAGATACCGTTACAGTTGGGGCCGACGATGCGGATGCCTTCCGCCTCGGCGACCGCCTGCAATTCGCGCTGGCGTGCTTCGCCGCCGGCGTCGAGGCTTTCGGCGTATCCGGCGGACCCAACGATCGCGGCTTTCAATCCGGCGCGGGCGCAGTCGCGGACGGCCTGGACCGCGGCCTCGGCGGGGACGGCGAGGAAGGCGACATCGACCGGCTCGGGGATCGCGGCCAGGTCGGAGAAACAGGGAATGCCGTTGACCTCTTTCAGGCGGCGGCTGATGCCGTAGACGCCGCCNNAACAAGGCGTCGAGCGCGTCTTTGGTGGTGGGCATGGGGTGGGCTCCGGGCAGGTTTGGTCCTGTCTCGCGCGGCGGCCTATGGTTGGTCAACAATCGAGGACGACAGACCATGACCGACGGCATTTTGTTGCGTGAAACCCGCGGCCATATTCGGATTTTGACCATCAACCGGCCGGAACGCTCAAACGCTATGTCGCCGGAACTGACCGAGGCACTGATTGACGCGTTCGTCGATGGCGGCGCCGATCCGGAGGTGCGGGCGATCGTGCTGACCGCGGTTGGCGACCGGGCGTTCTGCGCGGGGGCCGATCTGAAGGCACGCGCCGAGGCCGACGCGGCCGGAGCGGTGTTTCAGCCGTTACTCGCGCGGGTGCAACGTTACATCTTCGAAGTGGTTTTCGAAACCGTGAAACCCACCATCGCCGCGTTGAACGGCGCCGCCGTCGCGGGTGGCTGCGAGTTGGCTCTGGCGTGCGATATCCGTGTCGCGGCCGAGCATGTTCAGATGGGGCTGCCGGAGGCGAAGCGTGGCAAGGGCGCGCATTTCGCCAATGTGATGCTGCCGCGCATGGTGCCTCCGGGGATCGCGTTCGAGATGCTGTATCTGGGCGAATATATCGGCATGGAGGAAGCTCGCCGTTACGGCATGGTCAATCGCGTGGTGCCGCGCGGGGAGGCGCTGGCGGAGGCGCTGCGGATGGCGGAGGCGATCTGTGAGAACGCTCCCGTGACGATCCGGCGGATGAAGGAGACGGCGGTGCGTGCGAACGGCGTGCCGGTATCGCTGGCGTTGCGGTTGAATGAAGGGGTCAGTCCTTACACCAGCGAGGATCGGGTGGAGGGCGTGAAGGCATACGTCGAGAAGCGGAAACCGGTGTGGAAGGGACGCTGAGATCCTGAGTTTCGTAACTGTTACATTCAGAATAATTCGAAGTCAAGAGGTACTCGGAACTATACTTGTGTCCGTTACAGTCGGCCCGTTTTCGTCTCCTTCAACGAGTTGGAACACATTCTTTGCAACAGCGCCGATACCACGAGTAACGAACGCGTCGAACCCACCGCCAACAATTCCCCCAATAAAAGGCACCACCTTGCTGAGATTCACGAGTCCAGTCGTTCCTGCTTTTGTAACAAGCCTAAAGCCCACAGCCTGATTGATTTTCGTGAGGGTAGCGCCAGATATTTGCATAATCATGCGAGTAGTAAGCTTGGTCCCGAGATTAACACCGAACTCTTCTAAAATATTGGCAACTCCACTGCCTGCCAAGCATAAAAATGCAAGTGTCCGTACTTGGTTCCGATTCATCTGTCATTTGGACGACCTTATTTTGTTTGGAAACCTGATCTTCCCACCGCTTGTTCCATTTGTCTACGGGCGATCATCCCCTTCGCCTCCAGCATCGGCAGCACGCCACCACCCAACATCATTTCCAGCAACATCGGCGGAATGGGCGTGACGGCCAGGGTCTGACCGGTGCGCGGGTTGGTCGTGGTCCAGTCGTCGATGGACAATTCCGCGCGGTCGCCTTCTTCGAAGGCTTTGCTGACGCCGGGACACTCGAAGGCGCGGAAGCCGAAGTTGACGCAGTTGCGGAAGAACAATCCGTTCAACGCCTCGGCCAGCAGGAATCCGACGCCGGCGTTGCGCAACGATCGCGCGGCCGGCCGGGACGATCCCATGCCGTAATTAAATCCGCCGATGATCACATCGCCCTTGCGCATGTCGCGCAGGAACTCGGGGCGGTTGTTGATGAACACGGCTTTGGCCTGCTCCTCGGCGGAGCGGAACAGCCAGGGTCCGGGCAGCATCAGATCGGTGTTGATGTCGTCGCCGAATTTCCACACCTTGCCGCCAAGTACATTCGACCCGCTCATGTCCGGTCTCCCGCGAAGAAAGCGCCCGGATGGGTGATGACGCCGGCCAGAGCCGAGGCGGCGCAGGTCGCCGGGGAACCCATGTAGATCCGCGCCGAGGGATCACCCATGCGGCCTTTGAAGTTGCGCGTGCTGGCGGTGATGCAGATTTCGTCCGGGCCCACGGTGCCGAGATGCGCCCCGATGCAGGCGCCGCAGGTGGCGGGTGTGACGATGCCTCCCGCCGCGGTGATCGTTTCCACATACCCCGCCTTCAACGCGGCGAGATAAATGGTCTGCGTGCCGGGCGTCACGATCAGCCGCGTTCCCTTGGCGACACGCTGCCCCTTCACCACGTGCGCGACCACCGCCAGATCGTCCAGCGTGCCGTTCGCGCAGGAGCCGACGAACGCCTGATCGATATGCTGGCCCTCGACCTGACCCACGGGGACGGAGTTGTTGACGACCGCGTCCGGCAGCGCGACCAAAGGCTCCAACGTGGCGAGGTCGATCGCGCGGCGGTCGCGATAAACACAGCCGGGATCGGGCAGGGTTGGAAACGTGACGGCGGACGGGTTGACCTGGCGCATGTAATCCGCCAGCACATCGTCCGGCTCGAATATCGTGAATTCCGCGGACAGTTCGGCTCCCATCGTCGCCAGTGTCCGCCTCCCGTTCATGCTTAAACTTCCCATTCCTGGGCCGCCATACTCGACATTCTGGTTGACGTGGGCGCCGTAAGTCCCCGCGATATGGAGAAAAATGTCTTTCGCGGACACGCCGGGGCGTAACGATCCGGCGAAGTCGTAGCGGATCGTTTCGCCAACGCGGAACCACGCTTTGCCCATGGTGATCGCGTACAGCATGTCTGGGCCACCAACGCCTCGGGCGGCGCAGTTGAACGCTCCCGCGGCGCAGGTGTGCGAGTCGCCGTTGACGAGGACGGTGCCGGGAATGGCATAGCCTCGATCGGCCACGACGGCATGGGCGATGCCCTGATCCAGGCCGACATCGTGCAGCCGTTCGATGCCGAACTGAGCCGCGAAGCGCCGTCCCGTGCTGTGCGCGGTCGCGGCCTGGATCGTGGGGGCGGGGACCAGATGATCGAACACGATGACGACCTTCGACGGGTCATGCAGGTGCAGCACCTCGCGCCAGCCTTCGGGCAGGAACGTCATGTCCATCAGCACCGCGGTTTCGACATCGACGACCGCCAGGTCGCCGGGCCGCATCGTGTCCAACCCGGACGCTCGGGCGAGGATCTTTTCCGCGATGGTCATCGGCATGATGGGCGTGCTCCCCTTATCGTTGGGGGGCAGGTGCGCCTGTCACGCGGCGATGTAAAGCCTGAGGCGCCCGATCCCCTGCTCATCGACCCAACACTCTTGCCTTTCCGGCCCAATTCCCCCATATCCCCGCGCGCCGAACCACTCTGGGCCACCAGGAGGGGGCGGTAATTCACACGCGGGGCGCCTTTCCCGAGCNNCCCCGCGGAGGCTCAACCGGACGACACTCGAAAGGAACAATCGCTCATGGCGATGCCCGATTTCACGATGCGTCAGCTTTTGGAAGCTGGCGTTCACTTTGGCCACCACACGCGGCGCTGGAACCCGCGGATGGCGCAGTACCTCTATGGGGTGCGCAATCAGGTCCACATCATCGACCTGCAGCAAACCGTTCCGATGCTGGATCGCGCGCTGCGCGCCGTGCGCGACGTGACCGCCGCCGGAGGCCGCGTGCTGTTCGTCGGCACCAAGC
>PLSZ01000545.1 GCA_003164305.1 Acetobacteraceae bacterium
TGAACGTCTTGCCGGAGCCGGTGACCCCCAACAGCACCTGGTCGCGGTCGTCGGCCGCGATGCCGCGCACCAGTTCGGTGATCGCGGTCGGCTGGTCGCCGGCGGGCTCGTACTCGGACACCACCTTGAAGCGTTTGGTCAGCGGTTTCGCCGGCTGCTTCTGGGGCATGAACAGTACGGGCGGCGGGATCAACAGGGCCTGGGACATCGGGAGACTCCTCGGGGCGTAGATTTAAGCGTTCCGCCGGACGCGTCGAGGGGGCGGGCCCGAAATAAGAACGCGCCTCCTCCCTCCGGAGAGGGGACTTCCAGCCCGAAGCATCCTCGCCCATGATCATGGGTCCAAGAAATTCCGAGGAGACGTACCATGGCCGACGGCGGCATCGACACCAGGACAGCGCATGTCTCGGCCGAGGAGGCCCTCGCCATGCACGCCAGCGGCCGCCCAGGAAAGCTGGAAATCCGGGTTACGAAGCCAATCGTGACGGCGCGGGACCTATCGCTGGCCTATTCGCCCGGCGTCGCCGAACCCTGCCTGCACATCGCGCGCGACGAGTCGCTGGCGTACGACTACACCGCCAAGGGCAACATGGTCGCGGTCATCTCCAACGGCACCGCCGTCCTCGGACTGGGCAATCTCGGTGCGATCGCCTCGAAGCCCGTGATGGAAGGCAAGATCGCGCTGTTCAAGCGCTTCGCCGACATCGACGGCATCGACCTGGAAATCGGCACCGAGGACGTCGACGAATTCGTCAACGCGGTGAAGTTCCTGCGCGGCTTTGGCGGCATCAACCTTGAAGACATCAAGGCGCCGGAATGTTTCGTCATCGAGCAGCGACTGCGCGAACTGATGGACATCCCGGNNGACCAGCACGGCACCGCCATCGTCGCCGCGGCGGGTCTGATCAACGCGTGCCACCTGACCAACCGCGATCTGCGCGATACGAAACTGGTGGTGAACGGCGCCGGCGCCGCCGCGATCGCCTGTGTGGAACTGCTGAAAGCCATGGGCATGCGGCCCGAGCACGTGACCCTCTGCGACACCAAAGGCGTGGTTTATCAAGGCCGCGCCGAGGGCATGAACCAGTGGAAATCCGGCCACGCGGTGCAAACCAAAGCGCGCACGCTGACTGAGGCTCTGGAAGGCGCCGATGTCGTGTTCGGCCTGTCGGTAAAGGGCGCGGTGACGCAGGACATGGTGCGCCAGATGGCCGCCCGTCCGATCATCTTCGCGATGGCCAATCCCGACCCGGAAATCACCCCGGAGGAAGCACGCGCCGCCAGTCCCGACGCCATCATCGCCACCGGCCGCAGCGACTATCCCAATCAGGTGAATAACGTTCTTGGGTTCCCATACATCTTCCGCGGCGCTTTGGACGTGCGCGCCAGCACGATCAACGAGGCGATGAAAATCGCCGCCGCCGAGGCACTGGCGCAACTGGCCCGGGAAGACGTTCCCGATGAGGTACATTCCGCGTCCTCAGGACGGCGGCTGACGTTCGGGCCGGAATACATCATTCCGAACGCGTTCGATCCGCGCCTGATCACCCGCGTGCCGCCCGCCGTGGCTCGCGCCGCGGTCGATTCCGGCGTCGCGCGGCGCCCTTTGATCGACATGAAACGTTACGCGCGCGATCTATCGGGCCGGCTCGATCCGACGGCCGGCGCCTTGGATGCGATCATGGAACAGGTGCGGGCCAATCCGCGCCGGGTCGTGTTCGCCGAGGGCGAGGAAGAGAAAGTCGTCCGCGCCGCCGTGGCCTATCGCAATGCCGGGTACGGCCGGCCGGTGCTGATCGGCCGCGAGGATCGCGTGCTGACCACGCTCGCCGGGCTGGGGCTCGGTCCGACCGACGGGATCGAGATCCACAACGCCCGGCTGTCCGGCGACAACGCCAAATATGTCGATTTCTTGTATGAGCGGCTGCAGCGCAAGGGTATGTTGCGCCGCGACGTGCAGCGCATGGTCAATCAGGACCGCAACGTTTTCGCCGCCTGCATGGTGGCGACCGGCGCCGCCGACGCGATGGTCACCGGTCTGACGCGCTCGACCTCGGTGTGTCTGGAGGATGTGCGGCAGGCGATCGGGCCGGCGCCGGGTCATATCGCGTTCGGTTTGACGCTGATGCTGGGGCCGCATGGGCGGACGATTTTTCTCGCTGATTCCATGGTGCATTTCCGGCCGGACGCGCAGCAATTGGCGGATATCGTGGTTGGCGCGGCGGCGGCGGCGAAGTTGATGGGACACGAGCCGAGGGTGGCCCTGCTGTCGCATTCGACGTTCGGCGATCCGGCGCATGACCGGGTGGCGCCGATGCTCGACGCGGTGAAAATCCTCGACGGGCGCAGGGTGGATTTTGAGTATGATGGCGAAATGAGCCCGGACGTGGCGTTGGAGGCTTCGATCCGCGCTTTGTATCCGTTCTGCCGGCTGACCGGCGACGCCAACGTCCTGGTGATGCCGGGATTGCACTCGGCGCATATTCTGGCGCGGCTGATGCACCATCTCGGCGGCGGAACGACAATCGGACCGTTGCTGATCGGAATGGAAAAGCCCGTGCAGATCGTGCCGATGGACGCCTCGGTCAGCCAGATCGTCGATGTCGCCGGCATCGCCGCGTATCAGGCGGTGGCGCGGTGAGGGCGGGTCGTATCGCGGCCGCCGCGCTCGCCGCCGGCCTCGCCTGCGCGGGTCAGGCGTCCGCGCAGGCGGTGCTGCAGAGCAAGCTGCTCTCCGCGGAGGCCGCCAACGCGATGGTAATGGGCGCTTTGGCCGAGTGTCAGAAGAGCGGCTACAAAGTCTCCGCCGCCGTGGTGGATCGCGGCGGCAATCTGCTGGCGTTCGTGCGGGATCCGACGGCCGGCCCGCACACGGCCGAGTCCTCGCGGCGAAAAGCGTTCACCGCGGCGACGTTCGGCATGACCAGTGCCGCGTTCACCGCGCTGACCGCCAATCCGGGCGCGGCGGGGTTGAAGGACCTGACCGGCGTATTCGCGCTGGCCGGCGGCGTGCCCATCAAAGTGGGCAACGATGTGATCGGCGGTGTGGGCGTCGGCGGTGCGCCGGGCGGCGAGAAGGATGAGGCCTGCGCCAGCGCGGGTCTGGCGAAAGTCGCCGACCAATTGAAATGATTCCCGGCTGTTTTCGCGCGCGATCCATGCCACAATGGCATCGATGATGAGGGATCGTGACTGATGAACATCCGGGTGCTGACAACGGCCATATCGCTCGCCGCCGCGCTGTCGCCGGCATGGGCCGACGATATCACCGACCAGATCAACGAGGCATTAAACGCGTACGGCCGCAAGGATATGCCGACCGCGATCGCCGGGCTGGAGGCGGCGCTGAACATGATCCGGCAGAACCGGGCCGATGCGTACGGCGCGTTACTGCCGGCCCCGCCGTCCGGTTGGACGGCGGACACCGTGGAGACGGTCTCGGCTGGAATGGCCATGGCGGCCGTCGGCACCAGCGCGTCGCGGAAATACCATAAGGGCAGCGATAGCGTGACGGTTTCGATCCTGGTCGACTCGCCGTTGTTGCAGGCGATGTCAGGCATCGCGGCCAGCGGGATCGCCGCGATGAGCGGTATTCGCACCCAGATCGTCAACGGCCGGCGCACTTTGTACATGAAAGACGATGGAGCCTACACGACCTTCGTCGGCGATCGGGTTCTGGTGCGGGTCGAGGGCAGAGGTCTGCCGGAGGACGTCCTGAAGCAGTTCCTGACAGCGGTCGACTTCGCCGCGGTCGAGAAAGCCAGCAAGTAACGCCCGCCGCCGTTACGCGGTGAACAACTGGCCCAACCGATCGAGGCGCACGCCGACGCCGCGCTCCGTTATCCGCCGATGGCATCGCACGAGGCACGGACGCCTTCGGGTTCAATCCGTCCCTGAATTCTCCACCAGGCACGCCGTCGCCAACGCCTCCACATCCTGGGCCGCCACGCAATTGGGATGCCGCAGCAGCAGCGGGGTCTGGCGGCGGATCGCATCGCGCACCCTGGGGTCGTGCCGGATGATCCCGGCCAGCGGCGGTTCCCGGCGCAGAAACGTCTCGCAAGCCCTTCGCAACGTCGCGTAAGTCTGCTGCCCCTCGGCGGCGGACCGCGCCTGGTTTACCACGATCCGCGCGTCTCCGTCCGGGCTATCGGCCGCGTGCAGCTTCAATACGGCGTAGGCGTCGGTCAGGCTCGTCGGCTCATCGGTCGCGACAACCAGTAGCTGGTCAGTCCACGCGGCGAGCCGGCGCACCGTCCGGTCAAGGCCGGCGCTGAGGTCCAGCAGGACGACGTCGTACGCGGTGGTCTCGGCCCGCAACTGGTTCAGCAGCATCTCCAGGCTTTGCGCCGACAGGCCGGACAGCGCGCCCGATCCGGACCGTCCGGCCAGCACGTGGAGCCCGGTCGGCTCATGCCGCGCCACCGCCCCCGCCACGTTCGTTCGTCCAGAGATCAACGAACCCAGATCAACCTCGGGCATCAGCCCCAGTTGAACATCGACATTGGCGAGACCGAGATCGGCGTCCAGCAACAGAACCCGCCGGCCCACGCGGATCATCGCATGAGCCAGGGTGATCGAGAGCCATGTCTTTCCCACGCCCCCCTTGCCTGACGCGATGGCCATGAACGTGGCCCCGCCTGATCTTATCAGGCCTGATTGGATCATGATTGACTTCCGGTGCGGCTGAGCCGGGCCGCGAGCAATAGGGGGGTGAAAGGAACGAGCCCGTCCGCCGCGCCGCAACCGATGCCCGCCTCGGTCAGCGGCAGGAGCGCCGCGGCAGAGGCCGCGACGATGCCTCCCATCCGGTGGGCGACGTCGAGGCGGGTCGCGATCAATGAGGCGGCGCCGCATTCGGCATGGGCGAGCGCGATATCGGCGGCTTCGCCGGGGTCGAGGCCGGCGGGCAGCACCAGCACGACGTAAGCGCCGGACGCGGCGGCCAGATCCGTCAGTTCCGCGGCCTGGCCAGGATCGCGGGGATCGGCGCCGAAGGTGTCGATGAGGACCGGGGTGCCGTCCCGACGTTGCGCCAACGCGCGGGCCAGGCTGACCGGCTGGTTGGCGACC
This sequence comes from Acetobacteraceae bacterium, assembly GCA_003164305.1. The sequence goes on from PLSZ01000545.1 coordinate 5,074, forward strand.
GCCAACGGGATCCCCAGCAAACGGGTGAACGCCGCGAGTTGCTCGGTTGCCCCTGCGCGCTTGCCATCCGTGGTGATGACCATCGGAACGGCGCCTCCCATCACCAGGCGGGTCGCCAGGCGAACAGTCGTGAGGGTTTTTCCGGCGCCGGGAGGGCCCGTCAGCATGACCGGCGGGTCGTGCGGCTCCAGCGACAGCGACGTGAAGCGCAGAACGCGCGCGATGGCGTCGGCGAGGTCGCCGGCGGCCAGCTCGAAATGTAGATCCGGCGGGACACCGTGCCACGCCAGAGCCGCGAGTTGCGCGGGGTCCGGCGAGGGAGGCTCGGGTTCCGGTTCCAGCGCGGCGGTGATTTCGACGCCGCCCGCGACCCGTCTGGTGTTCAGAATCGATGCTTCCCCGCCCAGTTCGCACCGCACCTGAGCCATCGCGGCTTTCATGTCGGCGGCGCGAAACACTTTCAGTCGCATTCAGGACCTGTGGCAAACGAGGGGACCGGTCGCGGGAACGCGGTCGGGGGAACGTCGGGATGATGCGGGAAAGGGGTTGATAAAGCGTTGATGGAGCGCGTTGTGCCAGCGTCACCCTATATATGCGCCTGAAGCCCCACGGCTTGACCCGTGGTGGCAAATTTGGCTCCGTTGCCAATGCACGGAAACACGCGGTCGATTCAGTGGATCAAGGCAGCGCGGAAAGACTTCGAGGATTTTCCTCCGGCCGCGCGCGACGACCTGCTCGATGCGTTGACCGCGGTCGCGGCCGGTGGATACCCGTCCATCGCCAAACCTCTCGTCGGTCTTGGGCCGAGCGTGTTGGAACTCGCATCGCGGTGACGCGTTTCGCGTGGTCCACGCACCGCGAGTTGGATCGGACGTTTGGGAAATTCCCGCGTTCCAGAAGAAATCGAAGTCCGGGATCGCGACACCGAAACAGGAAATCGATCTGGTGCGGGAGCGCCTGAGGCGATTGCAGGAGAACATGCCATGAACGATGAACCAATCGACGTTGTTCGCGGCAGCGGAAACGTGTTCCGGGATTTTGGTTACGCCGACGCGGACGTACGTCAGGCCAAGGCATTATTGGGCACGCGTATCATGAAGATTCTCGACGATGAGGGAATTTCCACGCGTCAGGCGGAGGCTCTGACCGGTGTATCGCACAGCAAGTTTTCCCGGATACGGCAGGCGAAATTCAGCCGCTTCACGATTGACTGGTTTATCGGGGTTCTGGGGCGGTTGGGGCAGGAGGTCGTGGTGTCGGTGAGGTTAGAGCGTGATTGCTTCAGGTTG
>PLSZ01000638.1 GCA_003164305.1 Acetobacteraceae bacterium
TGTCAATGTTTAAGCGGGCTGGTATTAATGGCCCGGTCGAACCGGACCATGACGAGGGACGGAGATCAGGTGCCGCTCGCGCCGCCGACCACACCCATCCGTCGATAAATCTCCTCAACATACTCAGTCTTCGCATCCGTATACGCCTCCCGGTCGTCCGGATACCGCTCCGCCAACTCGTACTTCAACGCCTCGTAGCGCCGCGCTTCATCGACATTCGTTCTTAGGTAGTCACGAAACTTCAACCGGCGTAGCCACATCTCGCCGCCCGGCTCGGTGATATGAATGTGGTGAGTGCGCCGCTCACCATAAGGCGGCATGCCTTTAACGAAGAACATCCGGTCCCGCTTCGGATTTTCAGCCCAATACACATAACCCAGCGCGATGATGGGTTCGATTGTGGCCGCCTTGGCCCGCGCCAATAACCCGACCGCGATCAGAATGTCGATGATCGGTTTGGCGGCCAGACCGGGCACCGCCGTGCTACCAAAATGTTCGATGCCGAGCACCAGATCCAGGTCCAGCGCCTCACGCAACCGCCGCGCCTCGGCGACGAACAAAGCGGGCCACGCCGGATCGTATGGGACGATCCGAACGTCATCCACCCCGTGCGCTCACACGGGCTCCAGCGGCGCGTGCAACTTCGTCCCCGGGCAAACGATCCCGCCGCGGTCGCCGATCTGGAGACTGCCATAGCGTTCCGCGTAAACCGGCGGCAACGGACGCGCGCCCGGCACCGCGAGCCACAGCCGCAGCAAATGCCGCTTGCGTTCCGGCTCCTGCCAATCGACGAAGCTCGTGCGGTCATGCAGAAGCGTATGGTTATGCACGAACTGGATGTCGCCCGGTTTGAGGGTCATATCCAGCCGCAACTCCTTGTCCTCAGCCAGCGAGTCGAAGCAATCCAGTGCCGCGATATCCTCGTCGGTCAGTCGCCGCGCCTCGGGAAACCGCTGCGACGAGCGCACATAGGTCCGCGAGTACATCGTCGATAAATAGCCCGCGTGATCGTTGAACAACGGCATATCGAACCACGGCTTCTTGCCCTCGGGGATTTCACCGCGGCGATCGGTCGCGAACGGTTGGAACAAGCGCCAGACGAGGTCCGGGTACCGCTCAGCCATCACGTTATAGATGGTATTGGATGAAACCAATGACGACAGTCCGCCCGATTTCGCGGTCTTCAGGCACAACAGGCCGACGACGTCACAGGAATCGGTGTGGAAGTGCTGCCGTTCCATGGTTTGATAGGTGCGGACATTCGGATCCGCGGTCGCCAGTCCCAGGTCGCGCACATGTCCCAACACGTGGCCTTTGGCGTTCTGCGAGCGCGGGGAACCGATATAAGCGCCAATCCCCCAATAGGAAGTGGCGCTTTCCTCGATCGGCCGTCCCTCCACCGGCAGACCGCGCAGCAGCACGAAACCGCGGCCATTGACCAGTTCGTCGCGCAGCCGGTCCAGCACCGGTCCGAACGTCGGCAACGGAAAATCGGCGCGGGTGATGGAAGCGATGTCGCGGCCCTGGCAAGCCTGGGTCGCCGCGGCGATTTCCGCCAGATCGGTGGATGACAGATGATACGTCCACTCCTCCGGCCGCCGCGCGAGCTCCGCGCCGATCCAGGCCGTCGGGCCCTGAACCGGTGGACGAGGGAACGAAACATGATCTGCCATGGCCACGAGCCTTTCGGGAACGGATGTTAGCGGGACGATTGCGGACATTGTGCACGGCATGGCAGTGTACGCCAAACCCTTGGAATGGGACGGAAATGCGTAGACGGGATGTAATGTTAGGCCTCGGCGCTCTCGCGAGCCATGAAGCGACAGCGGCCACCCTGCCATGGCTCAGTCCCGATCTTCCGGATGGCACGAGGGCGGAAGCGCACCTGGTCCAAACGCCGGAGAAGCAGCCGCTGATCCAGCTCAGTGATCGCCCGCCCAACCTGGAAACGCCGATTCAGGCCTTCCGCACCGACATTACGCCGAACGACCAGTTCTTTGTCCGCTACCATCTGGCGGGCGTGCCGGACATGAAGGCGATGGAGGGGTGGAAGTTGCGAGTCGATGGCGACGCGGCGGAACGGAGTGTCACGTACACGCAACAGGATCTGAACGATCTGCCGCAGACCGAAGTGATCGCGGTGTGCCAGTGTTCCGGCAATCGCCGCGGCTTGTGCGAGCCGCACGTTCCCGGCGTGGAATGGGGCTATGGCGCCATGGGATGCGCCAGTTGGCACGGACCGAGGCTGCGCGACGTGTTGACCCGAGCCGGCATCAAGCCTGAAGCGGTGGAGATCTGGATCAACGGCGCCGACCACCCGGTGCTCGACGCGACACCGGCGTTTCACAAAAGTCTTCCTTTGAGCAAGGCTCTCGCGGACGAAACGATCGTCGCGACGTCGATGAACGGCAGTCCATTGCCTTTGTGGAACGGATATCCGGTGCGTCTCGTGGTGCCCGGCTGGACCTCGACATATTGGATGAAACACCTGACGAACATCACCGTCAGTGCGAAGCCAATCGACAATTTCTGGATGAAGAAAGCGTACCGGGTGCCCGCCGGAATGTTTCCCGTCAGCAAATCGTTTCCGACGCAGGAGGACTCCGCGACATGGCCGATCACCGAAATCACGGTGAACTCGGTGATCGCGACGCCGATCGCCGGTGAAGAAGTCGAGCGTTCCGGCTTCACGGTGCGCGGCGTGGCCTGGGATCGGGGCCATGGCATCCTGCGTGTCGAAATCTCTCTCGACGGCGGCAAGAGCTGGCAGGATGCGCTACTCGACCGCGATCTGAGTCCTTATGCGTTCCGGGCATTTCGTTTGGATACCGGTCCGTTGCCGCGCGGCACGGTGGAATTGCGCGCGCGGGCCACCAGCATCAGCCGCGAAACCCAGTCCGATGTCTGGAAAACGAACCCGGCGGGCTATCACAACAACGTGCCGCAACGGCTGACGGTGAAGGTAGTGTGATGACGATGCGAATCGCCCGACTTCTGCTGCTCGCCTGCTGCGTGACCATGCCGGCGATGGCGCAGCGCGTCCCATTGGCGGCCGGTCCCGGAAAGGACGTCGTGGAGGGCGGCTGCTCGACCTGTCACTCGCTGTCTTACATTCCGATGAATTCCCGGTTTATTTCGCCGGACACCTGGAAGGCCGAGGTGACTAAAATGCGCGCGGCGTTCGGCGCGCCGATCGACGATGACGCGGCCAATGAGATCATCGCCTATCTGGTCGCGAATTATGGTGCTTCGCCGAAATGACGGCGCTGGCGACATCCAGACGGTCCGTGCTCATCACGTTGACGGGAGGCTTTCTCATGGCGGCGACGAACGAAAAACTGGCCTGGGATTTCAATTTCCCGGCGATCGAGGGCGGCACTCTGGAGTTTCGCGCGTTCAGCGGCCACGCGCTGCTGGTGGTGAACACCGCGAGCTTCTGTGGCTATACGTATCAATACGAAGGGCTACGCAAACTGCATGAAGCGCGCGCGGCCGATGGGCTGACCGTGATCGGCGTGCCGAGCCAGGACTTCAATCAGGAAAGCCCCGACAACCAAACGGTGAAGACATTCTGCGAGACGAATTACGGGGTCGACTTCCCACTCGCCGGCGTCACGCATGTCAAAGGACCGGCCGCCGCGCCGTTTTACGCATGGGTGCGGCAAATGGCGTCGTGGGAGCCGAACTGGAACTTCAACAAGGTGCTGATTGGGCGCGACGGACAGATCGCCGGGACATTCGGCTCCGGCGATGAGCCCGGCGGCACGAAACTGAGCGCGGCGATCACGGCGGCGCTGGCGAAACCCGCCGGGTGATTGCAACAGGCCCAAGGGACGACGTGCCAGCCACCCATCCGTCATGCCAGGGCCTGACATAGGCATCAGGATAACGCAACGGGGAGGAGGTTGTTCACCTCTCCCATCATCCTCGGCCCCCTCATCGTCATCCTCCGGCCTGGCCCTACAAGATTCACACATTTCCG
>PLSZ01000655.1 GCA_003164305.1 Acetobacteraceae bacterium
CCCGCCGCTGATCGTCGCCCCCGACTGGGCGATCAGCGTGCCACCGCCGCTGATCGTCGCGGCCACCAGGGGGACCCCGATCAGAGTCAGGCCGTCTAAAGCGCCGCCGGAACTGACCGCCGCGTAGCCGCCCGCCACTACCTCGATCGAGTTCGCCTGGCCGCCGGAAAACACGAAGATGTTGCCCGAACCGATCGCCAGCGCCTGTTCGGAGGAGCCACCGGCGCTGATGATCTGGTCGCCGTAAATTTGGCTGTTGATGGCCGAGCCGCCAGAGCCGATGGTTTCCGTGCCGCCAAAGGCGATGGTGGCGAAATCGCTCTCGCCGCCGGACAGCACCACGTTGCCGCCCGAGCTGATATAGAATGACGACAGCAGGCCACCGGAGAACGCGAACGCGGCGGCGCCGCTATTGATATAGCTGACCTCGGCGCCGCCGCCGCTGCTGACGATCAGTTGCGCGCCGGGAAATACCTCGGTGGAGATGGATTGGCCGCCATTCCCCACGACGACGATGCCGGAGGTCTGATCGGTGATCTGCGTGCCGACGCCGCCCGATTCGATCAGGATTTCGCTGCCCGCGCCGGAGACCAGCAGCAGATTGCCTGACCCGCCATTGAGAAACAGGTGGCCGCCGGATGCCACGTCGGCCGATACGACGGAGCCGCCCGAAAAAACCTCTTCCAGCCCGTCACCGATGATGAGCGAGGAGGTGACCGAGCCGCCGGTATGGACGCCGAGTGCCCCGCTGCCAAACACCGTCACGGCGCCGGCGACGCCGTTGGACCAGACATCAAGTTCGGCCCCGGCCGCGATGCCCGCGCTGTAGACGATGCCACCGGGCAGCACGAAAGCGGGTAGCCCGGGGGTGACCACCATATCGGTCACCGTGATTCCCGGCGCCGTCGTGGCCACGCCGCCGGTCGCGATCAGCACCGCGACACCTGACGTTATGTCCGCGGCGCCAGCCTCGAACGTCGGGTTGACGACGGTGGCGCCCGGCACCTGGATCAGCGAGCCGCCGCCCTGCACGTCGGTGCCGGAAGCCGTGCCACCATTCCACACGATCTGCACGCTGCTGTCGTGAACGGTGGTGGAGATCGCGGTGCCGCCGCCGAACACGTCATCGACGCCGCCGAGTACCAGGGTCGTGTCGGAACCGATACCGCCGTTCGATATCTGGATTTGGCCCAGAGCGCTGACCGTGGTGCTGAGCGCGGTGCCACCCTGGAGCTGGACGATGCCTCCGGGCCGCACGAATGTTCCGGTCGTGGCGCCACCGGTCAGGACGATTTCGATGCCGCCGTTGGCCACCACGATGTCGTCCGCGGTGCCACCTGCCAAAACCGTGAGCGTGTCGCCCGAGTTGAGAGTGATGCCGGCTGACGCGGCGCCTGACGTTACGGTGTAGGCGGTCATGCTTCAGCCTCCGCTTACCGGGCCAAGGGCTCGGCCGTGTTCATGTGCGATCCCGGTAATTTTTGCCCGAGGGGCTGATCTCGGGGACTCTCAGGTGGGCGATCGCCGGGCGAAAATGACGTCCGGTGCGGGTCGAACGACCGCCGTTAACGGTTATCACGGCCAGCGGGGGCGGGCAATGGGCACGGAAAATTTCAGGCGACGAGTCTTAAAAAATTGCCCCGCGATTTTTCGTGCCTGGCGCGCCGTCGTCATGCGTTCCATTTATCGACCAACGCGACGTGGCAGCGAGCCACGCCATTCGATTGTCTGATATAGAAATTCAAGATCACAATCCGGAACGACATAACGTGCCGGAGTGGCATCGCTCCACGTCACGGTTTCAGGCGGTAGCCCGTGCGGAAAATCCACCACAGCAACGCCAGGCACAGCACCATGAAGGCCACGACGAAGCCGAGGCTCGCCGCGACGCCGACATCCCCGACTCCGTAGAAGCTCCAGCGAAACCCGCTGACGAGATAAACCACCGGGTTGAACAAGCTCACCGTCCGCCATGGCTGTGGCAACATGTCGATCGAGTAGAACGCCCCGCCCAGGAAGGTGAGCGGAGTAACGATAAGGGACGGAATGATCGCGAGCTGTTCGAAAGTCTCGGCCCAGATGCCGATGAGGAAACCGAACAAGCTGAAACTGACCGCCGTCAGCATGAGAAACGCAACCATCCAACCGGGATGCATGATCCGCACCGGCACGAAGAGAGTCGCGGTGGCGAGGATGATCAGTCCGATCACCACCGACTTCGTCGCGGCCGCTCCGACATAGGCGAACACCGCCTCCGTGCTGGAGATCGGGGCGGACAACAACTCGTACAGCGTGCGGGTGAACTTCGGAAAATAGATCGCGATCGACGCGTTGGAGATGCCCTGCGTCAACAGCGTCAGCATGATCAGGCCCGGCACGATGAANNATGCGCGACCCGATCGCGCCGCCGAACACAATGAAGTAGAGCACCGTGGTGATCACGGGGGTCGCCACGCTCTGCCATACCGTGCGCTGGGTGCGCGCCATCTCGGTGCGGTAGATGGCCCAGATCCCGGGGAGGTTGATGCCGCTCACGCCCGGCCCCCCACCAGATCCACGAAGATGTCCTCCAGCGAACTCCGGCTGGTCTCGAGATCCTTGTAGTCGATGCCCGCGGCACCGAGGTCTTGCAGCAGGCGAGGGATGGCGTTGTCTGGCCCATTGGCGTCGAAATCGTAGACGAGGCGTTCGCCGTCCGCTTCCAGCCGCAACGGCCAACCGGCGAGCGCGGGCGGGATCGTCCCGATCCTCTGCCGAAGCATGATGCTCAGCCGCCGTTTACCGAGCTTGCGCATCAGCGCGGCGGTCTCCTCGACCAGCACGAGCCGGCCGCGGTCGATCACGCCAACGCGGTCCGCCATCTCCTCGGCCTCTTCGATGTAATGCGTGGTAAGGATGATGGTGACGCCGCGGTCCCGCAGCCGGCGCACGAGTGCCCACATGTCGCGGCGCAGGGTGACATCGACGCCGGCGGTCGGCTCGTCGAGGAAGAGGATGTCCGGCTCATGGCTCAGCGCCTTGGCGATCATCACGCGGCGCTTCATGCCGCCCGACAGCTCGATGACGCGCGCATCGCGTTTGTCCCAGAGCGAGAGGTCGCGCAGCAGCTGCTCGATATGGGCGGGAGCCGCGCGTTTGCCGAACAAACCGCGGCTGAAGCGCACTGTGTCCCGCACAGTCGCGAAGATATCGAGCGCAATCTCCTGCGGCACGAGACCGATCATCGCGCGGGCGGCGCGATAGTCCGTTATGATGTCGTGTCCATCGACGACGACCCGCCCGGACGTCATCGAGACCAGGCCGCAGACGATGCTGATCAGTGTCGTCTTGCCCGCTCCATTGGGGCCCAGGAGCGCGAATATTTCACCCTTCGCGACCGCGAGATCGATTTCATGAAGGGCGACCTGACCGGATTTGTACGTCTTCGTCACGGCGGAAACGGTCAGGATCGGCGACACGGAACCTCCTGCTCGAGTCCCGACCGGACGCTCACCCCACCTTGTCCTTCACCGGCTTCGCGTCGTTGGCCGCGACCGGTTTCAGCACCGCCGTGATGGTGTCGCGCAGCACGATCACGCGAATGTCCTTGGCGATCTCGACCTCGATTTCCTGCGAGGGGACCTGCTTGCCGTCCTTGTCCTGCACCATCGGCACGCGCTGCACGGTGCCCAGTATGCCGCCACCGGTGACCACGCGGTCGCCGCGGCGAACGGCGGCGATGGTGTTGCGCAGGTCCTTTTGCTTCTGTTGCTGCGGGCGGATCAACAAAAAGTAGAAGACGCCGAAAATCATGACCAGGGGCAGAAACTGCGCCACCCCGCCCGCGCCACTGAACATGTCGCCCAAACCCTGGGCATGGGCGGAGTTGATAAGCATAAGCGGGGTCCTTGCGGTGAACGAGGCGGGACCATACTTTCCGCGCCCCTTTCGTCAAGCTGTTCTGGAATCTCCGATGGATGACCGCTTCCTCACCATGCTCACCCGCCTGACCGAGGCGGTGGAGCGGCTCGCCCCGCCGCCGTCCCCGCCGGTGGACCTGTACGGGGCCGACGCGTTCGTCTGGCACCCGGTGCCGGCGCACCTCGCGCCGGTGGAGCATGTGTCGCGGGTCGAGATCGGCCTGCTGAAGGGCGTGGAGCAGCAGAAAGCCATCCTGCTGGAGAACACGCTACGCTTCACCCGCGGCCTGCCGGCCAATAACGCGATGCTGTGGGGGGCGCGGGGCAACGGCAAGTCCTCGCTGGTGAAGGCGGTGCACGCCGAGGCGAACGCGCGCGCGCCCGGCTGCCTGGTGCTGATCGAGATCCATCGCGAGGATATCCGCACGCTGCCCACGCTGCTGAACCTGCTGCGGGGGAAGACGCGGCGCTGCCTGATCCTGTGCGACGATCTGTCGTTCGAGAAGGAGGATTCCGACTATAAGGCGCTGAAGTCGGTGCTGGACGGCGGGATCGAGGGGCGGCCGGACAATGTGCTGTTCTACGCGACCTCGAACCGCCGGCACCTGATGCCGCGCGACATGATCGAAAACGAACGCTCGACCGCGATCAATCCCGGCG
>PLSZ01000274.1 GCA_003164305.1 Acetobacteraceae bacterium
GCGAAACGCCCGGTCCGAGGCCGCCGTGTTCATGATCCTCGGGTTTCTGCCGCGCGACGTGATCGAGGCGATGATCGCCGGTCATTGCGTCATGTTGCATGAACTGGTGGTCGACAGCGTGCGCCATACGCTCACCGGCGAGATGGAGACGACGCGGCGCGCCACTCGTGGCGGCATCGTCGCGATGGATAAGGCGTTCGGCACCAATCTGACGCGGTTGGAGCATTATCAGGAGCGGCCGTCGGTGGGATGTCAGGACGCGGCGCCAGCAGACGTGCCGGTGGNNGTGGACGCGCCGGTGGACGCGCCAGCGAATGTCGCGGTGGAAACAGCGGCGGAAGCATGCGTGGACCTGCCGATCGCCGCGCCGGTGGACGTGGCGGCGCCGATGGACACCGCACCGAACGAGACACTGGCCGCGCGAGTGGATATCACGGTAGACGCTCCGGTCGCGGTTTCCGAAGTGACGGTGCCCGTCGCGGCGACGGCGCCATCGGTGNNGCCGGCGATCCGGAGCGGTTCGCCCGCGCGATGGGGATCGAGCACCCCAGCGAAGCGTTTCTGGAGGCGGCGACGGCGCCGGGAGGGCCGTTCGATCGCTCGGTGCCGGCGAACCACCGGTCGTTGGCGTCGCGGGTGGCGCGCTCAGGCGACGGATCGTTTCAACCGTAACTACCCCGCCAGTTTCGCCGGATGCAGCACCTCGTCCAACTGGCTTGCCGTCAATAATCCCGTGAGCAGCGCGAGTTCGCGCACGGTCCGGCCTTCGGCCAGCGCCTGTTTGGCCAGCGAAGCGGCGCGTTCGTAGCCCAGAAGCGGCACCAAAGCGGTGACCGTCGAGACGCCGGCCTCGATGTGGCGGGCGCATTGTTCCGGCCGCGCCTCGATCCCGTCGATGCAGCGTTCGGTGAAGGTGCCGACCGCGTTTTTCAGCAGCGACATCGAGGAGAGGATGTTGTGGGCGATCAACGGTTCGAACGCGTTGAGTTGCAGTTGGCCGCCCTCCGCCGCCATGGTCACCGCGAGNNACGGGATTGACCTTGCCGGGCATGATCGAGGAGCCTGGTTGCATCGCCGGAATGGCATACTCGCCGATGCCGCCGCGCGGGCCGGAGGACAACAGGCGAATGTCGTTGGCGATTTTCGACAACTTGCTGGCGATGCGTTTCAATACGCCGGAGAACATGACGAAACCGCCCATGTCCCAGCTGGCCTCGACGAGATTCGCCGATTGCACCAGCGGAAAGCCGGAGACGCGGGCAAGCTCGGCGATCGCGCGTTTGCCGTACGCCGGATCGGCGTTGATGCGGGTGCCGATCGCGGTGCCGCCGAGGTTGACCTCGCATAACAGGCGGCTGGCTTCGTCCAGGCGCTGAATGTCTTCCCTTATGGTCGCCGCGTAGGCCCCGAGTTCCTGGCCGACGGTCATCGGCACCGCGTCCTGCAACTGGGTGCGGCCGAGCTTGACGATCAGCGCGGTGGCTTCGGCTTTGTGCTCGAACGATTTTGCGAGTCTGTCGAGCGCGTCGCACAGCGGCGCGATCGACAGCAGCACCGAAAGGCGGACCGACGTGGGATAGGTGTCGTTGGTGGATTGCGAGAGATTGACGTGATCGTTCGGATGCAATGTCGCGTCGGGGTTGTTCATCAGTTCGAGGCCCCGATGGCTCAGCACCTCGTTGATGTTCATGTTGGTCGAGGTACCGGCGCCGCCCTGGAACACATCGACCGGGAACTGATCGTGCCACTTGCCGTCGATGATTTCCTGTGACGCGGCGACGATGGCGTCGCACCGCTCCCGGGACAGCGCGCCGAGCGAGAGATTGGCCAGCGCGGCGGCCTGCTTCACCATCGCCAGAGCGCGGATCAGTTGCGTGTGATGCGCGATCGGAATGCCGGAGATGGGGAAGTTGACGACGGCGCGGGCGGTTTGCGCGCCCCAGTAAGCGGCGGCCGGGACGCCGATTTCGCCAAGGCTGTCGTGTTCGACGCGGAAAGCCGGTGCCGGTGTGTCGGGCATAAGATGTTCCTTCTGGCGAAAAGTCGCGCAGACTACCTCCCGAAGGCCGGCTGACGTAAGCCGGGAATGCCTTCAGCAGCAGTTCTTCGTTTGACGCAGCCGCTCACATTCCCCGTCATCCTCCGGCCATTNNCGGCCATTCCCCGTCATCCTCCGGCTCGACCGGAGGACCACTCGCCGCACAGCCGTCAGACAACGTGTGACTCTTCAAAGTCGCGCGGGGTTCGACCGATCCTCCGGTCGAGCCGGAGGATGCCGAACTGGGGCCGGAGGATGACGGATTGGGGAGTGCCGCCGGGGGTATTGCGCGATCCATGCGAGGACACGATATCCATCCGCGAGCCTTGTCGGAGTTCAGTCCGTGTTCGCGAGCCTGAGACGCGCACTCCAATCGGCGAGGCAACGGTCGGCCGCCCGGAAATACGCGAGACTTCTGGGCCATCGGCTTCTCCGGGATTACGGCGCGTCCGCCCGCTACACCCCGGGCCAGATCAGGACGGCGGCCGCGGCGTGCCACCTGCCGCCAGGTTACCTCTCGTTTGGCTACGCGGCGTTCCTGTCCGAGGCGGAATTCCAGACCATCGCCACCGGCGCCGACTACCATTCGTTACGGGCGCTGCTATCACGCCATGGCCCATCGGGCTCCGGGCAAACGTTTCAGCCGGCGCCGGAAAATTCGGACGCGTTCGCCGGGTATATCGGGTCGGACAGCAACTGGTGACGGTCACTCCTTCAATGTCAGCAACGCGTCCGCCACCGTCAACCCGGACCCGTCCGCGTGCAGAATGACCGGGTTCAGTTCGAACTCCGCCACCTGGTCGCGCAAGGTCAGCGCCGCGCGGGACAACGCCGCCACCAGTTTCGCGACCGGCGTCAGGTCGATCGGCGCGGAGCCTCGAAAGCCGGTCAGCAGGCGCGCCGACTTCAACGCCAGGATCATGCGCGTGGCTTCCGTTTCATCGATCGGCGCCGGGCTGTGCACGACGTCGCCGAACAACTCCACCGTGGTGCCGCCATAGCCGACCATCATGATCGGGCCGAAGGTGGGATCGTTGACCATGCCGATCACCAGTTCGTGGCCTTTGGGGGCCATTTTCTGCACCAGCACGCCGTCGATCTTCGCGTCCGGCCTGTGCCGCGCGACGTCGGCCAGCATCGCGGCGTGGGCGGTCATGACGGAGGCTCGGTCATGCAAATTCAACCGCACGCCGCCGGCCTCGGTCTTATGCGGCAGGTCGGCCGATTGCACTTTCAGAACGACCGGAAAGCCCAACGACGCGGCGGCGGCGGCGGCGGCTTCGGCGGAATGCGCCAGCCGTTCGGACGCGGCCGGCAGCCACGCCGCGAGCGCCTGTTTCGCCTGGAACTCCGGCACGATGCGCGGCAGGCCGGGTTCCAGCCGGGCCGGCAGCGGATCGAACGGCTCGGGCAACGGCCGCGCGATGGCCTCGGCGTAGTCGGCGAGTTTGCCGAACGCCAGGCCGCAGGCACGCAGATCGCTGTGCAGGAACAGGCCGCAGCCGGAGGACGCGTTCCGCCCGAACTCCGAGGGCAGCGTGTAAGTCCACACCGTCATCGGCTTGCCGCATTTCGCCGCCACGGCGCGGATGCGGGCGGGATCCAGAGAGGCACGGGTCGTGCTGGCCAGCGAACCGACCAGCAGCAGCATGTCGATTTCGTCGCTCTCGGCCAGATGTTCCATGGCCGTCATCATCGCCGGTCCGGTGTTGGAACCTTGCGCGGTGACATCGACCGGATTGCCGGCGGCGCCGTACGACGGCATCAGCGGACGCAACCTGGCTTGTTCCGCGGACGAAAGTTGCGGCACGAGCAACCCGTGCGCCGACATCGTGTCCGCGGTCCACGCGCCGCCGCCGCCGGAGACTGTCACGATGCCGACACGACGGCCTTTGGGCAGCGGGCAACTGAGCACGACGCCGGCGATGGCGACGGCTTCATCGGGATCCTCGGCTTCTATCACGCCGTAACGTTCGAATATGGCATGGTAAGCGGTGTACGATCCAGACAAGGACGCGGTGTGCGAGGCGGAAGCGCGGGTGCCGGCGTCGGAGCGTCCGACCTTGATGGCGATGACCGGTTTGCCCAGACGGCGGGCTTTCGCGAGAGCGGCGACGAACTCGGGGCCTTTGCGGACGGCTTCGCAGAACAGCAACACGGCGCCGGTGTGCTCGTCCTCGATCATGTAGTCGAGGAAGTCGGCCATGCCGAGGTCGGCTTCGTTGCCGGTCGAGATCACGTAACTGAATGCCAGCCCGGCCGCCTTGCCGCGGTTGAACAGCGAGAAGCCGATGCCGCCGGATTGCGCGATGACGCCGATGCGCTTTGGCGAGACATGGACGGCGTCGGGATCTTCCTGGGTTTCCACGGTCGGGCTGAACGTCGTCGCGACATGGCCTGGCGCGTTGAAGTAGCCCTCGCAGTTGGGGCCGCAGGCGCGGATGCCGTATTGGGTGGTCACCGCGACGAGGTCGGCTTGCATGCCGCCGGCGGCACCGCCTTCTTCGGCGAAACCTGACGATATGATCAGGGTGTTTTTGACGCCGGCTTTGGCGCATTCCTCGACCGCTTCGGCGACGGACGCGGCGGGAATCGCGATCAACGCCAGATCGACCGGACCGCCGACGGCGGCGATGGAGGGGAAGCAGGGCAGGCCGCCAATGTCCTGGTAACTGGGATTGATCGGCAGGATGCGGCCGGGAAAGCCGTTCTCCCGCAATTGATGCAACAGGCGGCCGCGAATGCGGTGCAGATCGGGCGAGGCGCCGAGCACGGCGATCGATTCCGGCCAGAAGAAGCTGTGCAGCGGGTGGTTGGTCATCAGGGACGGTCCTCGGTTTATCCTGGATGGGTCAGGTATTTGGTTTGGCTGCGAAAGACTTTACCACGGAGAACAACGAGGGCCACGGAGGGCCACTGAGATCCGTCGCGACGATCGATCGTTCCTCAACGCGGCCCCCGAAATCCCGCGCCAGCGTGAGGCGGCCTCGAACCTCCGTGGCCCTCCGTGGCCCTCGGTGTTCTCCGTGGTAAAATCCTCACGGTGTTTCAACAAATCGCGGCCATTCCGTTGTGTGTCCGTCATGGCCACGGTCAACCTTTCCCGCGCGCGGTCCAAATGACGGAATGATCCCGCGATCTGTTCGCCGCCGCCGGCTTGATAAGTGGGGCTTCAGGCCCAGATGAAGGGGAGTCTGAAACGGCGATGGCGCGGTGGCGATTAATGACGCCGGATAATCGAAATTCATTTCGGCAGCCTGCCCAGAAAGTCGCGGACCGCGGCGTTGACCGCGTTGGGTTTGTGGATGTTGGCGGCGTGATTGGCGCGCGGGATCACGACCTGGCGCGCGTTGGGAATGGCGCGCGCCATGAACGCGGCGGCGGTCAGATTGGGCTTGTCCTCGGACCCCACCAGGATCAACACCGGCACATCGATCGCCGCCAGCCAGTCGAGCGCGCCGGTGTCGTACTGGGTCAGCAACAAACGCGCCGCGTTGGCCAGATCGAAGGGACTGGAATGATTGCGCGGATCGACCTCGGCGCCGCCTTCCAACGCGTCCAGACCGCCCTGTTCCAGGGTTTTCGACATGTCCTCGACCTGGCGGTTCCAGATTTCGCGCGCGGCGCCGCTGCGCAGGCCTGGCATGGTCCCGATCAGCACCAACGCGCGGACGCGACCGGGGTGCGCATGGCGAAAGCGCAGCGACAGCAAGCCGCCGATCCCAAGACCGATCAGCACGGCGGGCTCGGTCGTTTCGGTGTCGAGGACCGCCAGCATGTCTTCGATCAGGCCGCTGGTCGTCATTTCCGGTCCCGGTGCCTCGCTCTGGCCATGGCCCGGCAAATCCCAAAGGATCAGGCGGTAGCGGTCGGTGAGTTCCTCGATCTGCTCGTCCCACATGCGGCTGGTGGCGCCGAAGCCGTGGGTCAGCAGGATCGCGGCGCCATGGCCGTGCGCCTCCGTGTGCAGACCGGTTCCGTTTCGTCGCAGCAGAGTCAATGTTTCCTTCCCCATTTCCGTCTTCTCGCGTCATTGCCCGTCGCGACCGCTGCCGGTAAACTCGCACGCGCGCTGATGCGATGAAAGAGCGGGACGAGGAAACACCATGGAACACGGGACATACGAACACATCGCGGTATCTGAGTCGGGCCATATCGCCACGATCGAAGTGCGGCGCGGACCGAATAATTTCATCGACACCGACATGGTCGCGGAAATCGCCGACGCGCTGGATATTTACGACAAGACGCCCGAGGCGCGCGCGATCGTTCTGTGCGCGGAAGGGAAGCATTTTTGCGCGGGCGCCGATTTCGGCAGCCGCGGCCCCGATGGCGTGATGCGGACGGCGAAACGCGGGCGGCATCTCTACAAGGAAGCGCAACGGTTGTGGAAGACCGGCAAACCGATCGTCGCCGCCGTGCATGGCGCCGCGGTGGGCGCGGGCGTCGGGCTCGCGGTGATGGCCGATTTCCGGGTGACCTGCCCCGAAGCCCGATTTGCCACCAACTTCACCCGGTTGGGCTTTCATCCGGGGTTCGGGCTGACCGCTTCGTTGCCTCGGCTGATCGGTGAGCAGCAGGCGGCCATGATGATGTATACCGGCCGCCGCCTGACCGGGGAGGAAGCGCTGGCGATCGGGCTGGCGGATTACTGCGTGGCCCAGGACCAGGTGCGCGCGAAAGCGGTCGAAGTGGCGACGGAAATCGCTCAGTCGGCGCCGCTGGCGATCATCGCGACGCGGGAAACGTTGCGCCGCGGCCTCGCCGAAGCGGTGGCGCGGGCGACCGAGCGCGAATACGAAGAACAGGACTGGCTGCGCAACACGGCGGACTTCAAGGAAGGTACCAAGGCGATGGGCGAGCGGCGGTTGCCTAACTTTCACGCGCGGTAGGGCCGTTACGGTACCTTCAGCAACGGAATGCGTCGTGGCGAGCGTGAGCTACCCGTGACGGATCAGCAACGAGTGTGCGGTGAGCGATGGCCGGGTCAAGCCCCATATGCATCAAGTTAAGCGCCGCGAGAGGAAAATGCCCCTTTTCCCGTCATCCTCGGGCTCGACCCGAGGATGACGTTTGGGGGAAGGTTTTCCCTTCGCCAGCCTTATCTTGATGCGTATGGGGTCAGGCCCGGCCATGACGAAAAGATAATGAAGTGTCACGACTCGCGGTCACCCC
Source organism: Acetobacteraceae bacterium (assembly GCA_003164305.1). The sequence goes on from PLSZ01000274.1 coordinate 7,214, forward strand.
CCCGGATAGTCCCAGCGTATCGATCTGATCAACTAACGACTTGGCCATCTCCCGCCAGCCGGACGCCGTGTCCGTCATCGTAACGGGCGTCTCGCGCGGTGGCCGGTCCAGCACGCGGCGCAATCCGGAGGTCAAGCTGGCGGCGTCCGGCTCGCACAGGATCGCCATCGGCTCGTCGCGCAACTGTTCCGCCAGGCCACCGACATTCGTCGCGATCACGTATCGGTGCGCGGCCAGCGCCACGGCGGCGACGCCGCTTTGACTGGCTTCGCGATAGGGCAGCACCACGGCGTCGGCCCAACTGAACAGCGAGCCGACCTCGGTTTCCGGCACCCAGCGGTTCTCCACGATCACGCCGGGCAGCGCCCGCAACGCCGCCAGTTCCCGGCTCTCCGGGCCCGAGCCGACGACACGCACGGTCAGTCCCGGCCGCGGACCCAGTCGGATGAGGGTTTCGGCGAGCAGGCCGAGACCTTTGTAAGGCAGCAGGCGGCCGAATGACAGCAGGCGGAACGTTCCGGCCTCGGACTCACGGGGCGCGAAGCTATAACGCATCGGCGGGTGTGTCAGCCGGATCAGCTTCCGGCCCGGCGTTCCGGCGAGTTTCTGGGCCAACAATCGATCGCCGACATGGGCGGTCAGGGCGGCGACGGCGTTGGCCCGGCCGCACAGCCGGCGTTGCAGCCACATCTGCAACGGGAAACCGTCGCCCGGATGCGCGTCGGCATCGTGCACCAGCACGACGAAGGGGATCCGCGACCGCCGCAGCGCCGCCGCCATCAACAGATCCAACGGACCCGGTTGTGCGCAAATCGCGATATCCGGACGCAGCGCGGCGACCCTCCGGGCCAACGCCGCGATGGCGAAGGGAGCGGTCGCCAGCCGCCACAGAAACCCGGCCACGCTCGCATAGGTATCGACGGCGAGGTCGCAATGGATCGCCGGAGAATCCCGGAGAATCTCGGCGCCACGGGCCAGCGATAGCGAGACTTCGGTATCAGGCAGGTCGGCGAGGCCCTCGGCCAGATGCACCGCGAAACGGGGCGCGCCGCCGAATCGGCCCCATTGCCAGACCAGAACTCTCATCGCGGCAGGTCCGGTCCCGTTGGCAAGCCCAGACTTCGGACGGCGTCGGCGAGGGGGGAGATGCCCAATCGTTCGGTGACCAGCGCTTTCCCTCGCGCGCCCATCGCGGCGCGGGCTTCGGCGTCGTCGGCCAGGTGGCGGAGGTGCGCCACGGCGTCGGCCACATCCGGATCAGCCCAGTACGAGTCGCGGTAGACCTGGCGCGCGTCCTCGACCGGGACAAGGCGATAACCGACGGTCGCGGCGCTGTCCGCGTCCATGAACCCCATGTTGCCGGACCATCCCGTGGCGATCACGGGTTTGCCCAGAAGCATGGCTTCGGCGAGGACCAGGCCGAAGCCCTCGGCGCGGTGCAGCGACAGCACGATGTCGGCGACGGCGGTCAGCGCGTGGACCTCGGCGATGGGATACGATCTGGTATCGATCCGAATATTGGGCGCCCCGCCGGCGGCCTGAGCGATGCGGGCGAAGTCGGCCGGAAAGTGATCCGGGTTGCCGATCTTCAGCACCAGGATGCGATCCGCGCGATCCCCGAACGCGGCCCGGAACGCGGCGATCGCGGCCAGCGGGTTCTTCCGCTCGAACGACGACGCCAGGTTCATCGACACCAGGACGACGATCGCGTTCTCCGGCAATCCGAACGCGGCGCGGTCGCGGGTGACTGGCGCGGGAGGCGCGACCGCCAGAGGGAACGGCACCACCCGGACCCGGCCCGGCAGGAACTTCTCCATGGCGGTCGCGGTGAACGGCGAGGGGACCCAGACCTCGTGCACGAAGCGGGCGCCGGCGCGCCAGTCCGGCGGCACATCGGACAGTTCCCAGTTCCAGAATCCGATCACGCGGCGGCCGCGCGACAGACTCCGCGGCAGGCGCAGCAACGCCAACGGCAACAAAGGCGCGTTGACATGGATGACCAGCGGCGCGGCGGCCGGCGGAGAGGCGCCCAGGATCGGCGGCGTTCCGCTGGCGCCGGCGGGCAGCAAGGGACTGACATCGACCGGCCAGTTCGCCACGCCCAGGGCGTCGAGCCCGAGCCGAAACAGCCGCGCGCCTTCGCCGAGGCCTGAATACCGGGACAACTCCCCGGCCACCGCGATGCCATGCGCGGCGGGTGGGGGCGAGCGGTCGATGCGGGGGGCGAGCAGCGCCGCGGCCTCGGTCCCGGCGCGCCGACGCCCGTTCGCGGGCAGCAGACGCCACAGACGGTGCAGCAAAGACGGCTGAAACGCCGCGGAGGTCATGCGATTCCGTCCTCGGCGCGCATCGGCGTCATGCGCGCGCGAGGTCTGGACCGATCCGCGAAGCGACGGCTGATCGTCGTGTGTGCTCTCCCGATCCGGCGCTGCCGAAGAGGCCCGTTCAGGAATTCCCGCCGGTGTCGGCCAGGGCCATTTCCGGGCGGGCGCTTCCTTCGGCCTCGGGCGCCGTTACCGCATATCCAAGCGCGGCGAGCAATGCCTCGGCGCTGGCGGTCCAGGGCACCGGCCGAAACTCGCGGCGCACCTGGTCCTCCCAGCGGGCGAGATCGCGCGGATCGAGGATCACATCGCGAATCGCCTCGAACGCGTCATGCAGGTTGTCCGGATCGAAGCGGCGCGCCAGCGTGCCACCGGCCTCGGGCAGAGACGTCCGGTCGGCGATCAGGCAGGGTTTGCCGAACGCCAGGCTCTCGGTCACCGGCAGGCCCCAGCCTTCGTACAACGACGGGAACACGGTGAAGCGGCACCCCTGATACAGCGCGGTCAGCTCGCTGTCGGAGGGATGCTCCACGACGATCAGCTTGCCATTCAGCCCGTTGGAGTTGGCGATCTGCCGCATGAGGTCATCGACCAGCCAGCCGACCCGACCGGCGAAGACCATGGTCGGCACCCGTTCCGGCGGCAGTTCCTCCAGCAGGCGGCGCCAGACGCGGAAGATCAGCAGGTGGTTCTTGCGGGCCTCGATGGTGGAGACGAACAGCGCGTAGCCGCCGGGCGGAGGCAGCCGGTCGGACCGAGGGGCCGGCGCGGTCTCGGCGGCGGTCAGCATGCGACCGAAGCCGGAGCCCATGGGGATCGGCACCACCGGCCCGGACAGCGGAATGGCGCGCTCATGCGCGTACGCCGACACATCCTCGGCCGTGGCGCGCGAGATCGCCAGCACGATGTCGCACAACGGCAATATCCGGTCGATGAAGGACTGGAAGACGTGGACAAATCCGGGATCGCACCACTCCGGCCGGCGGATCGCGATGATGTCGTACACCAGCAGGGCGTAGCGTAGGCCAAGCCGCTTGCACTGGCTCTCGAGCATCGCGGCGTAACCTGGATGGGACCAGAACGCGCCCATGGTCAGCAGGATGTCGCCCGGCCGGACCAGAGAGGCGAAACCCGCCGCGGCGGTGGTGGACTCTTCCGCCTCCGCCGCGTCGGACGTGGCGCGATCGTGGCGTCCAAGCAGGTGCCGCGAACCCTGAACGACGCCGCGCCCCAGATCCTTGAACATGGCTCCCCAGGCGCGAAAGGCACGCTCCTGCGCCAACAGGACGGAATAGAGATGGAAGCGAGGCGTTTCCGGCAACCGCTCCAGCGCGCCGCGGACCATCTGGCGCATGGCCTGGTTGCGCGGCCGGCTCTCGACCTGGGTCGATTCGTCAGTGGGGTTCGACTCGCTCAGGCGTTCGAACCGACTGGCGAGTTCGGACCATTCGACCGTGCAAAACGTGCCGCGCAGGGCGTTATGGCGGACGAATCGCACGTCGCCGGTGTCGCCATACCGCGCGTGCACCGCCCTGGCGATTTCGAACACCACCCGCTGAATGCCGCTCGGCCGCACGTGAACCCGTGTGTACCAAAGCAGATCTTCAACATCGATCCAGAGAGTGGCGGCCATGGGCTACGTGCTTTCCGGTTCGGCGGCGACCCGCCGGCGCCAGTCGTCGAGCACATCACGAAGTGTTTGCGACCACCCCATAACGGGAGACCAGCCGATGAGTTCCATCGCTCGTTTCGCGTCGCAGCGTGCCAGCGGCACCTCGGTGGCGCGGGTCCGACCCGGATCGACAACGATCGAGGCCTGGACGCCGGCGAGGGTGATCAGATCGCTCAGGATATCGCCGATCCGCCGCGGCACGCCCGACGCCAGGTTGAGGATGGTGCCCGGTGCGATCGCCTCCCGCCGCGCCATGCAGGCGACATAGGCGGCGCAGACATCCCGTACATCCATGAAGTCGCGCCTGGCCTCCAGATTGCCGACGGAGATCACGGGTTCCTGGAGTCCCGCCTCAATTCGCGCCAGTTGCCTCGCGAACGACGCCACCACCAGTCCTGAACCCTGTCCTGGGCCGGTATGATTCAACGGGCGGACGCGCACGACCCGCAGCCCTTGCCCGGCCATGGCGCCCAATGCGAGGTCGGCGGCGGCCTTGGTCGCGCCGTAGGTGTTCAGCGGCGCCAGCGGGGCGTCCTCGTCGATCTCGCGCTCGCGGCGGAAGGTGGCGCCATAGGTCTCCGCGCTCGATACGAACACCAACTGGCAGGCGGGGACGTGCCGCCAGATCGCGCGCGCCAGGTGCAAGGGGCCGTGCAGGTTGACGGCCCAGGTCCGATCCTCGTCGGCGTCGGCGAGGGCCTGGGTGGAGATCGCGGCGAGATGAACGCAGGCGTCCGGCATCGTTTCCCGCACCGCTCGATCGACGGCGGCGGAGTCGGTGACTTCGAACTCCGGCGTCATCGTCAGCGCGCCGGGAAACGCGGCCGCGATCGCGGTTCGCAGATGCTGACCGACGAAGCCGTTCGCTCCCGTGAGCAGAATCCGGGTGGGAGCGATCCGGGTGGGAACGCCTGGGGGCATGTCAGGACCGCGACCGCGCCCTGTGACGATC
>PLSZ01000650.1 GCA_003164305.1 Acetobacteraceae bacterium
GCATGTGGGCCGCCGATGAAAGCGCGTTCGAGGAACTGATCGCTCTGACGCTGAAAGAGGACGGTCCGTGGTTGATCGGCTGCCGTATCGACAGCGAAAAGCCGAAAGACACCACCGAGCGCGATCCGCCAATCCTCAAAGATCGGTTCATGCGCGGTCTGGGCGTCAAGAAGTAACCCTTGACGGTTCTGATCATCGGCGCCGGCATCGCCGGCCTGACGACCGCGCTGAGTTTGCATCAGATCGGCATCGATTGCCGCGTCTTCGAAAGCGTCGATACGATCGAGCCGTTGGGCGTGGGGATCAACACCCTGCCCCACGCGGTGCGCGAACTGACGGAACTCGGGTTGCGCGACCATCTGGCCGCGACCGCGGTGGCGACGTCTCGTCTGGCGTATTTCTCCAGCCATGGTCAACGGATCTGGGACGAACCCCGCGGCGAGGCAGCGGGCTACCACTGGCCGCAATTCTCCATCCACCGCGGCGAATTGCAGATGATCCTGTTGCACGCCGCCCGCGAACGACTGGGTGCCGACCATATACTGACCGGCCATCAATTGACCGGGTGGGAGGAAACCGCCACCGGCGTTCGGGCGCGTTTCATTCATCGCCACACTGGCGAAACCCGCGATGGCGCCGAAGGATCTTTGCTGATCGGCGCCGACGGCATTCATTCCGCCGTGCGCTCGGTCTTCTATCCGAACGAAGGGCCGCCGATCTGGAATGGCGCCATCATGTGGCGAGGCGTCACAACGGATCGGTCGTTCCTCGATGGCCGCACGATGATCATGGCCGGGCATCAGGCTTTGAAATTCGTTGCTTATCCGATTTCACGCGACAATCCGGTCATTAACTGGATCGCCGAGCGGCGCTTCAAACCCGATCACGCATGGCGGCGGGAAGACTGGAACCGCCCGGGCAATCCGGAAGAATTCCTGCCGTGGTTTGAAGACTGGCGATTCGATTGGCTCGATGTGCCCGAGGTGATCCGCCACGCCGTCCGTTGTTTCGAGTACCCGATGGTGGACCGCGATCCGGTCGACCGCTGGACCTTCAGCCGTGTGACGCTTCTGGGCGACGCCGCGCACGCGATGTATCCGATCGGTTCCAATGGCGCCTCCCAGGCGATCCTCGACGCGCGCGTGCTGGCGCGGGAGATTAAGGCGCGCGGCCCTGTACCGGAAGCGCTACTGGCTTATGAGGACGAACGCCGCCCGGCGACGGCGCGAATCGTACTGGCGAACCGCGGCAACGGCCCGGAGCAGGTCATGCAACTGGTGCAGGAGCGCGCGCCCGATGGATTCGATCGGATTGAAGACGTCCTGAGCCAAGCGGAATTAGAAGAATCCGCCGCGGCGTACAAGCGAATCGCCGGCTTCGACAAAGACGCGTTAAACGCCAGGCCGCCGATCGTTACGCCATCTCGACGATGACATATTGTTCCTCGACCGTCACGGGAAGCGTCTCCGCGACATACGGCCCTTGCACCACTGTCTGACCCGGAGCGACCTCCATCGGGTAGCTGCGGACGCTGATCTTCGAGGGATCGCAGAAGCTTTGACCGGTTTTGACATCGAATTCCCAGCCATGCCATGGGCAGCGCAGGATCTCGCCGGGTCTTGAGTATTCGTATTGCCCGGGTTCGTGCGATTCGATCAGGCCGGTGAGAATGCCCTCGCACATCGGCCCGCCTTGATGCGGGCAACGGTTGAACAATCCGTAGAATTCCCCGTCCAGGTTGAAAACGGCAATGGAACGGCCGCGCACCGTGACGAGCTTGCGCTGCCCAGGAGGGATTTCGCTGACAGTCGCGACGACGTGCTTACTCATGGACCGCTCTTCCCGTGTTATCCGAGGCGAAATTAGCCAGACGCGGCGCCGGGGGCAACCTTGACCGGTATCCGGCCCACGCCTAAGTCTGCCGGCAATAAACGGGAGAGACGTTTCATGCGGCATATTGGTCTGACCGCCATTCTGGCGTCGATGTTAGCCGTTTCGGTCGCGCGTGCCGACACGATCAGAATTGGCGCGATCCTGCCTCTGACGGGGCCAGGCGCGTTGATTGGCACCCAGCAGATGCGCGGCATCCAGTTCGCGATCGATCAGGCCAACGCCAAAGGTGGTGTGCGCGGCAATAAGATCGAGGTGGTATTCGAGGATAACCAGGCCAAGCCCGATCAGTCGATTCTCAGTTTCAACAAGTTGACCGATCTGCAACATCTGCAGGTGATCTTCACCGCCTATTCCGGACCGTCTTTGGCGATGGCTCCGTTGGCGACCCGCAAGAAAGTGCTGTTGGTGAACGCTGGCGCGCAAGCCGATAAGCTGGCGACCGCGTCGCCCTATTTGATCAACACCCTGCCGACGATCGGCGACGAAATCGCCGTGATCTCCAAATATCTGGCCGGCGAGGGCAAGAAAAAGGCCGTCATTCTTTACGAAAACGATGCCGCCGGAATCTCCGGCCGGGACGATTACGTGGACGCGTTTCCGAAAGTCGGCGGCACCATCGCGGCGCAGGAGCCCACGCAGTTCGGCCAGACCGACTTCCGGCCCGCGCTGTTGAAACTGGCGGACGCGAAGCCCGAGGTAATGCTGGTCTCGATTACCGCCGCGCTGGACAACATGGCACAGCAGTACAAGCAACTTGGCCTGACGTTCACCGTTGCGGGTACGACGTTCTTCCAGGACCCCGATGTGATAAAAGATCCGGCGGCCGAGGGATTCGTGCACACGCAAATTCGGATCGAGGCGCCGCCGGAACTCGCCGCCGAATTTAAAGCGAAGTTCGGCGTCGAAATGGAATTCTTTGTGCGGCAGTACTATAACGCGTCACAGATCCTGATGACGGCGATGGACAAACTGCTGGCCGACGGAAAGCCGATCACCGGCGAGAACATGCATGACGTGATCTTCCAGATCCGGAAATTCCAGGGTCTGATCCCGCTGGAATTCAAAACCAACACCGCGACCGTGCCGCTGGATATCAACATGATGCACGACGGTAGGGATGAGACGATCAAGAAGATGAATACCGACTGATCGATGCTCGCCCTTCAACTTCTGTTTAACGGTCTGGCGACCGGCTGCGCGCTTGGCGTTGTCGCGGTCACGTTTTCGCTGGTGTATTCCACGACGAAGCTGTTTCATGTCGCGCATGCCGGTGTTTACACGCTTGGCGGTTACCTCGCATGGTCGCTTTCGATTCATGGCGCGCCATTCGTCGTGGCGTTTCTGGTCGCGATCGTGGTCTGCGCTGGGGTCGGTGCTCTGATCCAGGCGTTGCTCTACGCGCGGTTGGAGCATCGACATGCGACGCATCTGGTGATTTTGATCGCCTCGCTTGGCACCCTGGCGGTCATGCAAAACATCATCGCCGCCGTTTATTCGCCCAACATCCTGCAATTTTCCCTGCCGTGGGCTTCGACCGTTGTCGCGGGAGGCGGCAGCATCCGTCTGACGGTGATCCAGGTTTTGATCGTGGTGGCCAGTGTCGCCGCTTATGGCGGCCTGATGTGGTTCGCGCATCGCACCATCCTCGGCAAGCAAATGCGCGCGGTCGCGTCCAATCCGTTCCTGGCGGAAATCACAAGGCTGCGGCCGCGCCGGGTGCATGTTTACGTGATGGCGATCGCGTCGGCCGTGGTCAGCGTGCCGGGCGTTCTGGTGCCTGTCGATCTGGGACTGCAACCTTATAACGGCGTGACGCCGTTGCTGACCGCGACCATCGCGATGATCGCCGGCGGTGTCGGCAGCATCACCGGAGCTTTCGTGCTGGCCATCGCCATCGCCGAACTGCAAAACCTGTCGTTGCTGATCATTCCCGGCGAATGGAGCATCGGTATCACCTTTTTCATATTTCTGGTCTTCATGCTGTTCCGGCCAACCGGCTTGTTCGCGGCAGCGCGGTAGAAGATGGATTTCTGGCTCAGCTACGCGACATTGGCGGCGATTTATGTGCTGCTTGGGCTTTCGACCAATTTGCTGGTCGGGATCGCCGGGATATTCTCGGTTTCCCAGGCGGCCGTGTTCGGCGTCGGCGCTTATATCGTTTCATACCTGCTGATGAACGATCTGACGACATTTCTGCCGGCAATGTTGGTCGCCGCGGCCTTCTGCGTTGTCCTGAACGTCCTGGTTACGCTGCCGGCGTTACGGGTCTCGGGTGATTATTTCGTCGTGACATCCTTTGGAATTCAGTTACTGGCAACGGCGATCTTTACCAACTGGACGGCTGGAACCGGAGGCGCCAACGGCCTGCCAGGCATTCCGCCGGCGGATTTATTCGGCAAGACGCTGGACACCAGCACCGACCTTGTCATGCTTTCCGTCGGCGCGATGGTACTGGGCTGCATCGCCTTCTGGCTGATCATGCGCGCGCCATTCGGACGCCTGCTGCGCGCCATCCGAGAAGACGAACTCGCGGTCGCCGCCGCCGGCAAAAACGTCCTGCGCGCGAAAGTCTCCGCCGCCGCTCTGGCGGGCGCCTTCGCCGGCAGCGCCGGAGGGTTATACGCAACGTTCCTGAGCTTTATCGATCCATCGTCCTTCGATCTCGACGCCTCGATTTTGTTGCTGACCATGGTCGTCGTTGGCGGCGCGCGAACGCTCGCCGGATCGATCATCGGGCCATTTCTGCTGCTGGCTCTGCCCCAGGTGTTATCGTTGATCGATATCCCAACGACCATCGCCGCCGCCGCGCGGCAGTTGATTTACGGCGTACTGCTGATCGCGTTCATGTTGTTTCGCCCGCAAGGCCTCGCGGGTGAAAAGTTATGAGCGAATATCTGACGGCGACCGGATTGGAGGTCAGTTTCGGTGGCCTGCGGGCGCTGCAGGATTGCAGCTTCACCGTTGAGCGCGGTCGGATCACCTGTCTTGTCGGACCGAACGGCGCGGGCAAGACCACGATCTTCAACGTCATCACCGGGTTCCTTCGGCCAAACGCCGGAAGCGTATCGTTTCAAGGGACATCGCTCGATGGCCTGAAACCGCAAGCGATTGTCGCGGCCGGCATCGCCCGGACGTTTCAGAACCTGCGTCTGTTCGTCGATCTGACCGCGTTGGACAATGTGGTCGTCGCGTTACCGGCACAATCCGGCGAGGAGCCATTGGCGGCGATATTCCGGCCGTTGCATGTCGCGCGAACGCAAGCACGACGGCGCGAAGAAGCGATACGGATCCTGGAACACGTGGGCCTCGCCGATCGCGCCGGGGAATTCGTGCGCAATCTGTCATACGGTGAACAAAAACTGCTGACCGTGGCGCGAGGTCTGGCGACCGGCGCGGAACTGCTGTTGCTCGACGAACCTGCGTCGGGCCTGTCGGCCAGTGCGCTTGAGCAGATCATGCTCCTGCTGCGTCGCCTTCAATCCGAAGGCAAGACTCTGCTGGTCGTCGAACACAATACGCGTGTCGTTCAGCAGATCGCCGACGAAGTGTTGTTCCTGCATCAAGGACATTTGATGGCGCGCGGCACGCCCGAGCAAATCATCAGCGATCCCACGCTGGCGGAGATTTATTTCGGTGGTGCGATCTGATGGTGTTGCGATTGACCGGCATCACCGCGGGATACGGCGCCAAAACGGTCATTTCCGGCGTATCCTTCACGCTGGAACCCGGTCAGATCCTCGCTTTGCTGGGTCATAACGGCGCCGGAAAAACCACGACATTGCGATCGGTCATGGGGTTGTTGCCGCTGAAGGAAGGTGAAATCGCGCTCGGTGGCAAGCCGATCAATCGATTGGGGGTCGCCGATCGCATCGCCCTCGGATTGAGATTATTGCCCGAAGGTCGCGGCATATTTCCGGATTTAAGCGTTGCGGAAAACGTCGACGTCGTCGCCGCTCGCAACGTCACCGCCGGTGCGATGTTCGACATTCCCGACGTTTATCGATTGTTCCCCGTACTGGGCGAACGCCGCACGACGCGCGCGGGCAGCCTGAGCGGCGGCCAACAGCAAATGCTCGCGCTGTCACTGGCGATTCTGGGAACGCCGCGTTGCCTGCTGTTGGATGAACCGTCGATTGGGCTCGCGCCAAACCTGGTCGAGCGAATGTTCCAGCAGGTCCGTGAGGTGTGCAAATCGCATGCGATGACAGCCGTGCTCGTGGAACAAAATGTCGCGGCGGCGATGGCCATCGCCGACCGGGTGATCATCATGAACAGCGGGGAGATCGTGTTCGACGGCGATCCCGACGAAGCACGCGCCTCAAACTTCTGGCACTATTTTTAACTCACCGGTCATCCACCGGCGGGTTCGCGACAACGGACGGCCGCGCGTTGAAAGTCGAATGCCAGGCCGCGAGTTTCGAATGGCCATCACGCCACGCCAAATTGGCGAACCGAAAATCGAGGTAACACAGCGCCACGCCTATCGACAGGTGACCGATGGTGAACCCGCTTGCGCCCAGGGCTTCCGCGTCATGTTCCAGTGCGTCAATACAGGCGTGCAGTTTCGCTCGCCAGAGATCTTTGTGTGGGTCGCTCTGACCTTCGGGCGGGCGGAACCCCTCGGCGAGCAACGGCAAGGCGCAATCCAACATCCCCTGCCCCAGCGCGTGACGGCGCAGCGCGGTTAAGCGCTCCGGCCACGCGGACGGAATGAGTTTCGTTCCTGTGTGCAGCGTGTCGAGATACTCGATGACCACAGGCGAGTCGTAAATCACCGTGCCATCGCCGATTTCCAGCGTTGGAATCTTACCAAGCGGATTGATCTTCATAAGCTCCGCATGCGGAGTCGTTCCGCCAACGATCGTACGAACGGTGGTGATCCGATCCGTAAGCCCCATCTCATGCGCCGCGATCATCACCTTCCTGACGTACGGCGAGCGAGGCGACCAATGCAACGTCATCATAGCCTGAGCCTTCACGAAAACGGCGGCATGGAATAGGCTTCCGCCAGGGATGAATGGGAGCGTCACCATGAACTGGATCGAAGTCAACGGCACCTGCCTGCGCTACGAAATGAGCGGTGCCGGCCCGACGACCCTGGTGCTGATCCACGAGATGGGCGGCACACTCGACAGTTGGGATCAGGGACTTGGCGCGCTGAACAATGGCCGCCGGGTGCTGCGCTATGACACGCGTGGCGCCGGAATATCGGAGAAGATTGGAGGCTCCGTCACCTGGAACGATATGGCCGAGGACCTTAAATTCCTGCTGGATGCCCTGCGCATCACCGGCAAGGTCGCCATCGCCGGCATCGCGGTGGGCGCGGCGATCGGCGTCCACTTCGCCGTTCGCAATCCGGAACGTGTCGCGGCACTTGTCCTGCACGGCCCGGCGACCGGCGTATCGGCGGAACGGCGGCAGCAGACGCTGGAGCGTGCCGCGGCGATCGAGGCCGGCGGAATGCGCGGTGTCGTGGAAGCAAGCCTCGCGGCATCCTATCCGCCCGTCGTCCGCCACAACGCCGACGTATTCCGCCAGTTTCGCGCTCGCTGGCTTGGCAACGATCCACAAAGTCTCGCGGCGATCAACCGGATGCTCGCCAACGAGGACATCACCGGCGAACTGTCGAAAATCGCCTGTCCCACTCTGGTGACCGCTGGCCGGCATGATGCGTTGCGAGCCCCTTCGGTCATCGAACCGATGGCGAAGCAAATCCCCGGCGCGGAGTTTCTGGAGTTGAATACGGGACATTTCGCCTCGGTCCAGACTCCCGGAACCATGTCGCAGGCGATCCATTATTTCCTGCACGCCCAGGGGCTGTAGGGGGAGATGACACCGGCCGCTTCCTGACGCATGCTGTCCGGGCCCTGATTCTGTAGGAGGAAATGCAATGGGAATGTTGGATGGCAAGGTTGCCGTCGTTACCGGTGCGGGCGGTGGAATCGGCCGCGCGACCGCGATCGCCCTCGCCGCGAATGGCGCGCAGGTCGTCGTCAACGACGTCGGCGCGAGTGTGACCGGCGAGGGCCAGGATGACGGCCCGGCCCATCGGGTCGTCGCCGAAATTACCCAGGCCAATGGTGCCGGCCGCGCGGTTGCGAACGGCGGCAGTGTCGCCAGTTGGGACGACGCGCAGGCGATGGTGAAGCAGGCAGTCGATACGTTCGGGCGAATCGATATGGTGGTGAACAACGCGGGCATTTTGCGCGATCGAATGTTTCACTATATGTCGCCAGAAGAATTCGACGCGGTGATCAAGGTGCATCTCTATGGCGCGTTTTATGTCAGCCGCGCCGCCGTCACGCATTTCCGTAAGCAGGAGAGTGGTTGTTTCGTACACATCACGTCGACCTCCGGGCTGATCGGCAGCGTGGGTCAGGTGAATTACGGCGCCGCGAAGCTCGGTATCGCCGGCCTGTCGCGCAACATTGCGATGGATATGCAACGGTACCACATCCGCTCCAACTGCATTGGTCCGCACGCGTTCAGCCGCATGATCGAAACGGTGCCTGGCCAGACCGAGGAGCAATTGAAGGCACGCGCCGAGCGCACCCGTCCCGACCACATCGCACAACTGATCGCCTTCCTGGGCACCGATGCCGCGGCGAAGGTGTCAGGCCAGATCTTCGGCGTTCGTGGCAACGAAATTTATCTCTACAACCAGCCTCGTCCGATCCGCATCATGGCGCGGCCGGATGGCTGGACCCCGGAGAAGCTGGCGGAGCAATGGCTCCCCGCCGTTGAAAAGGCCTTTACCCCATTGGAACGGACCCGCGACGTCTATGCCTGGGATCCGATCTGAGTATCGCACCGACGGGGGGCTTCGGCTTCCCGTCGACTGCTTTTGAAAGCCCACGAAATGGCAACGAACTTGCGCGGCGCCGACATTGTTATCAAGACGCTGGAACGAGCCGGATACACGACGATCTTCACGCTCTCCGGCAACCATATCATGTCGCTGTTCGACGCCGCGATCGACAGCAAATTGCAACTGATGCATGTTCGCCATGAAGCCGCGTCGGTCCACATGGCGGACGCTTATGGACGGCTGACCGGCAAGCCCGGCATCGCCTGGGTTACCGGCGGGCCCGGCCACGCGAACGCGGTGGGTGCGTTGTTCACCGCGCAAGGCCAGGAGTCACCGATGGTTCTGCTGTCCGGCCATACGGAAACCGATCAACTCGGCCGTGGCGGCTTTCAGGAATTGCGTCAGGCCGACATGGCTGCCCCGGTGACAAAAGCGTCCTGGATGGCGACCAACACCGCGACCGTTGGCATGGATGTGGCGAAGGCGATCCGCATCGCGATCTCCGGCCGCCCAGGCCCGGTGCATTTAAGTTTGCCGTCGGATGTGCTGGACGCGACGGTGCCGGAAAGTGCCGTTGTTTGGCCCACGGACAAGGACTTCGCCGACCGGCTTGTCACGCTCAGCGACGCGGCGGCGGAGGCGATCTTTTCAATCATCGGCACCGCACGGCGGCCTTTGCTTGTCGCCGGACCCCAACTGGCCAACCGGCAGGGCCGAGCGTTCCTGTCACGCATCGAAACGGCATTGGCGATTCCTTGTTGCATCATGGAGAGCCCGCGTGGCTTCAACGATGCGACACTGGGTGCGTTCGCCGAAGTGGCGCGCCGCACCGATCTGATCATTCTTCTGGGAAAAGCCTTCGACTTTACCTTGAAGTTTGGCGGACCGCCGATCGACCCGGCATGCCGTTTCATTTGCATCGATCCAGAAGGTGCGCTGGTCGATCGTGCCGCTCGCGAACTCGGGCCTCGACTGGCATTTGGTTGCATCGCGGACACGTTACCGGCCGCGGAGGCGTTGCTGCGGGTCGGTGCGGGCAAAGCTCCCGGGAGTGCCTGGCTGAGCGAAGCGCGTCAGTTGATGGACGACAGACCGGCATCGTGGGCAAATCTTAAGTCGCAGACGACCGGGAAGCTGCATCCCGCCGAATTATTCCAGGCGTTGAAACCCTTCGTGGAACGAGACCCCGACACTATCCTGATTTGCGATGGGGGAGAGTTCGCCCAATGGGGGCAGGCGATTTTGCGGAACGACCGGCGCATGATCAACGGCGTCGCGGGATCCATCGGTTCGTCGTTACCCATTGCCGCCGCCTCGCGCGTGGTTGAGGATTCCGCGCCTGTCTTCGCGGTTCTTGGTGACGGGACCTTCGGTTTTCATATGGCCGAATTCGAAACCGCCGTGCGGTTGAAGCTGCCGTTCATTGCCATCGTCGGCACGGATTGCCGCTGGAACGCGGAGTATAATCTGCAGGTTCGCGATTACGGTCCGAACCGCGCTCATGGTTGCGAGCTCGATCCGACACGGTATGACCTCGTTGTCGCGGCTCTGGGCGGTCATGGGGAACTGGTCGAAAACCTCGCGGATGTGGCGGGCGCCGTCGAACGAGCATTGGCCAGCGGCAAACCCGCCTGCATCAACGTGATGATCGAAAGCATCCCCTCGCCGGTCGTTCGGTTCACTGCCCCTTGAATTTTGGTGGACGCTTTTCCTTGAACGCGGCGACACCTTCGCGGTGGTCCTCGGTCTGGCCCAGTTGCGGTTGAATGAGACTTTCGAGGTCGAGAAAATCTTCGTAGGTGCTGTTGGCCATGGAGAACATCTTCTTCGCCATGCCGAACGCGAAGGTTGGGCCTGACGCGAGATCGGCGGCCAGTTCTTCCGCCTTCGCCATCAGTTCGCCGTCCGGAACGACCGAATTCACAAGGCCCAGGGACAAGGCCTCGGCCGCATCGACAAAGCGGCCGGTGAACACCAGTTCCTTGGCGCGTGCCATACCAATTCGTTTCGTCAGACACCAAATCGCGCCGCCATCGGGCGCCAGACCGAGCCGGCGGAAGATTTGTGAGAACCGAGCCGTCTCGGATGCGACAATCAGGTCGCAACCCATCGCGATGCTCCAACCGATACCGACGGTCGGACCGCGCACCGCGGCGATCACCGGCTTTTCGATCGCGGTCAGCACCCGCATATAGGAATGGCTGCCCTGCTGGAGCTTTTCACGCTCCCCGCGCAGGCCCTTGCGCTCCATGTTGCCCACGTCCGCGCCGGTACAGAACGCACGGCCCTCACCCGTAACAATGATGGCTCGAACGGCATCGTTGAAGCGTAGTTCAGAGAAATACTCGCGCAATTGCTGGCGCATTTCCCACGTCAGGGCATTCAGCCGCTCCGGACGGTTCAACACGACCTTGGCGACCGCGCCTTCGATGATCAGATCAACCGGCATCCCCTGCCCTCCCCTTTGTCGTTCACCATCCAAGCGTGTTGACGGGGCGGGGGCAAGGTTGCACCTTCGGCGGTGAAAAAGCCTGGAGGAGCCGCCGTGTCACGCCCATTCGAAGGCATCCGAATCATCGACATCACGCACGTGCTGGCGGGTCCGTTCGCCGCCTATCAGCTCGGGCTGCTGGGCGCGGATGTGATTAAAGTCGAACATCCCGATGATCCAGATCAGAGCAGGGATTCCGGCAGCGACAACGATCTGAACCATGCCAATATGGGCACCGGATTCCTGACCCAGGGCTCCAACAAACGCGCGATCACGCTGAATTTGAAGACGGAACAGGGACGAGAGATTTTGAAGAAGCTCGTCGTCACGGCCGATGTGCTGGTCGAGAACTATCGGCCCGGAGCTTTCGAGGCGCTGGGACTCGGCTACGAGGACCTGAAGAAGATCAATCCGAAACTGATTTATGCCTCGTTCTCGGCGTTCGGTCAGGGTGGACCGCGCCGGGTGCAAACCGCTTACGACCATGTCATCCAGTCCACGTCTGGCATCATGGCGATGACCGGTACGGCGGATACCAATCCGATCAAGATCGGCGCGCCCGCGATCGATTACGCGACCGGCACGATGGGAGCCTATGCTCTGTCCGCGGCGCTGTTCCAGCGGGAACGGACCGGTGTGGGGCAACGAGTCGATATGGCGATGTTGGACGTGGCGATGATCCTGATGGCGAGCCACGTCACGGGATACCTGCGCAACGGCAAGCATCCGAAACCGTCGGGGAACACGACCGGCCACGCGACCAGTCAGGCGTATCGGACCAAGGACGGCATGGTCATGATCGGAGCCTCCAACCTGCGGCAGCAACGCCGGCTATGGACGGTGCTGGAACGGCCCGACATGATCAAACGCACCAACGATGAGCGTCACGCCGATCATGACCGTGAGGTTAAGGTGCTCAGCGAACTCATGCTGACCCGCACGGCGGCGGAATGGGAAGTGTGGTTGCAGGAACGGCATGTTCCCGCCAGTCGCGTGCGGACGATGGGCGAAGCGCTGGCGGATCCGCAAATCGCCACCCGGAACATTCTGCACAAGCATGAAAACGTGCCAGGGATTTCGGGGGCGTTCACCGTGCCGGTCGCGGCGTTCAAGTTCGCGCATGGCGGACCACAAGTCGATCGTCCGCCGCCTATGTTCGGTCAGCACAATGAAGAAATACTCACGGAGCTTGGCTATAGCAAAGGCGATATCGCCGGTTTCAAAGCCGCCAAAGTCATCTGAAAGGACCAGACCATGAGCGACCTGCCGAAACATGTTGAAATCCACGAGGAAGGCCCGCGTGAAGGATTTCAGATTGAACCCGGACCGATCAGTACCGCGGACAAGATCCGCCTGATCGACGCGTTGTCGGAAACCGGCCTGCATCACATCCAGGTTTGCTCCTTCGTCAATCCGCGGCTGGTTCCCGGTTGGGCGGACGCGGAAGCGGTCGTGGCGGGATTCACGGCCAAACCGGGCGTGCATTACACCGGGCTTTTCTTCAATGGAAACGGCCTGGACAGGGCATTGGCGTTCAAGGACAAACTTACCATCAGTGGTTCGATTTCGCTGACGGCGTCGGAGGGGTTCACCAAGAAGAACCTGCATCGCACACATGCGGAGAATCTCGAAGCGATGCGGCGCCTCGCCGAGCTTCACGCCGCCAAAGGCATTCCGGTGACCCGTGTCGGCGTGATGGCCGCGTTCGGCTGCAACTATCAGGGCGACATTCCTCCCGCGCAGGTCGTGAAGACGCTGGAAGACGGGATGAAGATCGCGGATGAAACCGGCGCGAAGATTTCGTTGTTCTCACTGGCGGACACGATGGGATGGGCCACGCCAGTGCGGATCGAGCGCGCGATCGCGGCGGTGCGGGAGCGGTGGCCAGACATGAAAATATCTCTGCATTTGCACGACACCCGAGGCCTCGCGGTCGCCAACGCACATGCCGGCCTGAAACTGGGCGTCACTCGTTTCGATTCCACCGTCGGCGGCCTGGGCGGCTGTCCATTCGCCGGCCAACCTAAAGCGGCGGGCAATATCTGCACCGAAGAACTCGTGCTGTTGTGCGAGGAAATGGGCATCGATACGGGTATAGACCTGGATAAACTCATTGAAGTCGGGCGCATGGCGGAAGACATCGTCGGCCATCAATTGCCCGGCGAACTGATCCACGCGGGAAGCCTGGACGCGTTCCGGCGGATGGCGGCCTGATGTCGGCTCGGCCCCTGGCGGGATTGAAGGTTCTCGAGTTTACCCACACCGTCATGGGGCCGACCGCCGGTTTGCTGTTCGCGGAACTTGGCGCCGACGTCATCAAGGTTGAACCGGCCCCCAATGGCGATCATACCCGGAAACTAGGCGGCTTCGGGGCCGGATTCTTCGCGGCGTTCAACCGCGACAAACGCAGCCTGGCGATCGACCTGAAAAAGCCCGAGGGTCAGGCGGCAATCTATCGATTGGTCGAAAACACCGACGTCGTGCTGGAAAACTACGGCCCCGGCACGATGGAACGCCTGAAGTGTGGCTACGAACACTTCGCGCCGCACAACCCGAGGTTGATTTATCTGGCTTTGAAAGGTTATCTCGCCGGACCCTACGAACACCGGCCCGCTTTGGATGAAGTGGTGCAATTCCAGACCGGCCTCGCCTGGATGACAGGACCTCCCGGACGCCCGTTGCGCGCCGGAGCGTCCGTGATCGACATCATGGGCGCGGTGTTCGGCGTGGTCGCCGCGCTGGCCGCGTTGCGGGAGCGTGATATCACCGGCAAAGGACAGCGCGTCAGCAGCGCGCTGTTCGAAAGTGCCGCGTTTCTCATGAGCACGCACATGGCCGGCATGGCCGCCACCGGCCTCGAAGCGCGTCCGATGCCCGCTCGCCGAGGGGCCTGGGCCATCTATGAGGTCTTCAACACCGCGGGCGATGGTCAACTGTTCATCGGTGTCACCAGCGACCAACAATGGACCCGTTTCGTCGAGGAGTTCGGCCTTCAGGAACTCGCCGCCGACCCGCGGCTGGCGACCAACGTCACGCGGCTGGCGGAACGATCCTGGTTGATCCCGGCGCTGCAAGACATCCTGATCAAATACCCTCAATCCGAAATTGAAGCCCGTTGCGAGCGAGCCAACGTTTCATGGGCTCCCGTCGGGCAACCGAAAGACATGTTCGTCGATCCACACTTACTCGCGACGGGTGGGCTGTTGGATGTTTATGTGTCGCGTTTTGGCGGTGGCGACGGGAAAATTGTTGGATTGCCCGCTTTACCAATCGAATTCGGCGATCATCAGAGACCCGGGCTTACCAGGCAACCGCCNNGGAATCACGGTGGCGACTTAACATGGAGGGATCGATGATGCAGCTTGGCCGGCTTGGCGCGTGGTACTCGACCGATAAGCTTGGCGGGCCAGCGCAAATCAAGGAATTCGTGCAAACCGTCGAAAAGCTCGGATACGATACGTTGTGGTATCCTGAGTCGCGCGGTTACGAATCGTTCGCCGTCGCGGGTTTTATGTTGTCTTGCACGTCGAAGTTGAAGATCGGCAGCTCGATCGCCAGCATCTACGCGCGCGACGCGTTCACGTCCCGGCGCGGAATGATTACGCTGAACGATCTGTATGGTGGTCGGTTCATCCTTGGCCTTGGCGTGAGTCATCGTCCCATGGTGGAAGGCATTCGCGGTCATACCTACGAAAAGCCGATCCCGGAAATGCGGCGCTACTTGAATGGCATTTGTCAGGGTGAAGCGGGGGCGGATCAGTTTCCCCTCGCCGTCGCCGCGCTTGGACCGTTGATGTTGAAACTGTCAGGCGAATTGACCCGAGGCGCCCTGCCATACAACACCACGCCAAAGCACACCGCTGAGGCCGCGAAGATCCTCGGTCCCAACAAATGGTGCGCGATCGAGCAAAAAGTCACGCTGGAAACCGATCCGGCGAAGGCCCGCGCGCTCGGGCGCAAGGAGCTCTCGCGCTACATGGTCCTGGATAATTATCGCAACAACTGGCTGCGCATTGGCTTCACCGAGGCGGACCTGAGCAACGGCGGTTCCGACGCGTTTATCGACGCGATGGTTCTGTGGGGTGGCGCCGATAAAGTGAAACAAGGCCTGCGCGCGCACTTCGCGGCGGGTGCGACGCATGTGGCGATCCAACCGGTGCATGACGACGGCGACATCGCCGCGCGCGACCACATCCTGACGATGTTGGCGGACACATGATCGACCCTGACAACGGTACGGTTCTGATCACCGGCGCGGCCGGCGCCATTGGCACTGCGTTGCGCGACGGTCTGCGCTCGGGTTGGCGGCATTTGCGGTTGACCGACGCGCGGCCGGTCAAAAACCCCACTCCGAATGAGGAACCGATCGTCGCGGACGTCGGTGATCGGGCCGCCATCGATCGCATGATGCAAGGCGTCAGCGCGGTGGTGCATCTGACCGGTGTTGGGGCCGATTACTCGCTGGAGGATCTGTTTCGCGTCAATGTCCGCGGCGTGTTCGACGTCTTCGAAAGCGCCAGGCTCGCGGGCGTACAGCGCATTGTTTACGCCAGCAGCAATCACGCTTTTGGCTGTTACCCGATTGACGAAAGGGTCAGTCCGGAGATGCCACCCAGGCCGGACAGTCTCTACGGCGCGTTTAAGGTGTACGGCGAGACGATCCTCCGGAATTATTTCGACCGCCACGGGATCCGTTCGGTGTCGATGCGGATTGGCACCTATCGCACGCTGCCAATCGATCAACGTTCTTTGGCGACGTGGTTAAGCCCAGGAGACGTGGCGCGTTTGGTTGATGCGTCGCTGCGCCATGCGGATCCCGGTTGTCTGATCGTAAACGGCTACTCGGCCAATACCCGCATCAAAATCGCCAGCACCAACTGGGATTTTCTCGGCTACAAACCCCAGGACAACGCCGAAAACCATATCGAAATGCTCCGCGCGCGAGGCGTGGACGTGGATGGTCCGTGGGAATGGCCGGAACACGGCGGCTCGCACGCCCAGGTGCCGGAACGCCGGCCGCGTTAACCCTATTCCGCCGCCTCCGCGTAAGCTTCCAGCGGGGCGCAGGTGCAAACCAGATTGCGGTCGCCGTAAACATTGTCGATCCGCTTTACCGGCGGCCAGTACTTCGCCGCGGCAACGAACGGCAACGGAAACGCCGCCTGCTCACGCGAGTAAGCGTGGTTCCAAACGTCCGCCGTGACTTCGCGCGCGGTGTGCGGCGCGTTTTTCAGAGGATTGTCGGCCTTATCCATCCGGCCGGCGGCGATCGAGTCGATTTCCCCCCGAATCGCGATCATGGCATCGCAAAATCGGTCTAGTTCGGCTTTCGATTCGCTTTCGGTCGGTTCGATCATCAACGTTCCCGCGACCGGCCAGGACATCGTCGGCGCGTGGTAACCGTAATCCTGCAACCGCTTGGCGATATCCTCCACCATCACGCCGGAGTCGGCCTGAAAGCCGCGGCAATCGATGATGCATTCATGCGCCACCATGCCGTTGCCGCCGCGATACAACACGGGATATGACTCGTTCAGCCGCGCGGCGATATAATTGGCGTTCAGGATCGCGACCTCGGTCGCGCGTTTCAATCCCGCGGCACCCATCATCCGGATATAGGCGTAGGAAATCGGCAAAATCAGCGCACTGCCAAAACGCGCCGCCGAAACCGCGCCCGCGTCCACGTCCAGCGGATCGCCCGGCAGGAACGGCACCAGGTGCGAGGCGACGCCGATCGGCCCAACACCCGGCCCACCGCCGCCATGCGGGATGCAGAACGTCTTGTGCAAATTCAAATGGCAAACATCCGCCCCGATCAGTCCCGGTGAGGTCAGCCCCAACTGGGCGTTCATATTCGCGCCGTCCATGTAAACCTGGCCGCCCGCGTCGTGCACGGCCGAGCAAATGTCACGAATTTCGGCCTCAAAGACCCCATGCGTCGAGGGATAGGTAATCATCAACGCCGACAACCGATCCCGGTTGGCCGCGACCTTCGCGCGCAAATCGTCCAGATCGACATTGCCATCGCGATCGCAGCCAACTACGCCGACGCGAAGTCCGGCCATCGCGGCGCTGGCAGGGTTGGTGCCATGCGCCGAAGACGGGATCAGGCAAATATCGCGATGCGTCTCGCCGCGGGATTCATGCCAACGGCGGATCGCCAGCAGTCCGGCGTATTCGCCCTGAGAACCGGCATTGGGCTGCAACGACACCGCCGCGAAGCCGGTGAGCTCCCGCAACCAATCGGCCAGGCGTTGGATCAACACGCGAAACCCCTCGGTCTGATCGTCCGGCGCGAAGGGGTGGATCGCCGCGAAACCCGGCAGCGTGATCGGGATCATTTCGGCGGTGGCGTTCAATTTCATCGTGCATGACCCCAGAGGAATCATGGACCGATTCAACGCGATGTCCTTGTCTTCCAGACGCTTGAGATAACGGAGCATCTCATGCTCCGAATGATACCGATTGAAAACGGTCTGCGCCAGAAACGCATCGGCGCGTGCCGCGAAGCCTGGAACGGCTCCGGCCAAAGGCGCGCCCAGAAGCGCCGCCAGCGCGTTAAGATCGTCACGCGTGACGGTTTCATCCAGCGCGATTCCCACCGCGCCATCATCGACCCGGCGGAAATTAAATCCCGACTCGCGCGCCGCGCGCAGCAGAGCATCCGGATTGACGCATTCCACCACGATCGTATCGAAAAACGCCGCGTGCCGAATGCCAAACCCGCCACGCTTCGCGCAATCCGCCAGCATGCGCGCCTGCAACCCAACCCGCCGGGCGATCCGACGCAGCCCATCCGGCCCATGCCACACGGCGTACATGCCCGCGATCACCGCCAGCAACACCTGCGCGGTGCAGATATTCGACGTGGCCTTTTCCCGCCTGATATGTTGCTCGCGCGTTTGCAGCGCCAGCCGCATCGCCGGCTCCCCGACCGCATCGACGGAGACACCGACCAGCCGGCCCGGCATGTGGCGTTTGAACGCATCGCGGGTGGCGAAAAACGCCGCATGAGGACCCCCGAACCCCATCGGCACGCCAAACCGTTGCGAAGAACCAACGACAATGTCCGCGCCCATTTCCCCGGGCGGCTTTAACAAAACCAGCGCCAACGGATCCGCCGCGACGATCGCCAGCGCACCCTGTGCATGAGCCGCCGCGATTTCCGCTGTCAGATCGCGCACCTGACCGGTTGTTCCAGGATATTGCAGCAGAATCGCGAATGGCTTCGCTTCCCCTACCTGTCCCAAAGAAATCCCCAAAGCCCGCGCCCGCGTGGTCAGCACCGCGCGCGTTTGCGGGTGCACGTCGTCGGCCACGGCAATCACATCGGATTTCGTTTTGCTGATGGCATGCGCCATCGCCATCGCCTCGGCCGCCGCGGTCGCTTCATCCAGCATCGAGGCGTTGGCGATTTCCATGCCGGTCAGTTCACAGACCAGCGTTTGAAAGTTGACCAGAGCCTCGAGACGGCCCTGCGCGATTTCCGCCTGATACGGCGTATAGGCGGTGTACCAGCCGGGGCTTTCCAGGACATTTCGCAGGATCACCGGCGGCGTGACGGTGCCGTGGTAGCCCATGCCGATCAGCGACTTCTTCAACACATTGCGATCGGCCAACGCACGCAGTTCGGCGATCACGGCGGCCTCGTCGACCGGCGGCGGCAAATTCATCGCCTGATTGGAACGGATCGACTCCGGCACGGCGGCCGCCGCCGCATCATCCAGGCTGGCGCGTCCGATCACACGCAGCATCGCCGCGATGTCGGCGTCGGACGGCCCAATATGGCGAGAAACAAACTGATCGGCGGCCTCAAGTTCCGCGAGGAGATCCATACTCACAACGTCTCCACGTACTCGTCATAGGCTTCCTGATCCATCAGTTCCTCGAACGCGGCGGTATCGTCGATTTCCAGGCGGAAGAACCAGCCTTCGCCCATGGCGTCGTTGTTGACGATCTCGGGGTCTTCGACGATCGTTTCGTTGATCTCGGCGACGCGGCCGGCCAGTGGCGCGTAAACATCCGATGCCGCCTTGACGCTTTCGACGACAGCGCAGGCCTCACCGGCGACGACGTCGCGCTCCAGTTCCGGCAGTTCGATGAACACCAGTTCGCCCAACTGTTGTTGCGCGTGATCGGTGATGCCGACGGTGACGATATCGCCGTCCAGTTTCAGCCACTCATGGTCCTTGGTAAAACGCGTGTCGGAGTTCTTGCCTGGCATTGGACTGCTCCTGTTCAGCGGATGTATCGATGGGCGACGAAGGGCATTGGGACGACGGTCGCGGGCAGCGGTTTGCCACGCACCATCAGCGAGAGTTTCGTTCCGTCGTCAGACAAATCGCGGCGGACGTACCCCATGGCCATGGGCCCGTTCAACGTCGGTCCGAAGCCGCCCGAGGTGATCTCCCCCACCATGTCCTGCCCGTCCGGCGTCAGGATGGCGGTGTGTTCGCGTGCCGGCGCGCGCCCGTCGGGCCGGATGCCGACACGGCGGCGCGCCGGACCGTTGTCCAGCTGATCGCGAATCGCGGGACCGCCGGCGAAATCCCACGCCAGCTTGCGGCGCTTGCCGATGGCCCAAACAAGGCCGGCTTCGACGGGAGAGGTGGTTTCGTCGATGTCGTTGCCATACAGGCAAAGCCCGGCCTCCAGACGCAACGAATCGCGCGCGCCAAGGCCGGCGGGGATCACCTCGGGTTCGCGGATCAGCCGGTCGGCCAACGTCACCGCCATGCCGCGCGGGACGGAAAGTTCGAACCCATCCTCCCCGGTATAGCCGGAGCGGGAGACGATGCAGGTGACATCCGCGACCTGCAGGCGAGCAACGCCCATGAACGGAAGCGACGTGGCACCAGGCGCGAGGCGGTCCATGACCGAAGCGGCTTTCGGGCCTTGCAGCGCCAGCAGCGCGCGATCTTCCATCACGCTGACTGGCGTGATCGTCCCGATGCGGGCGAAATCGATCGCCTTGCGGCTGGCGTTGACCACGATGAACAATCCCTCGGGACCGGTATTGGCGACCATCAGGTCGTCGATGATGCCACCGGTGTCGTTGGTCAGCAGCGTGTAGCGTTGCCGCCCAGGTTTGAGGCCGGCGATATCACCGCAGACCAGATGTTCCAGCGCGGCGGCCGTGCCGGTACCATGCAGCATCGCCTGTCCCATGTGGGAGACGTCGAACAAAGCGGCCTGCTCGCGGCAATACAGGTGCTCGGCCATGACGCCGCCTTTGCAGCGCGCCGCGAGGTCGCCTTTGAAATCGTATTGCACCGGCATCGAGTGGCCGGCGAAGGGCACCATCCGGGCGCCGTGGTGGCGGTGCCATTGTTCGAGCGGCGTGGTCAGCAGGGTTTCTGTCACTCAGGTCTCCGCGCAAGGTCGTACCATCGGCGAAATGCCGGCGGCGTGACCCCCCTCTGTCGCGGAACCTGAGAGATTCGGGACCTCATGTCCCTTACTCCGTCGGTGCGCCTGCACGCTGCTGCGTCAGACGGCTTTCCAGAGATCCCTGTTCCCCGCGCGGTCCCTGTTGCCTGAGCGTTTCCGGGGGCCGGTTGCGCCTTCGGCGGCGGGCACAAGCCCACTCTCTCCCGCGCCGGGTGGCTGGGACGGGGGCACCTTGGCGGAAAGCGGGCGGCGCTTCAAGGAAGGAATCGCGGAGTGGGTGGACGCCGGGGAATCTTGTTCGGTGTGAGGCCGGCCTGGGTATGTTTCGAATCGTTGAAACACTCAGCGGCCAGGTAGGCTGAACGCTTCACGCCTGACGCGGCGGAGCGCTGACCCCCGACGCACCTGACGAAACAGTTCCGGCCGATTTCGCGAGCCAATCGCAAAACACCTCGCTCGCGGGATTGATGGCGTCGCGGCGCGGAAGATAGGCGAAGTAGGCGCGCGCCGGCAGGCTCACCCCGGGAAACGGGGTCACCAGCCGTCCCGCCGCGAGATCGTCGGCGATCAGGGCAGTCGGACCGATGGCGACGCCCAGACCATCGATCGCGGCCTGAAGCGAGAGGTAGAAATGATCGAAGGTCAGCGTCGCCGCCGGCTGCAACCCGGCGCACCCGGCCGCCGTCAACCAATCATGCCACAGTCTGGGCATCGTACTGACATGGATCAGCGTATGGCGCGCCAGATCGCCGGCGGTTTCCAGAGGACGCCGCCGCGGCAGCATCGGACCGCACACCGGCAGGCGGCGTTCGTTCAACAGGCGGCGCGAGACGAAGCCATGAAACGTATCGGGCCCGCCGCGGATCACCACGTCGTACTCTTCCGCCAACGCATCGACCGGCTCGTTGGCGGTCGTCAGGCGAACTTCGATATCCGGATGCAGCTCGCGGAAAATCGTCAGGCGCGGCAGAAGCCAACGCAGGCTGAATGTCGCCAGGGCATTCACGCGCAACACGGCCGCCGTTGGGTCGCCCGAACGCTCCCCGTGCCGGCGCGCCGCCTCCGAAATACGTTCGAGCGCCGGACCGAACTCCGCGAGCAACGCGTCGCCCTGAGACGTCAACGCCACGCCCCGGTTCAGCCTGCGAAACAGCGCCGGTTGGCCGAGCCATTCCTCCAGCAAATGGATCTGCCGGCTGATCGCGCCATGCGTCACGCCGAGTTCGTCGGCGGCATCCTTGAAACTGCCGCGGCGCGCGGCGGCCTCGAACGCGCGAACGGCATTCATCGGCGGCAGTACCCCGCGGTTGGAAGGCGCGCGCGGCATGGCGTGAGTTTTCCTGACCCGAGAGCGCAGAATAAGTCGGTTGTGCGGAAGCCGCGAGAGGGACAGGTTCGGGTGACCGAGATTTTTTGTGTCGCGACAACGCGCCGGACACCAGGTGGAGGAAACCGCGGGTGAGCGATTTTGCTGCGTCAATACCCGCCCGCGTGAGGATGCCAGACACATCCCGCCGTCGGCGCACCCTGGCGATGGCGGGCCTGGCGCACGCGCTGCATGACGGATTCACCGACATGATCTACGTCCTGCTGCCGGTATGGCAGGCGCAGTTCGGGCTGAGCTACGAAGCTCTGGCGGCGCTACGCGGCCTTTATGTCGGCGCGCTGGCCGCGCTGCAGGTGCCGTCCGGCCACCTCGCGCGGCATTTGAACGCCCGGACCGTCCTGGTGCTTGGCACATTGTTGAGCGCGGGCGGTTATACGCTCGCGGGATTTTCCGGGGGCCTCGCGGGACTGTGCGCCTCCCTCGTCCTGGCCGGAGCGGGTGGCAGCACGCAGCACCCGCTCGCCTCCGCCGCGGTTTCCCGAGCCTATGGCGGCTCGGCGCGCGGCCCACTCGGTACCTATAACTTCGCCGGAGACGTCGGCAAAGCGACGCTGCCGCCCGCCGTCTCGCTGATATTGACGGCGACCGATTGGCGCGTGGCGCTTTGGCTGGTGGCCGGCGGGGGGGTCGTGGTGGCGATCTTGCTCCGCTGGCTGATGCCGCTGGTCCCCAACCCCTCGCACACCCCCGAGACGACCGTCGGAACGCGGCGAGGCGGCGCCGTCAAAGGCGGCTTCGGTTTGCTCCTGAGCATCGGCATTCTGGACAGCGCGACCCGCATGGCCTTTCTGCTGTTCCTGCCGTTCCTGCTCCAGGCGAAGGGCGCGTCGCTGCCGACAGTCGGTCTCGCTTTGTCGCTGGTGTTCATCGGAGGCGCGCTCGGCAAGGCCGCGTGCGGCTGGCTCGGCGCGCGCCTTGGCCTGTTGGCGACGGTGGTTTCGACCGAGGTTGGCACGGCGGCGGCGATCCTCGCGGTCCTCGCTTCGCCGCTCCCGCTGAGTCTCGCGTTGCTGCCCGTCCTCGGCGTGATGCTCAACGGCACCTCATCGGTGCTTTACGGCACGGTGCCGGAACTCGTGACCAGCAGGCGGATCGAGCGTGCCTTCGCGCTGTTCTACACTGGCACGCTAGGATCGAGCGCGTTGGCGCCCGTCCTCTATGGGTGGCTTGGCGACGCGGCCGGTCCGGTCTGGGCAGCGCGCGCGGCGGCCATGACCGCTCTTGGAGTCGTTCCGCTCATGCTCATACTGGCCCCTCGGTTGGCCTCCGCCGAGAGGTCGCCAGATGCCTGAACGTGGACGGCGGCTCTATTCGTAAATCGTCAGAGACCATGGCTCGTCCGGCGCGCGCGGCGGCTCGCACCACATCGGCACGCAATTCCGTGTCCGTCCCGTCATTTCCAGCTTCATCGCGGACCGCAGGGCACGGAACACGCCACCATGCGCGACAACCAGCACCGCGGGAGGCTGCTCCACCGCGCGGTTCAACCCGGCGACCGCGCGGCGGCGCAGTTGGGAGAAGCTTTCGCCGCCGTCCGGGGTGGTGTGGCCGGCGATCCAGGCCGGCAACCAATCGGCCACCGGCTGGCCCTCATGCACGCCCCAACTGACTTCTCGAAGGTCCGGCTCGATTGATATGTCCAGACCCAGAGCCTCCGCGACAATCTCGGCGGTGACACGGGCGCGGGACAACGGCGAAGCGACAATCGAGGTGATGCCTCGATCGCGCAGCCGCGTCGCCGCGTCCCTGGCCTGCATCAACCCGAGTTCGTTCAGCGGAATGTCGATATTGCCCTGCGACAACCCCTGCCTGTTCCAGTCCGTCTCCCCATGCCTCAAATACCAAAACGGGACCTGGGCTATGTCGGGTATCGTCACGAGGTCATCCATCGTTTCAGGCGAGGCCTTCCGCTTTCAGGGTTCGTTGCACAGCCGGCCGCGCCAGCATCCGCGCCAGATGCGCCGCGCAATTCGGCGGCAGAGCGATCCCCACGCGCCCAGCCCAGTACTCGACATAAAACAGCGCCGAGTCGGCGATGGAGAACGGACCGACCGCGTAATCCTTGCCCTCCAGCGCGGCGTTCAACGTGGCGAAACCTTTCTCGGCGATTTCCGTGCCGCGCGCTTTCACCGCCGGCTCGTCCGACGCGCTCGGGGAGAAATTCGGCGCGCGGAAAATCCGCGCGAACCCCTGCATGTGGATCGTCGCGACGCAGTAATCCATCAACTCCAATACGCGCGCCTGCAGATCGATGTTGTCCGGCAACAAATTGGCGTACGGATTGGTCCGCGCCAGCCAATACGCGATCGCCGGAAATTCCGTGCGCACGGTGCCTTCGTCATCCACCACGGTCGGGACTTTCGACTTCGGATTGACCGCGGTGAAATCCGGCTTGAAGTGCGCGCCCTCACGCAAATTCACCGCGACGCCTTCATACGGTTTGCCGATTTCCTCCAGCAGCACATGGATGCCGATCGAACACGCGCCAGGGGCATAGAACAGTTTCATCGTTTGACTCCTCCTTCAGTGAGCGTATTTGCGCCAGTCGCCGACCTCGGGCCGGTCGAGGCCTAAATTCTCCCGCAATGTCGCGCCCTTATAGTCCAGATGGTGCAAGCCGCGCCGTTGCAGTTCCGGGACAACGAGGCGGGAGAAATCCTCGTAAGAGCCAGGAACGTGGGAGGCGGCGACAACGAACCCATCGCAGGCACGATTGACGAACCATTCCTCCAGCCCGTCGGCGACATCTTTCGGACTGCCAACAAACCGCGGGTGATCGTGGAACGTGCCGCGACGCGTGATGTTAATGAAGTCGCGCGGCGAAGGCAGCCGATTGCCGAGCTCCCGCTTCATGCGGTCGCGCATGCCCTGGACGCCGGTCCAGCTGTCCATCTCTTCCTGGGTGAACGGCTTGTCGATCGGCTGTTTCGCGAAATCGAAATTCAAGACTTCCGACAGCAGCGACAGGCTGTCGATTTCCTTCGGCAGGCTGTCGATCAACGCGACCTTGTCCTCAGCCTCCGCGCGGGTCTCCGCGACGACCGGATACACGCCGGCGCAGACATGCACGCGTTCGGGATCCCTGCCCGTCTCGGCGACCTTGCCCTTGAACGCGGCGTAGTCGCGTTTCGCCTGCTCGATGGAATGATACGCCACGAATACGCACTCCGCCCACCGCGCCGCGAAACTCGTTCCCCGCCCCGACTGTCCCGCCTGAATGATCACCGGATGACCCTGCGCCGACCGAGGCACCGTGAACGGGCCGCGCGACTGGAAGTATTCGCCCTTATAGTCCAGCCGATGCACTTTCTCGGGATGCGCGAACAACCCGGTCTCGCGATCGGCGACGATCGCGCCGTCCTCCCACGCGTCCCAATGGCCGAGCACCACTTCCATGAATTCGTCGGCGCGGTCGTAACGCTTGTCATGATCCTGGTGCGAGTTGTGGCCCATATTGTGCGCCTCGCCGTCGTTCATCGACGTGACGACGTTCCAGGCGGCACGGCCCTCGGTCATCAGGTCCAGAGTGGCGAACACGCGGGCGACATGAAACGGCTCGAAGTACGTCGTGCTGAACGTGGACCCAAGGCCGAGGCGAGACGTGGCCATGCCCATGACGGTCAGGATCGTGATCGGGTCCATCTTCACGCAGCGAATGCCGTTGGCGACCGTGTGCGCGTGATCGCCGCCGAATAAATCGGGCATCGCCAGACGGTCGTCGAAGAACCCGAGATGGAATTTGCCGGCTTCCAGCGCGCGCCCGACGCGGCGGTAATATTCGGCGCTGGTAAAGTCCTGGTCCGCGAGCGGATGCCGCCACGACCCCACGAAATTCGTGCAGTTCTGCGCCTGCAGGAACCCCACCAGAGTCATTTGCCGTGCCATGATTCCGGTCCCTTTTGTCGTCCTGGCCAAGTCTACAGGCCGGGTGACGGTTCGTGAAGCTTGGGCGGCGCCCAACAGTAAACGAGTCGCCTGACGAACCATCGTCTGTCGTCATCCCAGGGCTCGAGCCGCATGGGCATCAAGATAAGCGCGAGGCAGGGTCGAGATTCCCCCCGCCGTCTTGCTCGGGCTCGACCCGAGCATCGGTGGACGCGCGCCAGGGTTCGCAAATAGGCACGGTGCGGGATGCGAGCGATCCTCGGCTCGAGGCCGAGGATGACGGGGGTGGGGCGGTAACCCGACGCGATCATCGTTGGGCGTCGCCCAAGACAACTTGCCGGCCATGGTGACACCGGTGCAGCCTGCGGTGTCCGCGGAGGAAACGGTTCGTTGCACAGGCGCTGGCTCATTCTGGGGGTGCTGTTCCTGGCGCGCACCGCGATGGGATTTCAATATCAGACGATCGGATCCATCGCGCCGTCGTTGATCCGCGATCTGCACATCGGATTTACCCAGATCGGCACACTGATCGGCCTGTATCACATCTCCGGCGTTTTCTTGTCGTTGCCGGGCGGGCTGATCATCCAACGTGTCGGCGACAAGAGGCTTTGCGCGGGAAGCCTCGCCGCGATGGCGGCGGGCGGCGCGCTGGTGGCGTGGTCGGACAGTTACGCGCTGGCGTTCGCCGGACGGCTGGTCAGCGGCATGGGCGGGATTTTGTTCAACCTGGTGCTGAGCAAAATGACCGCCGACTGGTTCGCGCGGCGAGAGATCGTGCTGGCGATGGCGGTCATTCTGTCCACCTGGCCGTTGGGGATCGCTCTGGGTTTGTTCTGCCAACCGCGCATCGCCGAGGCGTTCGGCTGGCGGCTGGTGCCGCTGCTGTCCGCTTCCTGTTGCGTTGTGTCGCTGTTGCTGGTCGCGGCGTTCTATCGCGTGCCGCCGCCGGAAACCGCGGATCACGCGCCCTCCGGGGTACCCGCACGTGGCCTCGGCCTTCCCCCTGGGCGAATCATCGCGCCGGTGATCGTGGCCGGCGTGATGTGGGGCGCGTTCAATTCGGGACTGGTCGGATATTTCAGCTTCGTGCCGGTGCTGCTCGCGGAACGAGGCGGCATGACGCTGGCGAATGCCGGCGCGATGACCAGCCTGGCGCTTTGGGTCGGTATGCTGTCGATCCCGTTCGGTGGCAGCATCGCGCAATGGATCGGCCGGCCCGGAGTGACGGTCGCGCTGTTTTCCGGTGCGGCCGCATTGGCCCTGGCCTCGATCGCGGGCGGAGCGCCACCGCTGTTGGCGTGCCTCGCGTTCGGCCTGGCGATCGGGCCGCCGCCGGGCGTGATCACGTCATTGCCCACACGTATCCTTTTGCCAGCCCAGCGCGCGGCGGGTTTCGGCGTGTTCTACACATGCCATTTCCTGTTGCAGGCCAGCGGCCCGGCGATCACCGGCTGGGTGCGCGATGTCGCGGGCAGCGCGGCGGCGGTGGATTTCGCGGCGGCGTTGTTCGTGGTGCCGCTGCCGTTGCTGCTGGTGTTCGGCTGGCTGTCGAGGCGCGCGGGCCGAGGCGATATCCGAAGCTCAGAAGCGCCATGATCGAACAGCGCCCTACGCCATAGCTCCCGCCACCCTTCAATTCAATGGCGTCGATCGCCCAGGGGACTGTTCGTGACGACCGGCTGCAAGTCGGTTTCGGCGAAGTCTTTGCCCTTAAAAAGCAACGGCAGATCACGGAGTTTCGCCAACGCATAGACGAATACATCGCCGAAGTTCAGTGCCGCGCGATGCCCACTGCCTTTTCCGAACGCCAGAAACGCCGCGAATGCCGCTTCCATGTCTTGCGTGGTCGGTGGGGTGATTTCGAATTGAGGTAGATCAAGCATATTCTCAACCATGATCACGCCCCGGATGCCACGACGCCCATGCACAACCATTTTGGCTTCCACGACTGAAACAGTGCTGATCAGGATCTTGTCAGATTCCTCGACGATCCCAGCGAATCTCTCGCGCTCGGGCTCGTCGAACACGATCGCCAGGATGGCTGAGGTATCGATCGCGATCAACGCGGCAAGCCGTGCTCATCCCATTCCAGCGGGTCGAACGCATCCTCACGATCCGGGATGCGATCCAACTGTGCCAGGATAGCTCGGAATCGCGCCTTTTTATCAGATGCCTCGCTCGTCGGTCGCGTCGCCAGCATCGCATCGACAGCCTTCTCCACGGCGGCGGTCTTGGTCAGGCCGGACGCCGCTGCCAGGCGCTCGATTTTCTCAACGACCTTTGGGTTAGCGATCTGGATTGGCATAACGACCTCGTCATGGTGAAATCACCATGATCAATATACATGATGCTGGCCTACCTTCAAGCCGGCCCGCGTCACCCCGTCCGCGGCAATCCGTCCAGATCCTTCCGCCCGTTCAACCCTGATCAGGCCGGCACAGGATCACGATCCTTCGCCGGCCGCGGCAGGCGGGCCAAACTTCGACATACGCCGGACCGCGTCTGACACTCTTCGCCGTGCCATTTTCCGCTACGGGCGAGCGGCCCGGCGATCACCGGATGGGCGCGAGATACCGCGGCAACGCGGCGGCGGCGTTGTTCGTGGTGCCGCTGCCGTTGCTACTGGTGTTCGGCTGGCTGGCGAGGCGGGCACGCGGCGACAAGACCAGCGCCAACCGCGCCTGACGCTTGCCGCGACGGGCTCAGCCCGCGTCGGGCTCGCGGAATTCCAGACCCGCGTAAAATTCCGCCAGCGGAACATCGACTCCAATCTCCGGCATCGCGAGCGAGTCACCCTCGGTCGCGGCAATGGCATGCCAGCGATCGCCATCGCGCTCCAGCACCAGAGCGCCAACGCCGCGCTGCTCGACGATGATATAACGTTTGATCGAGGCGGTCGCCTGATACTCGCGGACTTTCTCAATCCGATCGGTACGAGCACTGTCCTCGCTGATGACCTCAATGACCACGACGGGATCGTCGATGACGGTCGTACCACGTTTGATCGGCGCGCAGGTTACCAGGCAATCCGGGTATCGGGCCTTCCCCTGGACAATGATCTTCAAATTGGGCCCGCATGGCCGGCGGGGCTTTCCGGTCAGGCGCTGGTCCAGAGCGCGCCGCACGTTGAATGTGATCGCGTCGTGCTCGTAGGTGCCGCCGGTCATGGCCTGGGGCACGTGACCATCGAACTCGTAGCGCAGCTCTTGCCGCTCCTCCCACACCAGGAAGTCGGCCAAACTCATCTTTAGATGCGATGCGGCGCCCATGCCAGTCTGTTAGCATGAAGTACCACCGTCCGGCATCGATTTCGCCCGTCATCGGCCGCGATCATCGCGGAAGGCCGTGCTCATGCTACTCAATTGCCTCGAACGCACCCGCGCGGTCTGGGGTCCTGTCCAACCGATCGAGGATGGCCACAGCCTGGGCCATGAAGCCAGCTCGCCCCAGCGTCTGGCCACCCTCTGACGTCGCCTTATCTGGCTTCTCGGCCGCAGCCGCCTGTTTCACATTCGCCATCGTTCACCCCGCCAACGGCAACCCCTCCAGATCCTCCGCCCGGTCCACCTTGATCAGCACGGCATAGCCCTTTTTCTCCGGATCGCGATCTTTCTCCGGCTGCACCAGCCGCCGCCACACTTCCTCGTACGCCGGCCCCGACTTCACGATCCGCGCCGTGCCGTAAAACCGCGCGATCCCGCCCTTCGGCAGCGTGCCATCCGCGCGCAACGACGGTTTTCGAAAGTACACCGTCACCTTCGTCCCGTCGGTCATGTTCTTCGCCGTCGAGCCCTTGCCACGCTCCCACAACGCCAGATGCTCATCGTCGTATACCATCGTGCCGCCGCGCGGCGTGATCTGCGCGTAGCCGTCCGGCAGAGCCGTCCCGACCAAAGTCACGTTATCGGGAAACGCCGTGTTGATGTGCTCGTGCAGCACAGCCGGAATTCGCGCCATTTGTTCTCTCCTTCTCGTTTCGTCAGCAAATCTTAGTTCGGCAGCAACGCCTGGGCACAAGCGTCCAGAATCGCGTCGGTGTCCAGCCCGTAGGCGCGATACAGGTCCGGGATGTCACCCGCCTGACCGAAATGATCGACACCCAAAGGCACCACCCGCTGCCCACGCACCGAGCCCAGCCAGGCATGGGTGGCGGGATGCCCGTCGAGCACGGTGACCAGGGCGGCACCCGGCGCCAGCGGAGCCAGAATCCGCTCGATATGCGACCGGGCCGCGCGATCCCCGCCCGGGCGATCCCCAAGCCGGCGCGCCCGCGCCGCGTCCAGCCAGCCCGCGTGCAGCCGGTCGGGCGAGGTGATCGCCAACAGGCCGGCACCGGGAACATCCTCGGCGATGGCGTCGAACGCTTCCATCACCTCGGTCGCGACGGGTCCCTGGTAGGCCAACGCGAGCCTCGCGCCATCGGCCGGTGCCACCACCCAATGCGCACCGGCGATGACCGCGGCCGGGTCCAGAGTCCGTTCCGGCTGGGCCAGGCCTCTG
Organism: Acetobacteraceae bacterium; assembly: GCA_003164305.1. The sequence continues at coordinate 30,355 of PLSZ01000650.1, forward strand.
GTCGACAGCCGCAGCCACACCGCCGAGCCGTCGGGCTTTTGCATATGCTCCAACGCGTGGCGCAGCAGGATGGCGAGTTCATCGACATGCGCGGGCTCGAAACTCGCCAACCGATCCGCGGCCATGCCGATCAGTGGGGTGTTGACCGACTGATGCTGCCCGCCCTCCGGCGCTAGCGTCAGGCCGGATGGGGTCGAGACCAGCAGGAACCGCGCGTCCTGGTAACAGGCATAGAGCAACGCATCGAGGCCGCGGTTGACGAACGGATCGTAGACCGTGCCGATCGGCAGAATGCGCGCGCCGGTCATGGCCGGGGTCAGGCCGGCGGCGCCCAGAAGCAGGAACAGGTTTTGCTCGGCGATGCCCAGTTCGAGGTGCTGGCCCTGGGGAGACATGCCCCAACGTTGCGCGGAGGCCAGTTTGGAGTCGCGGAATACGTCGTTGCGGGTGTGCCGGTCGAAAATGCCGCGCCGGTTCACCCAGGGACCGAGATTGGTGGATACGGTGACATCCGGGCTGGTGGTCATGATGTGCGCCGCCAGTTCCTTCAACTCGCCCTGGCCGCGGCCGAGTTCCGCCAGGATGTCGCCGAAGCCGCCTTGCGTGGACATTTTGCGGCCGGCGGTTTTCGGCATCGGCAGCGTGGCCGGGACCGGAATGATCGGGGCGGACAGCGCGCGGCCCTCGTCCGTCAACTGCTTCGCGAACGGCGTTCCGGCGAGAAAATCGTCGAATTCCGCCTTCGAAAGATTCAAACCCTCGAACAGATCCCACTCATGACCGGGCCGGATGCCGAGATCGGAGCGGAACTGCTCCATCTGCTCCTTGGTCATCAGGCCGGCGTGATTGTCCTTGTGGCCGGCGAACGGCAGTCCCATGCCCTTGATCGTGTAGGCGATGAAGCAGGTCGGTTGGTCGCCAAGGGCATCGGCTTCCCGGAAATGTTCGATCAGGGTTTCGATGTCGTGACCGCCCAGATTGGTCATCAGCGCGCCGAGTTCGGCATCGTTCAGCGGGTCGATGATGGTGGCGCGCGCCCGCGACCGTCCCAGATCGGCCAGCAACACCTGACGCCACGCCGCGCCGCCCTGGAACGTCAGCGCGGAATAGAGGCTGTTCGGGCAGTCATCGATCCAGCGCCGCAGGTCCTCCCCGCCTTCGCGGGTGAATGCCGCCTCCAGCGCGCGACCGTATTTGATGGTGACGCAGTTCCAGCCCATGTCGCGGAACAGGCCCTCGATGCGGCCGAACAGGCGGTCGGGGACGACGCTGTCAAGGCTTTGACGGTTGTAATCGATGACCCACCAGACATCGCGGACGTCGTGTTTCCAGCCCTCCAGCAACGCCTCATAGATGTTGCCCTCGTCGAGTTCGGCGTCCCCGGCGATGGCGATATGGCGTCCGGGCGGCAGATCGCGGCGGCCAAGGTCGTGCAGGCGCACGTAGTCGGCCATGAGCGCGG
>PLSZ01000026.1 GCA_003164305.1 Acetobacteraceae bacterium
CCGCTCGCCGAACGCATCGGCATGGAGCAGGTCAAGAACGAGCTGCAAACCCTGGCCTTCATGCAACTCGACCCCGAGGCGTACGGCACCATCCAGGCGCGCCTCAACTTTCTGCGCGGCCAGGGCGCCGATGTCATCGATGAAGTGCGGCGCGAGCTGGTCGATATCATCCACTCGGACGGTGTCGCCACCGTGGAAGTCCAGGGCCGCGAGAAATCCGCCTGGTCGATCTGGGAAAAGATGCATCGCCGGAATGTGGCGTTCGAGCAACTGTCCGACATCATGGCGTTCCGCGTCGTCGTGCAGACCAAAGCCGACTGCTACGCCGCTTTGGGCGCCATTCACTCCGCCTACCCGGTGATCGCCGGGCGGTTCAAGGATTATATTTCGACGCCGAAATCGAACGGCTATCAAAGTCTGCACACCGGCGTAACGTTGCGTGAGCCGCGCAATCAGAAGATTGAGATCCAGATCCGCACCGCCGACATGGACGATATCGCGGAAAACGGTGTCGCCTCGCACTGGGTTTACAAGGCGCCGGACGCGCGGACCGACAAAAAAGATATTCAACGGTTCCGCTGGGTGCAGGACTTGTTGGAAATTCTTGAGAATTCGTCTTCATCGGATGAATTCCTCGAAAACACCAAGCTGGAATTATACGGCGATCAGGTGTTCTGCTTCACGCCGAAAGGGCAGTTGATTCAATTGCCCAGTGGATCGACGCCGGTGGATTTCGCTTATGCGGTGCACAGCCAGGTGGGAGATACCTGTGTTGGCGCCAAGGTGAATGGTCGCTTGTTACCACTGCGTCATCAATTGCAGAACGGCGATCAGGTCGAGATCATGACCGCCCGCGGCGGCACGCCCTCGCCGCAATGGGAACGCTTCGTCGTCACCGGCAAGGCGCGCGCGCGCATTCGCCGCTTCATCCACCAGGAACAGCGCGAGCAATCCCGCGCCGCCGGCAAGGCCGAACTCACCAAGGCGTTCCGTCAGGCCGGAGTCGATGGCTCCGAGAAAGTGCTGGACCAGGCACTGAAGACGCTGAAGCTCGCGACAGTCGATGACCTTTACATATCGGTCGGCAACGGCAACACGGCCCCCAGGGACGTGGTGCACGCGGCGTGGCCGGAACTGCGGCAGGAGCGTGCGCGGCCCCTGATGGCCCCGCTGCTGGCGCGGCCTGGGCGGGCGCCGGCGCGACCGATGAACGACATGCCGGTGACCGGGCTGGTGCCGGGCATGGCTTACTCGTTCGCCGGCTGCTGCCATCCGGTGCCCGGCGACGATATCGTCGGCATCGTAACGACCGGCAAGGGCGTCACCATCCACGGCCGCGAGTGCCAGACTCTGACCGGATTCGCCGCGACACCGGAACGTTTCATCGACGTCGATTGGAACTATGAGGTTGTCGGCAAAGGCGGTCCCGATGGCAAGGGCGTCGGCCACACGGCGCGCATCAGCGTGATCTCCGACAATGAGACCGGCGCGCTGGCCAACATGACCAATGCCATCGCGCGCCAGGACGGTTCCGTCGCCAATCTGAAAATCGTCAATCGCCAGCAGGACTTCATCGAAACCCTGATCGATGTCGATGTGCGCGATGTCGGTCATCTGTCCAAGGTGATCGCCGGCCTGCGTGGCGCCGGCGGGGTCAAGGCGGTCGAGCGGGCGACGCACTGATGATTCTCGGCCTCGGGTCCGACATTTGCGACATCCGCCGCATCGAGAAGGTCATCGGGAAATACGGCGATCGGTTCCTCGAACGCGTCTATACCGAAACGGAACGTTCGAAAGCGATGCGGCGGACGGAGAAAATACGCGCCGCGACCTTCGCCAAACGTTTCGCCGCCAAAGAAGCCGCCTCCAAAGCGCTCGGCACTGGCTTCCGCAAAGGTGTGTTCTTCTCCGACCTGGGGGTCGTGAACCTGCCAGGCGGCCAGCCGACGTTGAAGATGACCGGTGGCGCCGAAGCCCGGCTACGCGCGATCACGCCGGCGGGGATGGTCGCTCAGGTGGCGCTGACGATGACCGACGAATACCCTTACGCTTACGCGCAGGTGATCATTTCGGCGGTGCCGATTACCGCGTGACCCGGCGGCCGAGGAAACGCCGCGTGCCCAAAGCGGCGACGCCGAACCCCAGGATCGTCATCGACATCGGTTCCGGCACCTCGGCGAAGCCGGCGGAGACCAGACGTTCGTCAGCGATCGTGCAGGAAAATCCCACGCACTCGCCGGAGTCCGGCGTGGTGACGAACGAATTCGCGTCGATCACGAACGGGTCGGGACCAGGGATGTTCAACGCGTGCTGAAACGTCAGATAGAACAGGGGAGGCGTATTGCCAGCGCCGTTCGTGGTGACCTCGATCGTATTCGGGGCCCCGGTCGCGCCCAACAGCTCCCCCTGGGCTGTGCCGAAGGTAATGGCCGGGATCGCGGTGTTGTTGAGTGATTCACCGGCGCCAAGCTGAAGCGTCCAGCCCGAGTTCACCTGCCCATAAACGTTCAGCGAGAAGGAACCGGTCAGCGTCGCGCCATCATAGAAAGAAGCCGCTTCGATGTTGATCGGGATGTTATTGATCGGGCCCGGCGCCGCGAGCCCAACCGACGGTGGCGTCAGGATGGCGACGGCGAGTAGGAAGCCGCGCCAAATTTTGCTTAAATAATAAGACAAGTTCGCCCCCAAACAGAGATTGTTCGTTTAATCCCGCGAATTGATCCAAACAAGTTAATTCTGTAACTCTTTGAAAGAAATCACCCTCGTCAAACCCGTTCCCACAGCGCCGCGAACGGATGGCCCTCCCGCCCAGGAGGGCGATTTTTCCGTTCAAGAGGTCCCCGGGGTCATCCAATCGGTTCGCACCCATTGTCCACCAGAAAGAGTTGCCGCGTGACGGTTGCGAAAGTGGCCGAGGTCAGGCGTCAACCAATTGTCCTGGCCGAGACCATCAGGATCGTTGTCCAGGCCAGCGAGCCGGGCTGATCGCGATCAGCCCGGCCGCGCGAGTATTGGCGGATGGTATCGAAGGTCGGCATCTTCGTGCGACCGCTCCGCGCCCATGGGTGGCACGCATGCGAGCCCGGGAACCGTCCGGCGCGGTTTTTCATCGACCGTTCCTCTGGGATCGGTACGGGATGGTGCCCATATGGAGAACGGTCTCCCCTGGGGGGCCTTCCCTTGACAGGGGGATACCCCGCGGGCTTCATCCGGCGCGTTTTCCCAACCGTTTTCGATCCGTTACCGACCTGTAACCCACCCGTTTTCCACCTGTAACCCACTGGGGAAGTGTTTCCGTATGGCGACTGCGAAGGCGGCCAAGGTCAGGCGTCAACCGAACGTCTGGGTCGAAAACATCAAGACCATCGTCTACGCCGGCCTTATCGCGATCGGCGTGCGCACGGTCTTGTTCGAGCCGTTCAACATCCCCTCGGGCAGCATGGTGCCGACTCTCCTGGTCGGCGATTACCTGTTCGTCTCGAAATACAGCTACGGCTATTCGAAGTTCTCGCTGCCGTTCTCGCCGCCGTTGTTCGAGGGCCGGATTTTCGGCTCCCTGCCGAAGCGCGGCGATGTCGCGGTGTTCAAATACCCGCGCGACACGTCCACCGATTACATCAAGCGCATCATCGGCCTGCCGGGCGACCGCATCCAGATGAAGCAGGGCCAGCTCTACATCAACGGCGTGATGTGCCCGCGCGAGCCGATGGGCAACTACGACACCAACGACAGCGGCTACGTCCAGCGCGAGAAGGAATACGTGGAGACGCTGCCGAACGGCGTTCGGCATGAGATCCTGAAGGCCACCGACGGAACCGACGCCAGCCGGCGGCCCGGCTTCGATCCGGCGAAGGAGTTCGACCCGAACAACACCATCGAATACGTGGTGCCGCCGGATCACGTGTTCGCCATGGGCGATCACCGGGACAACTCGGCGGACAGCCGGTTCATGAACGCCGTCGGCTTCGTGCCCGTCGAAAACCTGGTGGGCCGCGCCGAGATCCTGTTCTTCTCGATCGACGCCGACCACCCTTGGTACGAAATCTGGTGGTGGCCGTTCGAAATCCGCTGGAGCCGTCTGTTCCAGCGGATCCACTGAGCCCCCGTGGGCCATTGACCCCGTGGGCCAGGCGCTCGACGCGATCCTCGGCTACCGCTTCACCCGTTCCGACCTGCCGCGTGAAGCGCTGACGCATCGTTCGGCGTTGCAAGGCAAGCGGCCCGGCCCAGGATCGCACAAGCAGGGGTCGAATGAGCGGTTGGAGTTCATCGGCGACCGGGTGCTCGGCCTGCTGATGGCGGAGTGGCTGGCCGAGCGGTTCCCCGACGAGCAGGAAGGCGACCTCGGCCGCCGGCTGGCCTCCCTGGTGTCGCAGCCGGTGCTGGCGCAGGTGGCGGAGACGATCGGGTTGGGGGAGGCGTTGTCGGTCGCCCCGGGCGAGGCGCGCGCCGGCATCAAGCGCCGTGCCACGGTCCTTGCTGACGCCCTGGAAGCCGCGTTGGGCGCGATTTATTTGGACGGTGGCCTGGATCCGGCGCGGGATTTCGTCCGGCGGGCCTGGGACGGCGCGATGATCGCCCAGGAATCGCCGCCCAAGGATGCCAAGACGGCGTTGCAGGAGTGGGCGCAGAAGCGCGGTCTGGATCTGCCCGCCTACATGATCTCGGCCCGGACCGGCCCGGCGCACGCGCCGGTATTCGTCGTGACCGTGACAGTGGGCGATCTGACCGGCGAGGGCACCGCGGGCAACAAACGAGCGGCCGAGCAATTGGCGGCCGAACATCTTTACGGGAGCCTGCCGCCATGAGTTCATCGACCGTGAGTTTGGGGACGTGACAACGCGCTGCGGTTTCGTCGCCATCGTCGGCGCGCCGAACGCCGGGAAATCGACGCTGTTGAACCGGCTGACCGGCGCCAAACTGTCGATCGTGTCCCCCAAGGCGCAGACCACCCGCTTCCGGGTACTGGGCATCTTCATCCGCGACGGCAGTCAGGTCCTGCTGGTGGACACGCCGGGGATTTTCAAACCGCGGCGGAAGCTCGACCGGGCGATGGTGCAGGCGGCGTGGACCGGAGCGGCGGACGCTGACCTCGCGCTGCTGCTGGTGGACGCCAAGGCCGGCGCGACCGAGCAGGTGCGGGCGATCGCGAAAAGTCTCGGCGGGTCGGGCCGGCGCTGTTGGCTGGTGCTGAACAAGACCGACCTCGTGGCCGCTCAGTCGCTGCTGCCCCTGATCGCCACGTTGACCGTTCTGGCGCCGTTCGAGGAGACCTTCATGGTCAGCGCCNNGACCGTTTGCTGGCCGCGGAAACGGTGCGGGAACAAATCTTCCTGCAAACCCATGACGAGGTGCCCTACGCCGCCACCGTGGAGACCGAGAGCTTCAAGGAACGTCCTGATGGTTCAGTGCGCATTGAAGTAACGATCTTCGTCTCGCGGCCCGGCCA
>PLSZ01000093.1:0-9879 GCA_003164305.1 Acetobacteraceae bacterium
GAGGGGGCCATCCACCCCATCATCCTCGGGCTCGACCCGAGGATCGTCCGGCCCGGACACCTTGTCCGACGTTTGAATCCCTTGGCGGGTCGAGAGATCCTCAGGTCGAGCCCGAGGAGGACGGGAGGAGGCGCACTTTCCTCCCGCGGCGCTTATCTTGATGCCTATGCGGCTCGAGCCCGGCCATGACGGTTTCGCGACGATGCTCATGCTTCATCGATAGCGTCTGCTAGACATCCGTCGGCCGTCCCCGGGTCAGTTTCACGCTGCCGCGCCGGGTCTTGTCCTCCAAGCGGCGCTCCTTCGATCCCCGCGTCGGTTTGGTCGGCCGGCGAACCGGCGGGGGAGGCGCGGCCGCCTCGCGGATCAGCGTCAGCAGCCGTTCCATGGCATCCTCGCGGTTCCGCTCCCTCGTGCGGTGACGCTGCGCCGAGATCACCAGCACGCCGTCCTTGGTCAACCGCCGCCCGGACAGCCGCTCCAACCGGTCCCGCACCGGGTCCGGCAGGCTGGCCGAGTTCCGCACGTCGAAGCGCAACTGCACCGCCGTCTCGACCTTGTTGACGTTCTGGCCCCCGGCGCCCGACGCGCGCAGAAAGTCCTCGTGCAGTTCCGAGTCGTCGATCGAAATGGTCCGGGTGACCGGGATCAGCATGCGGAACGATCCATCATTGTGTCCTTCCGTACGACGGTGGACCCGCGCGACGCCAACGGAATCAGCGAGGGTTTCCGCCCACGAGCACTCCGAATCACGAACCGCCGCCGAAAGAACTCATCCTTTCAGCCCAAACTCCGCCGCCAGCAGCGCATATGACCGCCGCCGCGCGTCCGGGTCGTGCAACGTCGTCAGCACGGCGATTTCCTCGACCTGGTGGGTCTCGGCCAACTCCCGCAATTTCGCGCCGACAACATCGGGCGTGCCGTACAGCGAGCGCGACCGCAACCGTTCCACCCGCGCTTTGTCGGCGTCCGACAGCACCATCGCCGCCGCTTCCTCGGGTGAGGGCAGGGCGGCGTAAATCCCCTTATCCCGGTTCAATCGCGAAATCTCCCGCGAACTGAACAGCCGGGCCGCCTCGGCCTGGGTCTCCCCCGTGCAAGCCCAGACGCACAGCGCGGCGTGGGGCACCGGGTGCGCCTCGGACGGGCGATAGCCTTCGCGATACAATCCGAGTGCCTGCTCGACCCCGCGCCCCTCGGTGATGAAATGGGCGAAGCAAAACGGCAGCCCGAAATACGCCGCGACCTGCGCGCCGTAATCCGAACTCCCCAAAATCCAGATTTCCGGGCGCGTCGCCGCCATCGGTTGCGCCCGAACATCGCGGAACGGATGACCTTCGACCAGCGTCTGCCCGCTGGTCCAGCCGATCAGGTCGCGCACGGCGGCGGGGAACTCGTCGGCGGCCGTGTCGGCGCGCGGATTGAGCGCGTAGGCCGTGCGCCCGTCCGAACCCGGCGCGCGGCCCAACCCAAGATCGATCCGGCCCGGGGCGATCGCGTCCAGCACGCGGAACTGCTCGGCCACTTTCAGCGCCGAGTAATGCGGCAGCATGACCCCCGCCGAGCCCACCCGAATGCGGGTCGTCGTCGCCGCGATGGCGCCGATCAGGATTTCCGGCGCGGTGCCCGCCTGGCTGTCGGAGTTGTGGTGCTCGGCGCACCAGTACCGCGCGTAACCGAGGCTCTCGCAGAATTGCGCCAGACGAATGCTCTCCCGGATCGAGGCGTCGGGCGATCGTCCGGTCACGATGGTGGATTGATCGAGGACGGAAAGACTCAGCACGGGATGCTCCTGGAGGTCGGGATCGCCCTTGATCATAGGCCCCTCGCCGGGGCGAGGGACAGCGCCGGGAACCGGTCCGACCAGGACCTGCCCGGGGAGACCGAGCGACAGGCGAAACCACGCGGATACTTTGTTTGGCATCTGATAAATGTGATAGTCGCGCGGGGCGGCCGGCTGGCCCAACGATCCGTCAGGCGCGAAACGAACCGGAAGGACAACGGAATGGGAACCCTCATCACGTCGCCGCGGCCAGGGATCGGAGGAGCCCGTGGGTTGATCGTCCGCCTGGTCTGCACCGTCGGCGCCATTTTGCTGTATGGCCTGATCAACCTCCTGCTCAACCCGGTGGCGACCATCGTCTCGGGCCAGTTGGCCGGGAAGCAGTTCGAAAACAGCGATATGTCGTATGCGGTCGCAAGCGTCGGGATGCGCCTCTTCGGGCACGCTGGCCTCCCGTTCGTGCTGCTTCTGATTGTCCTGGTAGCGATCTGGTGGCGTCCGCTCCGCGGGCTGGTCCGCACGCTGGCGCTGATCGGCGGGATCGTGGCGGCCACCCATCCGGCCGCGGCGTATTATGACAAGACCGACTACACCGAAGCCTATACGATCCTGCCGAACGAGTCGGCCTTCTGGATACCGGATGTCGGCGCCAACAAGGACAATCAGGCGCAGATCGAATCCGAGGCCTACCTGAACGCCAACAAGGTCGCCCTGAAGCGCTTTATCGTTCCGCATGTCAAACTACCCGGATCCGGCGGGTTTTACGACTTCTACGTGCCCGCGGGCCGGCTGATCATCGTCGATCGCACCCCGTTCAGCCGGGAGTGGGTCGATGCCGCCGAGCGCGGCACCTCGAGCCGGCGCGAGGGCTTTCCGTGCCAGAGTCAGGAAGGTCTCAACATCACCGTCGGCGTCTCGATCGGAACGTCGGTGGCGGAGACGAACGCGGCCAAATATTTGTATCGGTTCGGCGTCACGGCCCCGCAGGGCGACCGCGGCGATCCTAAAACGATCTTCACCTCGGTCTACTACAGCCGCAAACTCGCCGAGGTGATGGACGACGTCGGCCGCAAGAAGGTGCAGACCCTGGTGTGCGACGAGATCACCGCGCGGAGCTTCGACCAGGCCAACAATGACGCCGTCAAGATCATGGATAGCGTCAAGCAAAAAGCCAGCGACTATTTCGCGGCGGTCGGCATCACGCTGGATTTCATTGGTTGGGCGGATACCTTCACCTTCGACCCGGCGGTGCAGGAGGCAGTGAACCGGCGCTACATCGCCAGCCAGGATCAGGCGATCGCGGCATTGCTCTCGCCGTATGCCGCGACCATCCAGGCGCTGGCGGCGGCGGACGCGTTGCGCTCCTTCGGCCACAAGACCGATGGGCGCCTGCCCACGACGATCGTTGGATTGCCCGCCGAACTTGGGCCGCTGATGAGCACGCTGATGCAGGCCCAGGCCGGGCCGGCGAAGCCGTCCGCCCCCGCGTCCGGATCCTCCCAGGCGCACTGACGCCCCGCCTCGGGAACAGACGAAGGCGAGCCCAGGATGATGCCATGCCGCCGGGCGTCGGCCGCGCCGTGGCTGAGCGTTTTCGCGCGATTGCCCCCAGAGCGCGTTCGTGTTATGTTCCGGTCGGCCAGGTTCTGCTTTCAAGGTAGTGACCGCGGCTCACCGGGCAGGTAGCCCTCGGCCGGGCCGGCCCCGACCGGCGCGTGAACCGGTTGATTTCACAGTGGTATGGCCCACGGGGTCGGGCCAGCCCGTATTTTTCCCGAAAGGTGAACATGATCAGGAACGACGAAGAAGCCGGCACGATGACATTAAATGTTAATATAAATAACGGATTGCCTATCCAGTTGAACCACCGCCCCTATATCAAATTCCGGAAAAACACCGCGGCCGCCAGCGCGTCCCAGCCGGAGTCCTGGAATGTTCGCGCCCTGTGTGAGACCTACCACTGGCCCGCCGCCCTGGCCGGAGGCGGTGTCATCGCCATCGTCGAACTAGGGGGCGGCTGGCTCCAATCCGACCTCACGACGTTCTGCGACGCCAACACGATCGATGTCCCCACCGTCACCGACGTTTCGGTGGACGGCACCCGCAACACGCCGGGGGTCGATGCCGACTCGGACGGCGAGGTCGCGCTCGACATCCAGGTCGCCGCCGCCGCTTACTCGGTCGCCACCGGCAAACCCGCCACGATCCGCGTGTACTGGGCCAAGGACATCGCTCCGGCCGTGCGCGCGGCGGCGGCGGACGGCTGCGACGTGTGCTCGATTTCCTGGGGGGCGGATGAGGCCGAGTGGGGCGCCGCGGCGGCTCAGGACATGGAACAGGCGGCGGCCGCGGCGGTCGCGGCCGGAATGGTCGTGTTCGCGGCCGCCGGTGATAACGATTCGTCCGATGGCGGCCCAAACGCCGCCAATGTCGATGCGCCGGCCAGTTGCCCGCACGTGATCGCCTGCGGCGGCACCCGCAAGACTCCCGCTCAGGAAACCGTCTGGAACGACAATCCCGGCCAAACCAACGGCGAGGGCACCGGCGGTGGATACTCGACGTTGTTTCCGCCCACGCCGTGGCAAATCGGCGCGCCGAACGGTCCTGGACGGATGGTGCCCGACGTCGCGGCCAATGCCGATCCCGAGACCGGCTATATGATCGTGACGAACGGTGAGCTTTCGCCGACCGGTGGAACGAGCGCCGTCGCGCCGCTGTATGCCGGGCTGTTCGCTTCGTTTGGCACCAGGCTCGGGTGGATGGCGCCGATATTGTGGCGTTTGCCGCTGTGTTTCAACGACATCACACTGGGCGACAACGGCGCCTTCCGGGCGGCCCGAGGCCCGGATGCCTGCACCGGCCTGGGCTCGCCGATCGGGGAACGTCTGGCGACGTTGCTGGCACACGAGGTCCAGGCGCGGCGGCTGCCGGCGGTCGCGCCAGCTTCGGCGGGCGGCGTCGCCGGCTGAGATCGCGGGACCGGGCCATCCGATCGGGTGGCCCGGTCAGGCCGGACGGTCGCCCCAACCGTGGCAAGCGCGCGGAGACCCCGCCAAGGCTCCGCCGCTCCCGTCGTTACGCCCGACGCCGCCTTCGTTACGATAGCGCGACCTCGAACCCCTTCTTCGTCGCCGGCCGTGCCATGCACCGCTCGTACCACGCCTTCACGTTCGGGAAGTCCGCCAGGTCCACTTTGTGCCGCTCATGCCGCCAGGCCCACCCGAGGATCGCGAAATCCGCGATCGAGCACGCGTCGGCCACATATTCCCGGCCCGCCAGCCGCTTATCCAGCACGCCATACAGCCGGCGTGTCTCTTTCATGTAGCGCTCCAGCCCGTATTTCTGATCCTGGGGATTTTCCACCTGCAGGAAGTGGTGCACCTGGCCGGGCATCGGGCCGAAGCCGCCCATTTGCCACATCAGCCACTCCAGCACCGGCACTTTCGCCCGCCGGTCGGACGGCATGAATTTGCCGGTCTTCTCGGCGAGGTAAATCAGTATCGCGCCGGACTCGAACACGCTGATCGGCTGGCCGCCCGGTCCGTCGGGATCGACGATCGCGGGGATGCGGTTGTTCGGGCTGATCTTCAGGAAGTCCGGATGGAACTGCTCGTTCTTGCCGATGTTCACCGGATGCACGGTGTAGGGCAGCTCCATTTCTTCCAGCGCCACACTGATCTTGCGGCCATTCGGTGTGTTCCAGGTGTGCAATTCGATGGGCATGAGGTCCAGGCCTTCTGTCGCTGTTTGGGACGCGGTCGATGGGCGCGCACTTAACCCGGTGCGGCGGACGCGTCCAGCACCGGCCGGGCGCTGTCAGGAGAATCCCTGACAGCGTGGCTTGGCAGCCGCCCCCAATGGCGACTAGCATCCCTCGATAAAGAATACGCCGAGGGGGTGAAGGGGCATGATCGGATTGGTGCGGAGCGCGCTGCGGCGTCCCTATACCGCCGCGATCGCCGCCATGCTCATCCTCATGATGGGCGCGTTGTCGGTCACCCGCATGATCGTCGATATTTTTCCGGTCATCGACATTCCCGTCGTGCTGGTGGTGTGGAATTATCCCGGCCTGACCACGGAGGACATGGAACGCCGCGTCGTCTTCATCAGTGAGCGCGCGTATTCCACCACGGTGAACGGCATCCAGCGGATCGAATCGCAATCGATTCCCGGCGTCGGGATGTTGAAGGTCTACTTTCAGCCAGGCACGGAAATCGGCGCCTCGATCGCGCAGATCACCTCGGTGAACAACAGCATTCTGCGCAGCGCGCCGCCGGGGATGCAGCCGCCCGCGGTCATTCAGTTCAACGCGTCGAACGTGACGGTGGCGCAGCTGACGATGTCGTCGAAGACGATGTCGGAGCAGGAGATTTTCGATTACAGCCTGAACTTCATCCGCATCCGGCTGTTCACCATTCCGGGCCTGTCGACGCCGGCGCCGTTCGGCGGCAAGCAACGGCAGATCGACGTCGATCTCGATCCGGCGCTGCTGGTGGCGAAGGGCTTCACGCCGACCGATGTGGTCAACGCGCTGCAGGCGTCGAACGTGATCGTGCCGGCGGGCACCGCGCGCATCGGCACGCGGGAATACAACGTCCAGCTCAATTCAAGTCCGGTGTCGGTGCAGCGGTTCAACGATCTGCCGATCGGCGTGTTCAACGGCGCGCCGGTCACCATCGGCGACGTGGCGAAGGTCACCGACTCGTACGCCGTGCAGGCCAACATCGTGCACGTCAACGGCAAGCGCGCGGCGTATCTGGCGATCCTGAAACACGCCGACGCGTCCACTCTGGCGGTGATCGACGCGGCGCGGGAGGCGTTGCCGGAAATTCAGGCCGCCGCGCCGAACGGGCTGGAACTGAAGATCGACTTCGACCAGTCGGTGTTCGTGCGCGGCGCGGTGGAGAACGTGATCCAGGAGGCGATCGTGTCCTCGATCCTGGTCTCGTTGATGATCCTGATCTTTCTCGGCAGTTGGCGGAATACGCTGATCGTCTCGATGTCGATCCCATTGTCGATCTTCGCCGGGCTGATGGGGTTGTTCCTCACCGGTCAGTCGATCAACCTGATGACCTTGGGCGGCCTTGCGTTGGCGATCGGACTGCTGGTCGACAACGCCACCGTCACGATCGAGAACATCCATCGCAACATGACGCTGGGAAAGCCGCTGACGGTGGCGATTCTTGACGGCACGTCGGAGGTGATCCAGCCGTTGACCGTCGCCACGCTGGCGATCTGCATCGTGTTCTTTCCGGTGGTGATGCTGTTCGGCGTGGCGCGCTTCCTGTTCATTCCGCTGGCGATCACCGTCGTGCTGTGCATGCTGGCATCTTACGTTTTGTCGTTCACCGTGGTCCCGGCCTTCGCGCGCTTTCTGCTGGCGGGCGAGAAGAATCACGGCGCGCCACGCGGCATTTTCGGCCTGTTCGACCGTGGCTTTGAGCGGTTTCGCGGCGGCTACACAACGGTACTGACGGCGGCTTTGGGCCGGCGGCCCTTCATGCTGGTGTGCGCGGGCCTTTTCCTCTGTGTCAGCGGCGCGCTGGCGACGTTGCTCGGCACCGACTTCTTCCCCACCGCCGATGTCGGCATCATCAAACTGCACTATCGCGCGCCGGCGGGCACCAGGCTGGAGGAAACGGAACGGCTGACCCTGGACGTCGAGGACCGCATCCGGGCGATCATTCCGGCCAACGAGATCGATACGATCAACGACAATATCGGCGTGCCGAACTCGTTCAATCTGGCGTTCGTGCAGACCGACAACGTCGCCGCGATGGACGCGGAAATCCTGATCTCGCTGAAGCCGGGCCATCATCCCTCGATCGACTACATCCGCGCCATTCGCGCCCGCCTGCCGGCCGAGTTTCCCGGCAGCCTGCTGTATTTCCAGACCGCCGACATGGTCAGCCAGGTGCTGAATTTCGGGCTGTCGGCGCCGATCGACATCCAGATCCAGGACGTCAATTTCGACCGGGCTTACGCGTTGAGCCAGAAGTTGTTGCAGAAGATTCGCTTAATTCCCGGCGTGGCGGACCCGCATCTGGTGCAGGTGCTGAATTATCCGTCGTTACAGGTGGACGTCGATCGGCTGCGCGCGGTGCGGCTTGGCATCGCCCAGAGAGACGTGGCCAACAACATGCTGACCACGCTGTCGTCATCCTCGCTGGTGGCGCCGAATTTCTTTCTCAATCCGGCGAACAACGTGAACTACACCGTCGCGGTGCAGACGCCGATCGAGCAAATCAACGACCTCAACGATTTGCTGGACACGCCAGTATCGCGGCCCGATGCGACGTTGGCCAATTCGACGACCGCGCTGCCCGCCGCCTCGGCGATGCGGTTGGGCGACATTTCGGAGATCTACCCGAAATCGAGCCTCGAATCGGTCAATCACTACACCGTGCAGCGGGTCATCGATATCGCCACCAACATCGACGGCCGCGATCTGGGCGCGGTCGCGGGCGACATCAAGAAAGCCATCACGGAGGTCAGCGCCGGCCTGCCGATCTCCACCAAAATCCTGATCCAGGGTCAGTATCAGGTGATGCAGTCCTCTTTCGTCAGCCTGGCACTGGGCATGATCATCGCGGTCGTCCTGGTCTACTTTCTGCTGGTGGTGTTGTTTCAGTCCTGGGTCGATCCGTTCATCATCATGATGGCGTTGCCCGGCGCCTTGGCTGGCATCATCTGGATGCTGGCGCTGACCGGCACGACCATCAACGTGGAATCGCTGATGGGCGCGATCATGACCGTCGGGATTTCCGTTTCGAATTCGATCCTGGTTGTCAGCTTCGCCAACGATCTGCGCGGCCGCCACGGCTCGACGGCGTTGGAGGCGGTGCTCGAATCGGCCTCGACACGATTGCGGCCGATCCTGATGACCGCTCTCGCCATGATCATCGGCATGATTCCNNGAGCAGAATGCGCCTCTGGGCCGCGCCGTGATCGGCGGCCTGCTGATGGCGACCGTCGCCACATTGTTCCTGGTGCCGATTTTCTACACGCTGTTTCGCCAGAGCGCGCCCGGCCTGCACACGCTGGACGCGCGGTTCGAAGCCGAAGCCGCGGGCCTGCCCCCCGAAGGAGTTCCGCCACATGGCTAAATCCGGCCTTGGCCGTTCGTTCCTGCTGTACGCGATCGGATTGTTGTTTCTCTGTGGCGCCGGCTGGGAAGTCTGGTCGCTGTATCAACAGCGCGGCGACCAGTTGCTGGCCACCAGCAAAGCGCTCGCCGCGTCCGAGGCGCGCGGCCCAACGATCCGCGTCACCCCGGTCAAACAAGGCCCGGCCGAGCGGCTGATCACGCTTCTGGGCGATGCGCGGCCGTACGTGACCGCCACGCTGTACGGCAAACTCGGCGGCTATCTGGCGAAGATTTCTGTCGATCGCGGCGACGTGGTGAAGGCCGGCGACGTGCTGGCGATCATCGAGTCGCGGGAGACCGACAATCAATACGCCAGCGCGCTCGCCGACCTGGAGAACAAGAAGCGGCTGGGACAGCGCGCGACCGAGCTTTACGGTCACGGCAATACCTCACAGCAGGCGTACGATCAGGCGCAGACGGATTTGCATGTCGCCACCTCGCGCGTCGCCGAGCTGGCGACGATGAAGTCGTATGAGATCTTGCAGGCGCCATTCGACGGGACCATTACCGCGCGCTTCATCGATCCCGGCGCGCTGGTGTCCAACGCGGGCGCGAACATGACGAGTTCGCAACCGGTTCTGACGATCGCGGATACCTCGAAGTTGCGCATCGACATCTATGTGGAGCAGCGCGACGTGCCGTTCGTCCATGTCGGCGACGTGGCCGACGTGTCGGACGGATCGCATTCCGATCGCAAGGTGAAGGCGAAGATCGCGCGGACGTCGGGACAGTTGGATCCTCGGACCCGCACGCTGTTCGTGGAGCTGGATGTCGATAACAGCGGTGATTTTCTGGTGCCGGGCAGTTTCGCCTACGTCACGTTGCACGTGCCGATCGAGAGTTATCCGGAAATCCCGGCGGCGGCGCTGATCACCCGCGGCGTCAATACCTTCGTCGCCGATGTGGGCGACGACAAGGTGGTGCATATCCGGCCGGTGCGGCTGGCGCG
>PLSZ01000093.1:9950-11881 GCA_003164305.1 Acetobacteraceae bacterium
GCCGCCGGTATGGGCGCCGCCGCGGCGAACGTCACCGTGAACATATCCGTCGCCGACACGCGATCGGCGTCCTGAGCGATCACCTCCAGGTGGGCCGTCCCCTTCGCATTCGCCGGGACGGTGCCGGTGAACGTGTCGGTCGCGCTGTTGAACCGCAGCCAGGAGACCACGTTCGTTCCGCCGGTTTCGTATGCGGCGAAGGTCATCTTCAGGCCCAACGCATCGGTGAAGGTGTTGGCGGGCAACACCAGGTCGATCGTCGAGCCATCGACCCAGGCCTGCGCCGCGGTCGGATTGGTCACCGTGATGCCCGGTTTGACCACCGNNTCGCGGTCACTTTGATGCTCAGGCTCTGCGCGGTCGAGGGCGCGGTCCCGCTGAAGCTGTCGGTCGCCGGAGTGAACGTCAGCCAGGAGGGCAGCGGTTGCCCGTTGGCCAGGGTCGCCGTGTACGTCAGCGTCTCGGCCTGGGGGTCGGTGAAGGTGTTGGCCGGCAGGGTCAGGGCGATCGTCTGGCCCTCTTTCCAGGTTTGCGTCGCCGTCTGATCCGTGACGGTAGGCGGCGACGCGGTTGGGGTGACGGGCGGCGTGACCGGCGCGACGACGGAGCCGGTCATGTTCCAGCCGATCGCGTCCATTTCCGTCAGGTCGTTGGCGGTGACCGGTTCCAGCACCCCGGGGTTCGCGTAAGCGTCGAACGAATTGTCGCCGACCGAGGACGCCCAATCGCCGGCGTCGCCCCCGGCGATCGTGTTGTAGTCGCCGAGGTCGGTCGCGCCGCCATCGACCGAGAAATATCCCGCCGTGGACTGGGTGAAATCCCGCGTGCCGGACGCGGAATAATGCATCAGGTCCATCAGTGAATACCCGGCCGAGCCGTTGATGCTTTCGCCGGCCAGCAAGACGCGGCCCATTGTCTCGGTCATCTCATGCACGGCGGTGGCGAAGAAGTCGTAGGTGTCGCTGGCGACCGTGCCGCTGGTGTTGGTCAGGCCATAGGTGAAGTCCGACGAGGGCCCGAATCCGATGGCGCCATCGAGGCTGGTGCCGTTGGCGGGGGATAAGCCCAGGGCNNNGCGGCACTGCTCAACGAACTGCCATCGACCTCACCGTAGCCGACATCGAGGTTGATCGTGACGGCGTTGGTGATCTCACTTTCCAGGAACTTCGCCGCCGCGATCATGTCGGAGGTGAAACCGGCGGGCGCGGAGGACACGCTGGAATCCCAGTCCAGATCGATAACGAGGCCCGAACCCGGGGTGGTAACGACCGTCGGCGTCGGCGCCGGGCCGGTCGAGGGCGTGGAGCCGCCGCCACCACCGGCGCCACGGCGGCTCATTTCGGTGATGGTGCCCAGATCGCCGACCGCCGCGGTTTGAATGGGCGTCGCCGGCGTTGCGCCGCACGCGCTCATCGAGGACAACCCTGGGTCGCCGGGCGTCAGGTAGGAAGGATCGCCCCATGTATCGAACAGTCCGGGAAGGTCCGTGGTCGACTTCAGCATCGTGCGTTCCCCGATTGGTTCCCGCGCCCGGTGAAGAGAGTGGACGCGGCGGCGAAGTAGCGTTGCGGCCGTGATAGTCAGAAAAGACGCCGACAGCAACGTTAATTTCATTAAGATGATCTGTTACAAATTACTTGCGTATGATCCCGCGCGATGGGACGACCTGGGCCTCGCGCGCGGAGGGGAACGACAAAGCAGGATATTCGCTTCATCGTCATCCTCGGCCTTGTTGGGGTGGACGGCCCCACGGCATCGCGTGCCAGATTTGGGTGTTGTCAACCATCCAGATCCGGAGCCGTCCATGACCCAGTATAAACGAATTGCCATCGACACGTCCAAAGCAGTCTTCACGCTGCATGGCATCGACCATCAGGATCGCGTGATCCTCCAGCGCAACCTGCGCCGCGCCCAGTTTCTGCCCTTCTTCG
>PLSZ01000367.1:0-156 GCA_003164305.1 Acetobacteraceae bacterium
ACGGTGCCCTCCCCTTGGTGCGCATCGAAAAAGCCGCGCAATTCGGCAACGATATCATCAAACCGGCGGGTTTTCACTTTCGCGGCGGTGGTGATGCCGTTGCCATGCATGGCATCGCACAGCCAGACCGGCGTGCGGCCCGCGCGCTTCACCGCA
>PLSZ01000367.1:282-4733 GCA_003164305.1 Acetobacteraceae bacterium
TCCACAGGAAATGCGCCGAGCAGGCATAATGATCGCCTGAGGTGGAGTCCACACGCGTCAAAGCCTGCTCATAGGGCAGCAGCAGCGCCTCGTGGCTGGTGTAAAAATCAGTCTCACGGATTTGCGGCGTAGCGGCGCTGGTCAGGCCGCAAGCCGCCATGAAGCGCAATGTCTCGTCGATGCGCGTGGAAAGGTCCTGGTAACGCGCCGCCAGCGGCGAGCTTTTCACAAAATCCAGGTTCCAGCGATGCACCTCGTGCAGATCGGCATAGCCGCCCGAGGCAAAGGCGCGCAGCAGGTTCAGCGTGCCGGCGGACTGGAANNCGCGGCTTGGCGAATTGCCCGGCCATGCGGCCAAGCTTGACCACCGGCAGCGCGCCGCCAAAGGTCAGCACCACCGCCATTTGCAGCAGCACGCGAAACGTGTCGCGGATGACATTGGCCGTAAAATCGCCAAAGCTCTCGGCGCAGTCGCCGCCTTGCAGCACGAAGGCGCGGCCTTCGGAGACGCGGGCGAGTTGGTCCTTCAGACGCCGCGCCTCACCGGCGAACACCAGCGGCGGATATTTGCCCAGACGGCGCTCCATGTCGTCGAGCTTCACCGGGTCGGGGTAATTCGGCTGCTGGCGGATCGGGCTGTCGCGCCAGGTATTCGGCGTCCAGGTCGCGGCTCGGGACTGGCCAAGGGGGTTGAAGGTCATCGGTGGTCTCCTCGTCCCGGGTTATGTCGCGGATCAGCGGATTTGGCCAGGCCCATGGTTTCCATGGGGGATTCCGCGCGTGGTTGAGGCGGCGGCGGTGGCATCGCGGGCTGCGCGGTTACATCGAATCCGAACTTTGGGAATTCGAATTTTGGTGTCGGCGTCATCGTGGGGCTCCTTCGGGTTGGATACCACCAGTGCGGAGCGGGGATTTGAGACGCCGGTGACCCGGACATAAAAAAAGCCGCCCTGAACTGGCGGCCTCGGGTTTTGCTACGAACGTAGATCCCTGACCGCCGGTGCATACCAGCGGTACCAAAATCGTGAGATCGGCGAGGTCAGGTTCGTAACCATGGCGTTTCTGTAGCGGAAGAACGGTGATGAGGCAAGAGGATCGGTTGATGGTGTATGAGGCCGGACCGGTGGGTCGCCCAAGGGGGCACCGGCGGAGCAACCTAGGGTTGCACTGTATTGCGCTCATCGACGATATTCCACGAATCGCCGGAATGACTGACTCTCGCATCACCCGTCATGCGGCGATGGGCCAATCGTTCGGGCGATTGGCATTACACGCGGCGACAGTAACGTCGGCCGTCGCGGAGCATCGCGGTCCATCGGCGAAATGCTCTTCACTGGCCGAAAGATGCTGATTCATGCCAGGAAATAACCGCGTTTTTTCACCTGAGCCGGAACCAATCCCGCCCGCGTCCGTTCGAATACAATGTGAGCGAATGACCCGCTCGCTCAACGGTTCCATGAAGTCTCACGATGCCGTGGTGACCGCGACATCAAGGCTCGCGATCATCGGGCGCTCCGGCGTTCGGCGAAACGACCTTGACGGAGACCGAACCGGCGACTGTTCGGTTTATGTATCGATCGTTCCCCTGGGTCTCCGGCGACGGGGAATCCAGACTTATCCCGTCAACTTTTGGAGTAGCCAATGACCCACGTAATTCCGCGCCTTCGCCTCATCGGCGCGTCGGCGTTGATCGCCGCGACGACATTGCTTGTTGGGTGCAGCAGCCCCTCATCGCAAACGACGACGACCGCGCAGGAGACAAGCGCTCCGCCGACGGCTCAGATGCAGTCTTCGACGACCACCTATCGGCGGTAACGCGGACTTCGCCCTTTCCCGGAAGGCCTGACGGTCCTCCGGCGGCCCGTGGCGCGGCGATCCCTCGAGAGCCATGCTCGGGCCGTGGGCAGCGAGGGTTTTTGACGTCGTGAGGCGACGATTTTGATGCACAAGCCATCGACTTGCGCGGCGAAATGAATTCCATCCGCTCGGAAAGTGGGGGGATGACAATAAGTAAGAATTTAACACGGATTAAAGCGAGAAAGGGCACGGATTGCACGGAACCCGGGCCAATCGCACGAGCGCCACGCTCGTGCGCGATTCGGACGAGGGGCGAGAAACCATGATAATAGTGGCGAGGCTTTTTACGATTCGCTCACGTTCCTGGCTTCCAATCCGCTGCCATACTGTTTCATATCCGATATGAATAGACGACGGTCCAATCCTGATAACGATTGGGGTCCGCCGTCGCATTGGCGCCTCGCCGCGGCGAATGCCATAGTCCGGCACCGATCCACGCACGCGAGGGAGACGCCATTGGCCATGGACATCATGCCGGGATTCACGCTGACCGACATCGACACCAGCGGCGCGCGCATCCGCCTGCGGCATGGGGGCAGCGGCCCTCCGTTGCTATTGCTGCACGGCAATCCACTGACCCATGTCGCGTGGCACAAAGTGGCGCCGCGGCTGGCCGAGCGGTTTCATGTCGTCGCCGCCGATCTGCGCGGCTATGGCGACAGTTCCGCGCCGCCCGAGGAGCCCGATCACTCGAATTACTCGTTTCGCGCGATGGCCCAGGACCAGGTTGAGGTGATGAAGGCGCTTGGGTACGACCGATTTTTCGTCGCGGGCCATGATCGCGGCGGGCGCACGGTGCACCGCATGTGCCTCGATCATCCGGAGAAGGTGATCAAGGCGGCGATCATCGACATCGTGCCGACGCTCGACATGTGGGCGGCGATGGACAAGGACGGCGCGATCGGCGGCTGGCACTGGCCATTCATGGCGCAACCGGCCGACTTCCCCGAGCGCATGATGGGCGGCGTGCCCGCCGACTGGTTCATGCGGAAGAAGTTGCTGAAGTTGACGGCCGACCTCAACCACATCCCGCCGGAAATCTGGGACGAGTATGTTCGTTGCTTCAATGAGAAGACCATCCGCGGTTCGTGCGGCGATTACCGCGCCGCCGCGACGATCGATTGTGAGCTCGACACGGCGGATCTCGGCCGGAAGCTGGCGATGCCGATCCTGGTGCTGTGGGGCAAGACCAGCAGCGTCGGCAAACGCTTCGCCGATCCGCTCGGAGTGTGGCGGCAGCGGGCGGAGGATGTCCGGGGTGAGGCGCTGCCCAGTGGGCATTATGTGAACGAGGAAGCGCCGGAACAGGTGCTGGATTGGTTTCCGCGCTTTTTTGCTGGCTGAACGGTCGGCGGCTGAAGGGGCGCGGCCGAACGGGCGCGTTGAGTTCCTGAGGCTCGGGCGGTCGTCGGCGCCTGGCGCCCCTTGCGCATTCGGTCCGGCTCCCTATCTACCATCCATGTGGATGGTGCATGGATGGTAAAAGCAGTACGGACCGAGCCAGTATCGAAGGCCGCGGACAGCGAAAAGATCACGATCAATCTGGGCTTTGTCGATCTCGGGCATATCGATCTGATGGTCCGCGACGGCTTCTATTCCAACCGGACGGATTTCATCCGTACCGCCATCCGCAACCAGTTGGACCGTCACGCCGAGGTGGTCAGCCGGTCGGTGGCGCGCAACACGCTCGATCTGGGATTGCGACATTACAGCCGCGCGGATCTGGAGGCAGCGCGCGCCGCGAGACGACACCTGACCATCAACGTCCTTGGCCTCGCCAGTATCGCCTCGGACGTCACGCCGGAACTGGCCCGGGAGGTGATCGCCTCGGTCACGGTCCTGGGAGCATTGCGCGCCAGCCAGGAGGTGCGGCGGGCGCTGGCCGACCGCATCCACTGAACCGGTCGACGTTCAATCCAACCCCACATTCCAGATGACGCATTCGTCCTCGAGAGCATGAAAATCGCAACGATCCATTCCCCGGAAGTCAAACGCGGCCTGGTGACAACAGCCGCGAGACTTCCCGAAAGCCGAGGACAATCCCTTTATGAAGATCGCCATTCCTGACGCCATGTTGGAGGCGACGCGCCTCACCCGGGCGGGTCGGCTCGGCGACGCCACGGCGCTGCTGCGGCGCCTGCTTGGGGGCCACGAACCACCTGGTGGCATGCCCAACGAGGACGGGCACTCGCCGCCAACCATTGACGGTGTCGCGGAGCCGCCGCGACCGACCCGGGTCGCGTCAGGGATCGCGCCCGAGGGTTTCACGGACCCGCGAGCGAACACCAACTTCGAGCGCCCGGCATTCGCACCGGATGGGGCGCACCGGCCATCGAAGGGGCTGAGTGGTTTATTGCAGAGGTTGCTCGGCGGCGAAGCGCAGGCGCCGGGGATCGAACGGCTCCGTCCAACCCCCTCACCGGAGCCGCGGACCGACGCGATGCCAGGCAAGCAGTTGCTGGCGGCGTCTTTCAGCAATCAGGCGGGGACACGTCCTTACAAGCTTTTTGTCCCGAGCGGGTATCGCGCCGGCGTCCCGGTGCCTTTGATCGTCATGCTGCATGGCTGTACCCAGTCGCCCGACGACTTCGCCG
>PLSZ01000108.1 GCA_003164305.1 Acetobacteraceae bacterium
TGCTGGCCCTGAACGCGACGATCGAAGCCGCCCGCGCCGGGGAAGCCGGGCGCGGCTTCGCGGTGGTCGCCAGCGAGGTCAAAGTGCTGGCCACGCAAACCGGGCGCGCGACAACGGAAATCGCCCAGCAGATCGAGGCGTTGCGGGTCGCGACGGTGGCCGCGGTCAGTCAGGTCGAGGCGGTTGGGGAGACGCTGAACGCCGTCGCGGACGTCTCCATTTCGGTGGCCGCCGCGATCGAGCAGCAGACCGCCGCGACACAGGAAATCGCTCGCAACGTCGCGGAAAGCGGCGAGGCGGTGCAGCGGATCACCAACCTGATGGGCGAGGTGACGCGCGAAGCCAACAGCACCGGAAACCAGGCGAGCGATCTGCGCGACAACGCCGGCGCCGTGGCCGACGACGTGGCGGCGCTGCGGACCTCGTTGATCCATACTGTGAGGACCGCGACCAAGGAAGCCGATCGCCGGCTGGAACAGCGCGTCGCGGTCAACCTCTCATGCTCGATCAGCCTGGGCGCCGGCGAAGCCATGATCCCCGGCCGGTTGACCGACATTTCGCTCCATGGAGCCGCGGTCACGATCGATCCGGCGCGGGCGGCGGTGGTCGGCGGCGCGGGAAACCTGGTCCTGACCCAGTCCGGCAACGCGCGCGTGCCATTCGAAGTTCGCACCTTCGACGGGGCGGGACACCTGCATGTCCAGTTCCTCGAACGCAAAATGGACCCGGCCTTCACGGCGGCCGTCACCCGGCTGATCGCGACCTCGCGGCAGCCGGCGAAGGCGGCTTAGGCGACCGCCGGGGCGGGTGTCGTAATGTCGCGGTGGGCCTTTCGATCACGGTAGAAAAGGTCGTGCGGAACGTTCTGGGTTTTCGCGGGTACATGCAAAGAAAGAATTTTACACCACGAAGGCACGAAGCACGCGAAGAAGATTTATAGCGCGTCGCGCGGTGTCTGCTCGAACACCCGCGCGAAGCGCCCAAGATCTTCTTCTTGTGCTTCGTGCCTTCGTGGTGAATCCTTTCTTACGGTGATTCGGGCGCCATGGTTTATCAATGGGAGAATGGACACCGCGGATTGGGTCAGGCTCCTCCCCCGGCGATCGCCCATGCCGCCCCTTCCGGGTTGCCGCGCGGGCGGATAAGAGTGCCGCGTCATGGAAGTCGAGATCGTCACCTTTGGTTGCCGCCTGAACACCTTCGAGAGTGAGGTGATGCGCGGTCTCGCGCACGAAGCGGACACCGTCATCGTCAACACCTGCGCCGTCACCGCCGAAGCCGAGCGTCAGGCGCGTCAGGCCATCCGCAAGCTGGCGCGCGAACGGCCAGGCGCGCGGATCGTGGTCACCGGATGCGCGGCGCAGATCGACCCCGCCGCCTGGTCCGCCCTGCCCGGCGTACACCGAGTACTGGGCAACACGGAAAAACTGCAGCAGGCGAGTTGGGCGGACGGTGCCGGCTCCCTGGTCGGCGACATCATGAACGCGCGCGAGACGGCCGCGCACCTGGTGACCGAGTTCGCCGGCCGCGCCCGGGCGTTCGTTCAGGTGCAACAAGGCTGCGATCATCGCTGCACGTTCTGCGTCATTCCGTTCGGCCGCGGCCCCAATCGCTCGGTGCCGATGGGTGAGGTCACGCGTCAGGTGCGGCTGCTGATGGAGCGCGGTTTCAACGAAGTGGTGCTGACCGGCGTCGACATCGCCTCGTACGGGTCCGACCTGCCGGGCCGGCCGGGCCTCGGCCAGTTGGCGCGGCGACTGCTGGCGCAGGTGCCGGAATTGCCGCGTTTGCGCCTGTCGTCGCTGGATCCGGCGGCGATCGACGAAGATTTGTGGCGCCTGATCGCCGAGGAACCGCGTCTGATGCCGCATTTGCATCTGTCGCTGCAGGCCGCCAGCGCGCTGATCCTGAAGCGGATGAAGCGGCGGCACACGCCGGCGGACGCGGCGGCGGTGATCGCGCGCGCCCGCGCGGCGCGTCCCGGGATCGCCATCGGCGCGGACCTGATCGCGGGATTTCCCACCGAAACGGATGAGCTGTTTCAGGAAACCCTCGACTTTGTAGAAACGAACGCGTTGCCGTTCCTGCACGTGTTTCCTTACTCCGAACGTCCCGGCACGCCAGCCGCGCGCATGCCGGCGGTGCCGAAGCCGGTGCGCAAGGCCCGTGCCGCGCGATTGCGGAAAGCCGGTCAGGCCGCGTCGCGCACTTTCTTCGCCAGCCAGCAGAACCAGCTTGTATCGATCCTGACCGAGAGCGGCCAAACCGGACATACCGAGCATTTCGCGCCGGTTCGTCTCATTTCAGAAACGACACCCGGAACTCTGTTCGCGGGCCGGATCGTCGGCACCTCCGGTGACTCGCTGTTGGCGGAGGCGGCCTGATGGCGCTCGGAGGCTTCTTCAATCGGCTGAAGGAGGGCCTGTCGCGCAGCACGTCGAAGATCACCGAGACGCTGACGACCGTTTTCAAGAAACGCCGGCTCGACGACGAAGCATTGGAGGAACTTGAAGATCTGTTGCTGTCCGCCGATCTGGGCATCGACGCGGCGGCGCGGGTGATCGCCGCGTTTCGCCGCTCCCGTTTCGGCAAGGAAGTCACCGACGAGGAAATCAAGCAGGCGCTGGCTGAGGAAATCGCGGCGATCCTACAGCCGGTGGCGAAACCTCTGGTGCTCGATCCGGCCTTGAAACCGCACGTGGTGCTGGTGGTCGGGGTAAACGGCACCGGCAAAACGACGACGATCGGCAAGTTGGCGAAGCAATATCACGACGAGGGCAAGCACGCCGTGCTGGTCGCGGGCGATACGTTCCGCGCGGCGGCCGTGGAGCAATTGCAGATCTGGGGCCAGCGCACCGGGGCGCCGGTGATCTCGGGCGGCCAGAACGCCGACTCGGCGGGTCTGGCGTTCGACGCGCTGACCAAAGCGCGCGCCGAGGGCGCCGACGTGCTGCTGATCGACACGGCGGGAAGGCTGCACAACAAAGCCGCGCTGATGGAGGAACTGGCCAAGATGATCCGGGTACTGCGCAAGCAGGATCCGACGGCGCCGCACTCGGTGCTGCTGGTGCTGGACGCGACGACCGGCCAGAACGCGGTGCAACAGGTTAAAGTGTTCAAGGAAATGGTCGCGGTCACCGGCCTCGTGGTCACCAAGCTGGACGGCAGCGCCCGCGGCGGCATCGTGGTGGCGCTGGCCGAGACATTTGGCCTGCCGGTGCATGCCGTGGGCGTTGGCGAGCAGGCCGACGATCTTCGCCCGTTCGACGCGTTCGACTTCGCCCGCGGCCTGGTCGGGGCGGATCCGCCGCTGGAACGTACGTCTGCCTGACCCCAGGGGATTGCTCCCACAAAGGCTGATCCCACGGGTCTGGTTCCACGGGGCCTGGTCTCATCAGCGTCAGGATGCGCGCCGGAAGAGGCCGAGGCGCCCCCGTCGTCATGCTCGGGCTCGACCCGGGCATCTGTGGAGGCGCCCCGGAGCAGACAATCGGATGCGGTGCGTGATGCGAGGGATCCTCGGTTCAAGACCGAGGATGACGGTAAAGCGGGGCCCGGGATGACGATGAGGCGCAAATCGTGAACTGTCCGGGTGCCTATCCTGGTTCCCCAGGTGCCCCGGTCCCGGCCCTGATCCGGGTCTCATTCCGGAGGCTTTCCCGGGCCCTCATGTGTAACGGGCAAGATACGAACTTTTCACTCGCGGCAGCGCTATCGATGTGTAACGTCCACCGGCACGCGCGGGGAGGGAACCGTCAGGATTTTTTACAACCTGACGCGATTGTTCCGTGTCCATTCGATCAATGCTTTGAAATAGTTGCATTTTAAGGTCTGGCACGCAGTATGCATATTGCAACATTGAGGCGCGAAAAGGGCAAGATCGCTTGTCTGGCGCTAGCTTCATGGCCCTGCGTGGGGACGCCGGGTCACGGAATGAGGGGAGTAGTGCGTTGCCGCAAGACGAGGAGAGCCGGTTGCCCAGGCTACTGGTGTCGTGCGTGGCGGGCCTGTTGTTGATGGCCGCCTGCATGATCCATTATTTGCCTCGGGAATTCGCAATGTTCGTGATATCCTGGGCGATGTTGTCGATTTCCGTCGGCATCTCGTTCGGTCACTGCGTATTGAACGAGCCGTAATTGACCATTGGCGACCATGCCGTTTCAATTGCGATAAGACAACCGGCTTAACATCGAAGTCCCATTTATACTTCGTCAACTCGTTCGACCCCAGGCAAGGTCGTCAATGCCTGCGCGAGTCGCGGCGTCACGCTGTACCCACCTGGCAACGCGATCTCCACGCTCCGCTCGGTTCCAATGCGCGGTACCAGAATGACCCGACCCTTCCCGGCCCCCTGACGCATCAGCAGGTCGCGAATATGCGGCACCGCCTCCGTTTCCTTCAGCCAGATGCGGATCGAGGCGCCAACGTTCGCCGCCGCCTGATCCAATGGCTCCACGTTCTGCGCGGTGACGCGCACCGCCTCCCCCTCCACCTTCAGATCCGCCGCGACGATGACGTTGGACCCGTTCGCCAGAGCCTCCCGCGAGCGGGACAGGACTTCGCTGAAACAGGTGACCTCGACCGATCCGGAGGCGTCGGAAATCCGCACCCACGCCATGCGGGTGCCCTTCTGGGTCATGCGTTCCTTCATCGCGACGACCGTGCCGGCGATCTTGACGCGGGTCACACCGGCGCGGGCGCGGGCCTCGACCTCCGTTGCCCGCACCGTCCCCAGCCGCCGCAACGCCTGCGCGTAGGCGTCCAGCGGGTGCGCGGTCAGGTGGAAACCGATCGCCTCGGCTTCGTACGACAGACGGTCCAGCAGAGCCCAGTCCTGCGTGTCGGGCATGCGGAGAGGCTCGGGCTTGCTCGACACGCCGCCGAACATCCCCAGTTGCCCGCTTTCCTTTTCCTCCCGCCGGGATTGCGCGCGGCGGATGATCGTCTCGGCGGCGGCGAACAGTCGGGCGCGGTTGGGCTCCAACCGGTCGAACGCCCCGCCGCGAACCAGGCTTTCGACCTGCGCCCGGCTGAGTTGCCGCGGATCGATCCGGTCGGCGAAATCGCCCACATCGACGAAGGGCGTGCCGCCGCGCGCCTCGACCACCGAGGCCATCGCGGCATGCCCGACCCGCTTGACGCCCGCGAGCGCGTAACGGATCGCCAGCCGCCCGTCATCCATCCGCTCGACCGAGAAATCCGCTTCCGATTTGTTGATGTCCGGCGGCAGGATCGCGAGCCCGCTGTATTCCGCTTCCTGCTTCAACGCGGCGAGCCGGTCGGTGTTGTTGATCGCGAGACTCATGCACGCGGCGATGAATACTTCCGGATGATTGGCCTTGAGCCACGCGGTTTGGTACGCGACCAGGCCATAAGCGGCGGCGTGCGATTTGTTGAAGCCGTAATCGGCGAATTTCGCCATCAGGTCGAACACTTCCTTGGCTTTCGCCGGCTCGACCCCGCGCTCGATGGCGCCTTTGGTGAAGATTTCGCGCTGCGCTTCCATTTCGGAGGCAATCTTCTTTCCCATCGCGCGGCGCAGGAGGTCGGCCGAGCCGAGCGAGTATCCCGCCATGGTTTGCGCGATTTGCATGACCTGTTCCTGGTAGAC
>PLSZ01000471.1 GCA_003164305.1 Acetobacteraceae bacterium
CCAGCAACTGGACCTGTCCGAGGATGTGGTGCTGTACCGGGACGACGGGACGACGATGACGACGGCCACCGCGACGGTGGAAATGAAGGCCGGCGCGGCGAGCGGAGCTTCGCCAACCCATGTCGAGGGACCGTTCGGGACCCTGGACGCGAGCGGCTTCACCACCGTGGACAAGGGCGCGGCCATTCAGTTCTGGGGCCCGGTCCGGGTCACGCTGAACGGCGTGTCGCAATGACCGGAACCGGACGGTCGGGCGCCGGCGTGGCAAAGGTCACGAACCGGAGAATGGGACCCCACCTGGCCGTGTTGGCGGTCGTCGCGGCGCTGGCTCTATCGGCCCCGGTGGCGCGGGCGCAAGGCATCGATTTCACGCAAGGCGGTCCGATCCAGATCACCGCGCAGGATGGCATCGAGTGGCGCCAGGCGGAGCAACTCGTTATCGCCAAGGGCGACGCGAAAGCGGTGCGCGGCAACGTGACCGTGACGGCGGATCGATTGCTCGCGTGGTACCGGCGCAAGGGCGGAGACGCGGGCGCCAGCAATGCAGCGAGGACACCTCCGACGGTTCAACCGGCGTCGACGGGCCTGACTGGCGCGACCGATACCGAGGGCAACGAGGTCTNNCAGGCGACCTACGATTTGGATCAGGCCGTGCTGGTGATGACGGGTCACGACCTGAAACTCACGACACCATCCGACACGCTGACCGCGCGGGACACGCTGGAATACTGGTCGCAGAAGCATATGGCGGTGGCGCGCGGCGACGCGGTGGTGGTGACCAACGACGCACGGCGCATTTCGGCCGACACCCTGGTGGCATACACGGTTGACCAGGCGGCGCCCGGATCGACGGCCGCTCACACAACGGGCGCGCCCACCTCTCCCGCTCCGCGACCAGGGCCGGCGGGTGGCGACACCATGGCGGCGATGGCCGGGAAGTTGGATCATGTCGAGGCATTCGGCGATGTGTCGATTCGTACGGCGACGGACATCGTGACGGGAGACCGCGGCGTCTACGTACCGGACACCGACATCGGCCATCTGGGCGGGCATGTCCGGATCACCCGAGGGTTGAACCAGATCAACGGCTCGGAAGCCGTGGTCAACATGAAGACCGGGATCGCCACGTTGCTGGCCGGCGACAGCGGACGGGTCAGCGGCCTCGTGGTGCCAAACGACCAGTCCGCCCCATCTCCCGACGCGCAAGCCGGGCCGTCGCGGACCCAAACCAGGCCAGGGGGCACGCCATGATCACTCCAACCAGGGAATTCCGGCCCAGGGACAGAGATGGATTGACGGGGGGGCCGAGGGTTCCGCTGAAGGTCCTGCAAGGCGGCGGCGGGCTGATCGCGCGAGGTGTCGGCAAGACCTACAAACGGCGGCCGGTGGTGCGGAACGTTTCCATCTCCTTGAACCGGGGCGAGGCGGTCGGCCTGCTGGGACCGAACGGCGCCGGCAAGACCACGACGTTTTACATGATCGTCGGGTTGGTTTCGCCGGACACCGGCTCGATCCACCTGGACGGCGCCGACATCACCACGTTGCCGATGTATCGCCGCGCCCGTCTGGGCATTGGCTATCTGCCGCAGGAGGCCAGCGTGTTCCGCGGCCTGAACGTCGAGCAGAATATCATGGCGGCTCTGGAGGTGGTGGAACCCGATCTCTCGACACGACGGCTGATGCTGGACGAATTGCTGGGGGAATTCGGGATTGGCCATTTACGCCGCACCCCGGCTCTGGCGCTATCGGGCGGGGAGCGGCGGCGGGTGGAGATCGCCCGCGCGCTGGCGACGCAACCGTCCTACATCCTGCTGGATGAGCCGCTGGCGGGCATCGACCCGATCGCGGTGAGCGAAATCCGCGATCTGGTGAAGCATCTGAAGGATCGCGGGATCGGCGTGCTGATCACCGATCACAATGTCCGCGAAACGCTGGAGATCATCGACCGCGCTTACATCATGCACGACGGTCAGGTGCTGATGGAAGGCACGCCGGCCGAGGTGGTGGCCAATCGGGACGTGCGGCGGGTGTATCTGGGCGAACGGTTCAGTTTGTAGCGACTCCGAAATTACTGGGCTCCATCTGATCGCGTGACGGTTGCCCGGCCCGGCCGGACGGTTACCATGCGGATCAGGCCGGACACCTCGGAGCCCCTTTGATGTCGTTACGCGTAGGCACGGACGCCCGCTGCCTGAACACCAACTTCGTGCGTGGCATGGGGGAATACCTGGCCCCGCTCGCCACCTATATGAGCGCGGCGGGGGACATCGACTGGGTCTTCTACGGCAATCGCCCCGACCTTCCGTTTCACCAGCCGGCGGGGGTGGGAGCGCCGAAAGTCACATTGCGCGACATCCCGGGCGATCGGTTCCATCTCTGGGAACAGGTGGCGCTGCCGCTGGAGGCACGGATGGACCGGGTCCAGGTGCTGCATTGCGTCGCGACCACTTTGCCGCTGTGGCAACCGGTCCCAACGGTCGTCACGATTCATGACACGATCCCCTGGGATACCGGCGAGTTCCTGCCCGCGGGCCCCTACCGGGACCGCATCCTGCCCTGGGCGTTGCGGCGTTGTGCGAAAATCATCACAATCAGCAATCACTCGAAGCTGGACATTCTGCGAATCTGGCCGGATCTGCATGACAAGGTTCGGGTCATTCGCCACGGTCTGAATGACCGTTTCCTGCACCTCGCACCCACGCCGCTGACCGCCAGCCTGCGCGATGTTGGGGTCCGCGAGCCCTACTTGCTTTACTTCGGCGGGACCGCCGCGCGAAAGCGGCTCGACTGGACGCTGGAGCTTTATCGCGCGCTGGAACGCACCGACGTCGATCTGGTGGTCTGCGGCGTTCCGGAGGCGGCGCACGACCAGTATCGTCAGAGCGTGAAGCCGGAGCTTCGCGCCCATGTCGTGTTCGCGCCGTTTCTCGCGCCGGAGGACATGCCGTCGCTCTATCAGAACGCGTTGGCGGTGCTTTATCCGACATTGTACGAGGGGTTTGGCGTGCCGCCGCTGAACGCGCAGGCCGCCGGCACGCCCGCCATTTTCAGCAACGTCAGCAGTCTGCGGGAAATGGTCGGACCGACGTCGATCGCGCTGGAACCGGACGATGTCAAAGCGTGGCTCGATGCCTGTCACGTGGTCATCGACCGGCGCATGGCCACCGCGGTTCCGGATCCCGCGGCGCAACGGTGGGCGGCGCAATTCGACTGGCGGAACTCCGCCGCCGCCCATTGGGAGGTCTATAATGAGGCGGCGGCGCGCGGCTGGCGGATGGGGTGATGTGGAAGAGTCACGTGAATGAATTCGTCGGTGTCCGAGGGCGGCGGATCA
>PLSZ01000217.1 GCA_003164305.1 Acetobacteraceae bacterium
ATGGACCTGGACGATTTCAAAGCGTTTTCGTTGCGGTTCGGCGACATTCAGGGCTCGCCGGTGCCCGGCGACAACGCGATCCTCCAGGGCTACGGCGGCGTCGGCACACTCTCGAACTTAAAAGAAGACGGCCGGTATGTCGGCGCTCCCTACGCCGGGCAGGACTGGCACACCGACATGTCGTATCGCGACGAGATCGGGTTCGTGAACCTGCTGTATGGCATTCGCGTTCCGCGGCGCGACGGCAAGCCTTTGGGCGGCACCGAGTTCTCCAACATGCACGCCGCCTACGACGCGTTGCCGTCCGATCTGAAGGCGACGTTGGAGGCCATGACCGCCAGCCACAGCTATGAGAAATTCTGGGAGCATATGCGGCTCGACAAAGGCGATGGCCGCCCCGCGTTCACCGACGAACAACGCCGCGCCCGCCCGCCCGTGGCGCATCCGTTATTCCTGACGCATCCCATTACCGGCCGGAAGGTGCTGTATTGCAATCCCGGCTACACGACCCGGATCAATGAGTTGCCGCCGGACGAAAGCGAGCGCGTGCTGAACCTGCTGTTCGATCACCAACTGGAAACGCGGTTCCGCCACACGCATCATTGGACCGAGAACGATCTGATCATCTGGGACCATATCGGCACGATCCATCGGGCGATCGACGATTATGGCCCGGACGACATAAGGCTGATGCGGCGCTGCCAGATCATGGCCAACAAGGTCTTCGATCCGGCGTTCCTGCAACTCGCTCGCGCGGCCGCATAGGGAGGGAGACGTTCATGAAGTGGGTCAGGTTCACCGCCGGCGGTCACACCGCGTACGGCTCGTTGTCCGGCGAAACGATCACCGAAATCGCCGGCGAGCCATGGGGCGCCGACACGCAACCCGCCGGCCGCACTCATCGCCTGTCGGCGGTGAAGCTGGAAATCCCGGTCATTCCCAAAACGTTCTATTGCGCCGGCATCAACTACGCGACGCATATCCGCGAGATGGCGGAAAAGCGCGGCGTCAAACCGGTGTTCCCGGAGAAAGCCGACATCGGCTATCGCGCCAACAACGCGTTGATCGCGCATGAGGAAGACGTCGTGATCCCCGCGCACGCGCCGCCCAAAGTGAACTATGAGGGCGAACTGGTCGTCGTCATCGGCAAACAGGCGAAGCACCTGAGCGAAGCCGACGCGTTCGATTGCGTGTTCGGCTACACGATTGGCAACGACGTCAGTGAGCGGACCTGGCAGCGCGGCGACCGCACCTTCTGGCGCGGCAAGAACACCGACACGTTCAAGCCGATGGGTCCGTGGATCGAGACCGACGTGAACCTGGACGCGATGGACACGGTCGTGCGGGTCAACGGCAAAGAGGATCTACGTTTCAAAACCAACGACATGATCTTCGGCATCGCGCACTATATCGCCGCGATGACCAAGTACATGACGCTGTACCCGGGCGACGTGATCTGGATGGGAACGGACGGGACGTCACCCGATCTGGTGCATGGCGACGTGGTCGAAGTGGAACTCACCGGTCTTGGTGTGTTGCGCAACCGTTTCGTTCGCGCGGGCCAATGATACAGCGGCGGCTTTTACCGCGCCTCAACCCTTCGTCAGCATTGCATGGGCCTCGCCGGATTGGTAATTTGCCTTTGATCAGGTAACTCGCCGGCCACTCAAGCAGCCGTTCGTGACTCTGGCGCGATTTCATCCGAACCACCGCGAGAGACCATCGCATGTCACCCATCGCCGCATCGCCCGAGCTCGATTGTCGCGCTCTGCTGCACGCGACGCCTGGGCTTTATCTGATCCTGTCGCCCGATCTGATCATCGTCGAAGCCAGCGACGCGTATCTGCGGGCCACGATGACTGACCGCGACGCCATTACCGGTAAACATCTGTTCGAGGTCTTCCCCGACAACCCGGACGACCCGACCGCAACCGGGGTCAGTAACCTGGGGCGATCGTTGGAGCGGGTGCTGCGGTTCCGTCGGCCCGACGCCATGCCGGTGCAAAAATACGACGTACGCCGTCCGGATGGTACCTTCGAAGAAAGGTATTGGAGCCCTCTGAACACGCCGGTGCTGGATCAGAACGACACTGTCCGGTGGATTATCCACCGGGTTGAGGACGTCACGGAAGCGATCCATCTCCGCCGTGAGGCGGAAGCGCGAGACACCTTCGCCCGTGAGCAGCAATTCATCATCGATCAGCTTCGCGCCTCGAACGAGGAACTCGCCCGAAGTCACGATGCCCTGCGGGAAAGCGACCGCCGCGGCCAGGCGCTGGTGGAAGAACTGCGCGGCAGAGAGGCCCACATCACCTCCATCCTCGCGACCGTTCCTGACGCGATGGTGGTGATCGATGAGAACGGCGTGATCCAGTCTTTCAGTCAGGCGGCCGAGCGTCAGTTCGGGTTCGCCGCCGCCGAGGTCATCGGCCGGAATGTCAGCATGCTGATGCCGGCCGATTACGCGCGCGACCACGACTCCTACCTGATGCATTATCGGGAGACCGGCGAGCGCCGGATCATTGGCACCGGCCGAGTCGTGGTGGGCCAGCGCAAGGACGGCACCACGTTTCCGATGGAGCTCGCCGTGGGCGAAGTGACCCTGCCTGGACAACGCCTGTTCACCGGTTTCATCCGAGATCTGACCGAACGCCAGGACCGGGAGCGGAGGCTGAGCGAATTGCAGTCGGAACTGATCCATGTCGCCCGGGTGAACGAACTCGGCCAGCTGGTTTCAGCCCTGGCGCATGAGGTCAATCAGCCGCTGGCCGCGATGACGAATTACGTCAACGGCGCGCTGCGTTTGTTCGCCTCCGGGAACCAGCAGGCGGCCAGGAGAGCGATCGAACGCGTCGCGGAACAGGCTGAGCGCGCCAATCAGATCATCCGCCGGTTGCGCGATCTCGCGAAGAAGGGCGAGACGGAAAAGCAGCTCGAAAGTGTGTCGGCGACGATCGAGGAAGCGAGCGCGTTGGCGCTCGCCGGCGTTGGACAAGGGATGAAGCTGAACATTCACGTGGCCGACGATGCCCAGGAAGCGGTGATCGATAAGGTGCAGATCCAACAGGTTCTGCTCAACCTGATGCGCAATGGGCTGGAGGCGATGGCGGCCTCGCCGCGGCGCGAGCTCACGATCACCGCCAGCCGGACGCGGGATATGCTGGAGATTCGCGTTTCCGACACCGGGCCAGGCTTGCCGGACCAGGTGAGAGCGAGGTTGTTTCAGCCTTTCATCACGACCAAACCGGATGGCATGGGTGTTGGCCTGTCGGTTTGCCGGACCATCGTGGAAGCGCACGGCGGCGAACTTCATGCCGAAGACGCCGCGGGCGGCGGCACGGTGTTTCGCTTCACCGTTCCGGTCGCCAATCGAACTGTGTCTCCGCCAGCGCCCTGACCGCGCCGTTCCTGCGTCACCCGCCCTTGCAGCGCGCGCGGCCACGCCAGACAATGCGGATACGCACCAACCAGAGGAAACGAACCATGGGCAAACTCGACGGCAAGGTCGCGATCGTGACCGGCGCCAGCCGCGGTATCGGACAAATGATCGCCGAGTTGTTCGCCTCGGAGGGGGCGAAAGTCGTGTGCGCCGCCCGCACCATGAATGAGGGGGAGCACCGCATGCTGGAGGGCTCGCTGACCCGCACGGTGGAGAACATCAAAGCCAAGGGCGGCGAGGCAACCGCGTGCACCGCCGATGTCTCGAGCGAGCCGGATTGCATCGCCTTGGTGGAGGCCGCGCGCCGGGTTTACGGCACCGTCGATATCCTGGTGAACAACGCCGCGTTGAATTATTATCTGCCGACGGAAACCTATCCGACCAATCGGTGGGTCCGCTGCTTCGCGATCAACGTCCACGCGCCCTTCATTCTGTCCAAGGAAGTGCTGAAGGATATGATCCCGAAACGCTCCGGCGCCATCGTCAACATCAGTTCCGGCGCCGCCATCGGTCCTGGGCGCGGCCCGTATGAGGACAAGACGGTGCGCGGCGGCGTGATGTACGGCGCGACGAAGGCGGCACTGGAACGGTTCACCCAAGGCCTCGCTCAGGAAATGGCGCAGTACGAGGGGATCAGCGTGACCGCCGTG
Organism: Acetobacteraceae bacterium; assembly: GCA_003164305.1. Next base: position 4,090 of record PLSZ01000217.1, read on the forward strand.
TCGCCGTCGCGCGTGGTACCGACTCCCGGGACGATCCACCACAAGCTGGTGACCGGCGTGGACGATCCGAAGGGCGAGCATCCGATGCTGATGGCGCGCGCCGCTTTGCTATTGGCCAGCGAACCGGCGACGAAGATCAACGGACGGGTGACCTACAGCCAGCAAATCCTCAAGGAATTCGGCTGGATCGAGCAGGCCCGGGGGCGCGGGGTGGACACGCGCGGATCGGGGTATTCAGAGGTCTGAGCCGACCTACGGGTGCGCCAGCATGAACCGCATCGCCGCCAGCATGACGCCGGTGCTGGCGACGGCGATGGCGCCGAGGCGGATCGTCATGTCGCGGCGAAAAATTTCGAGGTCGCTGCTGATCCGGGCGATGGCGGTGGACAGGCGGGTTTCCATCGCGGTCATGTCGGTCCGGATGGCCCCTGTCTCATGCTCGATCTGCCGTTCCAGGTCCGCTTTCACCGTCATCAGATCCGCCTTAGTGGCCAACTCCGCGCGCCGGACATTGCTTCCGCCATGGCCTCGGCCGCGCCGGCGGCCTGGGGACCAGGAAAGCCGGCGGCCTCAAGCTTGCGGGCCATTTTCAGGGTGTCGAACGGAATCGCGTTCATGCCGCTACCCTACGCTGGCCACCCGCCGCCGGTCCATCGATTCATGGTTAACCAGCGGTTATCGACGCCAGCCTTTCCTCCGCCGCCGCGCGGTCCCACAATGGGCCCATGAATGAGGCTCCCAATCCCGCCCCGATCGTCCCCGCCCCGATCTTCATCGACCCCAATCGCGTTTCCAATCGGACCCGTCTCACCGCGCTGATCGTCGCCACGGCGATGTTCATGCAGAACCTTGATTCGACGATGATCGCCACTGCGTTGCCGACCATGGCGCACACCTTCGGCTACGACCCGGTGAGGATGAATGTCGCGCTGACGTCGTATCTGCTCAGCCTCGCGGTGTTCATTCCGGCCAGCGGCTGGATCGCGGATCGGTATGGCGCCCGCAATATCTTCCGCCTCGCGATCGTCATTTTCACCGTCGGCTCGATCCTGTGTGGACAGTCGAGCAGCCTCTCCTTCCTGGTCGGCTCCCGTATTCTGCAAGGCATGGGCGGCGCCATGATGGTCCCGGTCGNNATCCTGCAGGGCTGTGGCGGAGCCATGATGGTCCCGGTCGGCCGCCTGCTGCTGCTGCGCACCGCCGCGAAGACCGAGCTGGTGTCGGCCATGGCCTGGCTCACCACCCCCGCTCTGCTCGGCCCCGTCTGCGGCCCACCCATTGGCGGCTTCATCGTCACCTATCTCGACTGGCGCTGGACTTTCTACATCAACATCCCCATCGGCATTCTGGGCTTCGTCCTGGTCTCCATGTTCGTCGAGGACATTCGCGAGCCGCCGCGCGGACGCTTCGACCTGCGCGGCCTGCTGTTCTCGTCCATCACGCTCATCGGCCTGATGTTTGGCCTGGAAACCCTCGGCCGGCATTTCGTTCCGCTGTGGATGAGCGAGGCGATGGTCGCCTGCGGACTGCTCGGCGGCCTGAGCTACTTCCTGCACGCGCGCCGCGCTGAAGCGCCGCTGCTGGATTTCACCCTGATGAAATTGCCGTGTTTCGGCGTCGCGTTCACCGCCATGATGCTGTTCCGCACCGGTATCGGCGCGATCCCATTCCTGTTGCCGATGATGCTGCAAGTCGGCTTCGGCGACTCGGCGGTGCAAAGCGGGTTGATTACCTTCGCCAGTTCGGCCGGCGCGCTGCTCATGAAACCCGCGGCGAGGCGAGCGCTGCGCTGGTTCGGGTTCCGCGACACCCTGCTGTGGAACGGCCTGATTTCCGGCGTCATGCTGGGCATGTGCGCCGCGTTTCGCCCGACCTGGCCGGCGGCTGCGCTGTACGGTGTGCTGCTCATCGGCGGGTTTCTACGCTCGTTGCAATTCACGGCCTATAATACCCTGGCCTATGGCGACGTGTCGCGCCAGCGCATGAGCGCGGCGACCAGCCTCTACACCTCCGGCCAGCAACTGGCGGCGACGATCGGCGTTTCGGTGGGCGCGGTGTCGCTGGAACTGGCCCGGGTCTACACCGGTCACGCCACCGCTCTGCCGTCCGACTTCAGCGTGGCGTTTCTGGTCGTCGCCGCCATGACGACCGCCGCCGCGCCGGTCGCTTTGTTCATGCCGCGCACCGCCGGGGACGACCTGACCGGTCGCGGCACCCTCGCGCCCAGCGCGGGTGAATAGTGGCGGGTGAATAGTGGCGGGGGAATAAGCATGGCGGATCCAACCCGGGAAGCAGCTTACGCGCTGCTGACGGCCGTGTTCGAGCGGCGCCGCACGTTGGAGGACGCGTTGAACGCGCTGCCGGCGATGGATGCGCGGGATCGCTCGGCGGGACATCGCCTCGCCGCCGCCGTGCTGCGGCGCGCGGGCACGCTGGACGCGGTGCTGGAGCCGCTGATGCGCAAGGCCCCGCCCGATCCGGTGCGCGACGTGCTGCGCATTGGGGCGGCGGGGTTGTTGCTGCTGGACATGCCGCCGCACGCCGCGGTCGGGACGGCGGTCGCGTTGGCGCGCACCGTTGGTCTGGCGCCGTTCTCCGGACTGGTGAACGCCGTGCTCCGTAAGGTCGCGACCGGTGGAGTGGCGGTGCTGGAGACGCTGGACTCGCCGCGCCTGGATACGCCGGCCTGGCTCTGGGCGTCCTGGGGCGCCGACGCGCGTGCCATCGCCGAAGCGCATCAACACGAAGCGCCCCTCGATCTGACCCTCGCGCCGGGGATTGAGGTGCCGGAAGGGGCAATGCCGTTGCCGACAGGTTCGGTGCGCTATCCGGCCGGAACTCACGTCGGGGCGATTCCGGGTTTCGCCGAGGGCAGGCTGTGGGTGCAGGACGCCGCCGCGGCGCTGCCCGCCATGCTGCTGGCGCCGCGGCCCGGCGAACGGATCGCCGATCTGTGCGCCGCGCCGGGCGGCAAGACCGCGCAACTCGCCGCCGCCGGAGCCCAGGTGACCGCCGTGGAACGTGATCCGGCGCGGTTGGCCCGGCTGGCGGAAAACCTGACGCGATGGCGCCTGAACGTCGAATTGGTGCTGGCCGATGTGCTGGCCTGGACTCCGCCGGCGCTGTTCGACGCCGTGCTGCTCGACGCGCCATGTTCGGCCACCGGGACCATCCGCCGTCACCCGGACGTGCCGCACCTGAAACGTCCACGCGATATCAAACTGCTGAGCGAGGCGCAGGACAAATTGATCGCGGCGGCGGCGCGGTTGCTGCGCCCAGGGGGACGATTGATTTACGCGGTTTGCTCNNCATCCGGGGATGTGGGCGGATCGCGGTGGGATGGACGGTTTTTTCGCGGCACGGTTGCTTCGCGAGTGACCTCCCGGACCGCCCGGCGGGGGCCGGCATTCATATCGATGGCGGATGCAATTGGTCTGTAATGGATTTTCTGACAACCATCCGCCGAAGGAATATCGCACGCGTTGGCGGTGGAGAGGCAGCGGAAGTCAAAGCGCGACGGTCTGATGGAACGGTCGATTGCCATCTGCCTGGAGATTGTCGCGCGTGGCGTGTAACCACGCTGCCCCGATTTCTCGCGGCCCAACGACTTCAAGCGCCCCATTGCTTCACGTGCCCATCTATTTCACACGCCCATCTACTTCACGTGCCATGCGAACTGGCCACGAGATTCTGAAAGACGCTGACGAATGACGACCGCGTTCATCCACCGAAGTACGGATCCTCTGGCGGGAGACGATCCAGACGCGGCACGACGGTCCGCGACGCCCTGGCAACGAGCGCGTTCGCAGATCTACATTATTTTGACAGTCGGCACCTGTGTCCTTGTTTTGCTGTGGCTCATCATGTTCGTCGTCATCGAAACGGAGCGTCGTGCCGCCATCGATCACGCCCGCAGCGAAGCGGGCAATCTCAGCGCCGCGTTTCAGGGAGAGGTCGGCCAGACACTCAACTCCGTCACACGAGCCATGGATGCCGTCGCCGACCACATGCGAGCCGCGCCAGGCACATTCAACATCTACGATTGGGCCAGGGAAATTCCGTTGCTCGCGGCGGCGGCCGTGCAGGGCGCGATCATCGGGCCTTACGGCGTGATGCTATCGACTACGTTGGAACCGCACGCGGAGCCGATCGATCTCAGTGACCGAGAGCACTTTCGGGTTCACCTCGATGGGACGTTCAAAGGGACTTACGTGAGCATACCGCTGGTCGGACGGGTCTCGGGCCAAACGGTGTTGCAGGTATCGCGACGGGTGGAAGCCGCGGATGGCACGTTCCTGGGCGTCGTCGTGATCTCCGTCGCTCCTGGTCAGTTGACGGCATTACACCGAACCATCGACCTTGGCCCACGCGGCAGAATGACGATCGTCGGGACGGCCGACAATGTCGTGCGCGCTCGTTTCGGCGCCGGTAGCGAGAACGGCGACGCCGGCGCCGGTGAAATCGTGCCGCCGCCCCCCGTCTCCGCCGGCCTCGATGGACCGGTCCAATTTTTCATCCGGCGGAGCGTGATCGATCACGTGGAGCGGCTTTACAGCGTCAGGAATGTGCCAGGTTATCCATTGCGGGTCGCCGTGGCGTTCGATCTGAGCGAAATCGTTGGACCGGCGGCCGCGCACGCCAGATTGATCATGGCGACCGGGATCATCGCGACCCTGATGCTCGTGGGCCTGTTGATCCTGTTGATCGTCGAAATCCGCCGCCGCACCGATCGCGAAGTCAAACTGGGCGATGAACGCGTCAGGCTGGCCGCGGAGATTCAGCAAGGGCGTCAGGTTCAACAACGCTTGCGATCGAGCGAAGCGCGGCTGCGCGATTTCGCCGAAATGGCCTCCGATTGGTTTTGGGAGCAGGACGCGGACCTGCGTTTCATTCCGGTCAGCGCCGAAACGCCCGCGTTGGCCGCCGACGAACAATCCTACATCGGCAAACGCCGCTGGGACATCTACGATAGCACTCAGGCGCCGGAGAAATGGGCCGATCACCGGCGCGACCTGATGGAGCGTAAGCCGTTCCGCGACTTCCGTTTCAGTCGCCCAGGGACGGACGGCGTGGTGCAGCACGTCAGCATCAGCGGCGTTCCGGTCTGCGACGAAGCGGGAGAGCTCGTCGGCTACCGCGGCACCGGTCGCGATATCACCGCGAAAGTAAACGCGGAAGAAGAACTGCGCCGGTCAAAGGAACAGGCCGAGGCCGCCAATCGCGCGAAGACGGCGTTCCTCGCGACCATGAGTCACGAATTACGCACGCCGCTGAACGCCATCATTGGCTTCGCGGAGTTGATCCACGCGCGCAAGACCGGACGCATCACCGAGGAATATGTGGAATGGGCGGGTGACATCCTCGCCGGGGGCCGGCATCTTCTCGATCTCATCAACGATGTCCTGGAACTGTCGAGGATCGAAGCCGGGCGGTACGATCTGATTGAAGAGACCATCGACCTCGGCGCGATCACGCGGGCCTGTCTGCCCATGGTCCGGCGGCAGGCGGAAAAGAACCGGGTTCGGATCGATTGCGCGGCCGCGGAGGGAGACGCGGTGTTGCGAGCGGATCGCCGGGCGATCAAGCAGGTTGTGCTGAACCTTCTGACCAACGCNNGTGAAGTTCACGCCGGCGGGCGGCCTGGTCACGATCCGCGTCCGGCAGGCCGGGAACGGTGAAGTTCGCCTGCTGGTGGAAGATACCGGCATCGGCATCGAACCCGAAGCCCTGTCGAAACTGTGCAAGCCGTTCATTCAGGCAGACGCATCGACCAGCCGCCGCTATGGCGGGACGGGGCTTGGGCTCGCGATCAGCAGCAAGCTCATGCACCAGCACGGCGGGACGCTGACCGTCGATAGTGCGCCTGGCAAGGGAACGACGGTGTGGGTCGCCTTCCCGGCGTCGCGGATTCTGGCGACGGCCAGTCACGCGGCGGAAACGGTTTGACAGGCCGCTCACGTCCGTAACAACTTCTCCAGCGTATCGAGCCGGTCAGCATCCCGCGCCGGCTTATCCCAACGGATACGCGCGATGCGCGGAAACCGCATGGCGACACCGGATTTATGCCGGGTCGACTGATTGAGGCCCTCGAACGCGATTTCCAATACGAGGCCGTGGTCTTTGTTGGCGCTGACCTCGCGCACCGGTCCGAACCGGCTCACGGTATGATTGCGCACCCAGCGATCGAGTTGCAGCAGTTCTTCATCGGTAAAGCCGAAATACGCCTTTCCGACCGGCACGAGTTCGTCCGCGCCATCCTTCTCGCGCCAAACACCGAAGGTGAAGTCGGAATAAAACGACGAACGTTTACCGTGGCCGCGTTGCGCGTACATCAAGACCGCGTCGATATTGAATGGATCGCGTTTCCATTTCCACCAAAGTCCCCTCGGCCGGCCGCCGACATAGATCGAGTCGCGGCGTTTCAACATCACGCCCTCGATGGCTTCAGCGTCCGCTCCGGCGCCCGCGTTCGCCGGATTGGCGCGCGCGGCCGCGAGCGACTCCCAGCTATCGAATGGCACCAGCGGCGACAGATCGATCGGCAGGCCGCGGCAGCGCGCGATCAGAGTTTCCAGCCGCGGCCGACGTTGATCGAAGGTCAGAGCTCGCAGGTCTTCGTCGCGTTCGGTCAGCAGATCGTAAGCGCGAATGTGCAATGGAAACTCCGCGATCAACTTCGCCGATACGGTTTTGCGATTGAGTCGCTGCTGCAAAACGCCAAATGGCTGCACCAGGCCATCGCGCACGACCAGCAATTCGCCGTCGATCGTGGCGGCGTCGAACGCGGCGTCCATCAGCGCGTCACGAATTTCCGGAAAGGCTCCCGTGACGTCCTCGCCGGTGCGCGAATAAAGCCGTGTCACGCGCACATCATGTTCGTCGCGCCCGCATACGGCCTGCACGCGAATGCCGTCCCATTTCCATTCGGCGCGGAAATCGTCAGGATCCAAACTGGAGAAATCGGTTTCGTCGATCGCGTGCGCCAGCATAGGCGTTCGGAACGGAGCCGGATCCGTGGTTGATGGACGTTCGGAGCGGCCCTCAACCCAGGCGAACAGATCGAGGTACGGCGGGTCCAGCCCGTGCCACACTTCCTCGACCTCATTCGGCTGCATCTCTCCCAGCGTCGCCACCGCGGTCTTCGCGAGCCGAGCGGAAACGCCGATCCGCGGCGCGCCGGTGATCAATTTTAGCAAGGCCCAACGCGCGGTTTCATCGAGCGCGTCAAGCCAGCCGGACAGTCGCGCGGGGAGGTCGGTCTTGCGTGTCGCGTGCAGCGTCTCGACGATCTCTCCCAGACCGGGGGAGGGCGCGTTGTCGCCGGGCGGCCCGTCATCGCGCGGCCACATCAGCGCGACCGTCTCCGATAAATCGCCCACGTAGTCGTAGCTCATCGCGAACAACACCGGATCGACGCGTTCCGCGATCAGCGCGCGGATCACGGCGGGTTTCGCATGGGCAAAGGTTAGTTCACCGGCCATCGCGGCCAAGGCGTAGCCGCGATCGGGATCGGCCCGCGTGCGGAAATAATCGACCAGTAGCCGCAACTTGTTGTTGCGTGATGGTTCGTAAGCGAGACGATCGAGCAATTCGGCGAAGCGGTTCACGCGCTTACCTCCGCCTCGATTTCCTCCTCCTCACCGTATCCCATCAAATGCAACGGGCGTGCGCGCAAGCCGCGCTGCGAAGCCCAATGCAGTAAAGCGTCTTCGGCGCCATGGGTGATCCAGAGCTCTTCGCATTCGGTCTCCAGGATGGTCGTGCATAACTCATCCCAATCGGCATGATCGGATACTACCAGCGGCAATTGCACGCCCCCCTGCCGCGCGCGGGCGCGAATGCGCATCCAGCCGGAGGCGAACGCGACCACCGGATCGGAAAACGCGCGCGCCCAAAGATCGCGGGTCGCGGACGGTGGACAAATCACGATCTCGCCGCCGAGTGTCCCGCGGTCCTTGGCGGCGACCTTACGCAGTTCGCCGAATGCTTCACCCTCGGAACGATAGTAATCGGTGATTTTTTCCATCGCGCCATGGAGAAACAGCGGCCGTTCCCAGCCTGCCTGACGGATCAGCGCCATCATGCGTTGCGCCTTGCCAAGCGAATACGCGCCGACCAGATGCGCGCGATCGGGAAAGGCACGGCAGGAGTCGAGAAGCCGGCGCACTTCCTTACGCGGATCGGGATGGCGGAAAACCGGCAGCCCAAAGGTTGCCTCGGAGATGAAGGCGTCGCAGCGCAACACCTCGAACGGCGCGCAGGTCGGATCGTAGCCGCGTTTATAGTCGCCCGAAACGACGACCCGGTAGCCGTTCGCCTCGATCAGAATCTGCGCGGAGCCGAGCACATGCCCAGCGGGGTGAAAGCTGACCTGAACGCCACCGATGCGGACGGGTTGGCCGTAAATCGCGATCTGCTGGCTCGTGGCGAACTCGGTGCCGTAGCGCAGCGCCATGATCGCCAGGGTTTCCCGGGTTGCCATGACGGACCCGTGTCCCGCGCGGGCGTGGTCGGCGTGACCATGCGTGATCAGCGCCCGCGGGCAGGCCCCGGGCGGGTCGATGAAGAAGTCTCCCTCCGGGCAATAAAGGCCGCCCGGTGTTGGGGTCAGTACGTCTTGCGCGGCCATCGGAGGCATATGTAGGCGCGTGTTACGGGATTGCGACCGGTCGCGGCGTTATCCGCGCGCCGCGCTCGCCTGAATGCTGGCCGCGACCTGATCCGGATCCGGGACCGCCCCGCGCGCCAATGTCGTCGCCACGCGAAGTTGGGTCCATTGCCGGTAGACCTCGGCGATTTCTTCCTGAGTCACATTTGGCAGCTTCAGGATCGACCGGCGATGATTCGCGGGCAGTGTGAGGTAGTTCTCCGGCAGATAGCCCTTCTCCTGGCAAACCTGGAACAGCTCGGTCCCCGGATACGGGTAGAAGACGAAGAACGCGAAATCCGCCGGCCGCAGATCTCCATGCAAAGCGATCGTTTCCTGCATCTCGGCGCGGCTCTCGCCCGGGGTGCCGATGATGTAGTTCGCGGTGGCCATGATCCCGGCCTCGCGGGTCCATCGGAACACATCGCGAAACCGCTGATTGGTCGCCGAACGCTTCATGATTTCTCGCCGGACGCGCTCGCTGCCGCTTTCCACGCCATAGACGATGTGTCGGCAGCCGGCGGCGGCGAGTTCATGCAACATGATCTCATTCACCGTTTCCACGCGTGCGTTGAGCGAGAACGGCACCGCGAATTCCTTCGCGTAGACCTTGCAGAATTCGCGAACCCAGGGGTGGTGAATGGTGAACGTATCGTCGAGGAAGATGACGTAGTTCAACGGTCCGGAGGCGCGCAACGCGTTCAGTTCGGCCAACACATTGTCCAGGCCGCGGCGGCGTCCGTACGCGGTGGTATCGCCCGACGCGTATAGTTTGTCGTACATCCGCGCGGCGCAATACGTGCAGGGAAACGGACAGCCGCGTTGCGTCGATAAATGCCGCACGCCCCATTTTTCATCCAGCATGTCGCGCGCCAGGAACGGTACTGAATCCAGCGGCTCGATCGGGTCGCGCAACCTGGGCCGCGAGCCGCCCTTAGCCCAGATGTTGGCGATGCTTCCGTCAGTCATATCCCGGCCGGCTTCCAGCGCCTCGACCAGTTCGAGCAACGCCGCTTCGCCCTCGCCGAGGCACACGTAATCGAAGCCATCGTGGCGCAGGACGTCGTCTGGCGAGAACGTCGCGTGCAAGCCGCCGGCGATCACCGGAATGTTGCTGATCCGCCGCAATTCGCCGAGCACGTCGCGCGCGCGCAGCCATTGCCGCGTGGTCATGGAGACGCCGATCAGATCCGGCGCTTCCCGGCGAACCTCGGCGGCGATGTCGTCGATCACGCGGTCAACTGGCACCCGGACGAACGCGGCCTCGTGCCCGTGCTCGCGCAGGTAAGCGGCCAGGAACGCCGGGCCCAGAGAGGCGACCGCCCAATCGTGCTCGGTGTCGAATTCGAGGAACAGAACGCGCATACGGCGAGCGTACGAGCCGTGCCCGGCGGTTGCAATGCCACCTCGGTCACTGGCAGAACCGGTCGTCAAAGGGGAAACCAAGATGTGGATGGCACGTATTGTGGCGCTCGCGACGATCCTCGGCGCGATCGGCATGGCGACTGGTGCGCTGGCGAAGGTCACGCGGCTGGAAATTACCACGAAGCAGCCGGACGGATCCTTTCAGGGTGGAGACTACGTGCGCTGGGAAGGGCGTATCATGGGCGAACTTTCGCCCGCGGCGGAGACGATCCCCAACCTGGACAAGCCGGCGCGGAACGCGCACGGCATGGTCGAATACGCGGCGCGGATCATGCTGTTCATGCCCGTCACCGGCGGCAATGGCGCATTGCTGGTCGATGTGCCGAACCGCGGCCACGCGTATGCCCGCGCCCTTTATAACAGCCCGCGCGGCTTGCCGTTTCAGTCCGGCAACCTCAGCCAGGGCACCGGGTTCCTTGAAGACCACGGCTTCACTTTCGCGGAAGTCTACTGGGAGCTCGGCCAGGGCGCCGACCTGCCGTCCTTCACCGCCGATGACGGCAATAAGCGCTTTGTCGAGGGCGTGGGCTTCGCGATCGTACGCGACGCCGCCGACTTTCTGGCGCACGACGCGGCGGACGCGGCGGGAACGCCAAATCCTCTGGCGGGGAAAATCAGTCGCGTGCTGGCCAGCGGCAAGTCGCAAACCGGCCGCTTCCTCAAGACCTTTCTGCTCAACGGATTCAATCGCCTGGATGGACGGCGTGTGTTCGACGGCATGCATGTGTTCGTGTCAGGCTCTGGACTGTTACCGATCATGCGTTCCGGCACCGGGCCCGGATCGAGCGCGGACGGCGCGCCCTCCTTCGACAATCCGGAATTCCCTGGCGTGCATGACGGACTGCTGACCATCGGCGAAATCATCGCGAAGGTACAAGCCCGAGGAGAAGTTCCGCCGAAAATGCTGATGCTCAACTCCACGGTGGATTATTTGTCGATCCGCGCGTCGCTCGGCCGTACCGGGGGAAAAGGGACGGTCGATCTCCCTCTGCCGGACAACGTGCGGATGTACGATATCGCCGGCGGAGCCCATGCCACCGTCCCCAAAGCCGACGGTTGCGATCTCGCTCCTGGGCGGCTCGATTGGACGCCGGTGTCGCGCGCGACGTTGCTGCGCCTGGATGCATGGGTGGCGTCGAACACCGCGCCACCGCCGACGACGTTGATGCCGTTACGCGCGGCGAAGGACGATCCGAACGTGCTAAGGGCCCCCGCGAACCTGCCGAACGCCACCATCCAGGTGCCTCAGACCGACCCGGACGGCAATCCTATAGGCGGCGTTCGGCTGCCCGATCTGGCGGTGCCGCTTGGCGTGCATGGCGCGCAGAATCAGCCGCATAGCTTTTCGTGTTCCCTGGTCGGGGCTTTTCTGCCGTTCGCCGCGACGCGGGAGGCGCGCGACGCGGCTGGAGACAAGCGGCCGTCGTTGGTGGAGCGATACAAAAATCAGGACGACTACGTGACCCGCATCCGCGTCGCGGCACGCGAGGCGGAGAGCGCCGGCTTTCTGTTGCCGGAGGACGCGGCGATCATCGTCAACTCGGTCGCCGCCGCGCCGATCTTCGTCCAGCCGGCGCCCGCCGGACCGCCGCGGTGATCCGGCGGACGGCGTGGCTCTGGCGCGCGGGCGAATGGTTCGCGCCGTCCTCGGAATCGGGGACAACCAGAATTGGTGGCAAGACGGTAATGTCGAGATGGATTCGCCCGGTGGCGGCTTAGTCGCGGTAGGGACACCCAT
>PLSZ01000437.1 GCA_003164305.1 Acetobacteraceae bacterium
GATTTCAAACAAAATGCCGGCGCCGTTCGGGTTTGGTTCTTCTCTCTGGGCGCCGGAAATCTCCAGACCGGAAATCGACAGATTGACCCCGGCGTCAAAGGGTACGTCCAGAATGGCACGATCGTTGGGCGGGATCGGTTGCGGATTGGACAGCGACGCCAGGCCGCCGATCGCGTCGATCGTTAAACTATGCGTGATGCTCGGAAAATTCTCGACATACGATCCAGCCGGAACCAGCAGCACATCGTTCGCCGCCGATCCCGAAATGGCGGCGCTCAACGTCGCGTAATACGCCCCGCTGGTCTGGTCGAAGACGAGCCCCACGCCTCAGGCGTTCCCCGCCAGATAGTCGATCGCCGCNNTCGCCCAGATGGCCGATGCGGAACACACGGTCTTTCAGAATGCCCAGTCCGTTGCCGAGGCTCATGTTGTATTTTTCGAGGATGGTGGCGCGCAGGGCGTCGGCGCTGTGCCCCTCGGGCAAACGCACCGCGGTCAACGACGAGGAGTAATGCCGCGGATCGGCGCATTGCACCTCCAGCCCCCAGGCGTGGACGGCGCGGCGGGTGGCCTCGGCATGGCGGTCGTGACGGGCGAAGACGTTGTCCAGGCCTTCTTCCAACAGCATTTTGACCGCTTCGTTCAGACCGTAGAGCAGGTTGGTGCCCGGCGTGTAGGGGAAGTAACCAGTCTTGTTGGCCTCCAGCATCGGCCGCCAGTCCCAGTAACTGCGCGGCAATTTCGCCGATTCCGCCGCCTTCAGCGCCTTCTCGCTGATCGCGTTGAACGACAGGCCAGGCGGCAGCATCAGGCCTTTTTGGGAGCCGGCGATGGTCACATCGACCGCCCAGGCGTCGTGCCGGTAGTCGATCGAGGCCAACGACGAAATCGTATCGACCATCAGCAGGGCAGGGTGCTTCACGGCGTCCATCGCGGCGCGGACCTCGGCGACCTGGGACACGCAGCCGGTCGAGGTCTCGTTATGCACCACGCAAACGGCCTTGATCTTGTGCGCCGTGTCGGCGGCCAGCGCATCGGCCAATGCGGGCACGTCGGCGCCGCGCCGCCAGTCGGTATCGACGAACACGGGGTTCAGACTCAGCCGCTCCGCCATCTCCTTCCACAGCGTCGCGAACCAACCGGTGCGGCACATCAGGACGGTGTCGCCGGGTGAAAGGGTATTGGTCAGCGCCGCCTCCCACGCGCCGGTGCCGGAGGCGGGGTAGATCACGACCGGGCCGGCGGTCTGGAAGATCTTCCGGAGGTTGGTGAGGACCTCGGCGCCGAGCTCGCCAAAATCCGGGCCGCGGTGGTCGATGGTCGGGCGATCGATGGCGCGCAGAACCCGATCGGGCACGTTCGTGGGACCAGGGATCTGCAGAAAATGTCGACCCGCGCGGTTCATTGTCGCCATGGTATCACTCCAGACTGAATCGGGGGCAGAATGCACCGGATGCCGGCGGGCGAACAGACGGGGGGAGCGATCAGGGTACTGGGCTGCACCCCTCATGCGGTCCGGGCAAATCCCCGGTGGTCGCCACGGTGCTCTCCCCGCTGGCGCCGGCCTCGGCAACGCGGCACATTGCGGCCGACAGCGACGCACCGGAGCAAGCAACGAACCCATGAGCGCCCTCAGTATCGATCACCCGCGCGCCGAGGTCCTTCCGGGCGATTCCAGCCTCGCGCGTCGCCTGTCCCGCGAAATCGAGGGTGAGGTGCTGTTCGATCGCGCCGATCGCGGCCGTTACGCGACCGACGCGTCGATCTATCAGATGGAGCCTCTGGGCGTGATCGTGCCGCGCACGGTCGAGGATGTGGCGGCCGCCATGGCCATCGCGCGGGAGGCCGGCATCCCGGTGCTGGCGCGCGGCGGCGGCACCAGCCAGTGCGGCCAGACGGTGAACCGCGCGCTGGTGATGGATTGTTCGAAGTATCTGCGCCAGGTGTTGCAAATCGACCCAGCGGCGGGCTCGGTGCTGGTCGAGCCGGGGGTCACGCTTGGCGCGCTGAACACCGCGTTGCGGCCGCACGGGGTGTTTTTTCCGGTCGATCCGTCCACCCACGCGCGTTGCACGATCGGCGGCATGGCTGGGAACAATTCGTGCGGCTCGAAATCGATCCGGTATGGGTTGATGGCCGACAATGTCCGCGCCATCGACGCGATTCTGGCGGACGGCACACGGCACCGGTTCGGCGCGGTGCCGGACAATCTGGGCGCGGACATGCCGGCGCGGATCGCCGACCTGATCCAGCGTCTGCGCGTACTGGGCGCCACCGAGGCGGAAGAAATCGCGGCCCGGTTTCCCAGGCAATTGCGCCGGGTTGGCGGCTATAACATCGACGCGCTGACCCCCGCGGCGCGGGCCGGAGGCCGGGAGAATTTGGCGCGGTTGCTGGTGGGCTCGGAGGGCACGCTGGCGTTTTCGGCGGCGCTGGAACTGGCGCTGCATCCGATCAAGCCGCGCAAGATGCTGGGGATTTGCCAGTTTCCCACGTTTCGCAAGGCGATGGAGGCGGCGCGGTTCATTGTCGAACTGACCCCCGAGGCGGTCGAGCTGGTCGATCGCACCATGATCGATCTGGGGCGCGGCATTCCGATCTATCGCGCCACGATCGACCGGATGCTGATCGGGGAGCCGGATTCGCTGCTCATCGTCGAGTTCCATGGTCACGAGGACGGACCGTTACTTGGCAAGTTGCGGGAACTGGAAGAACTGATGGCCGATCTGGGCCATCACGATGTGGTGCGCGCGATCGATCCAGGCTTTCAGAATGAGATCGCCGCGGTGCGCGAGGCGGGTCTGAACATCATGATGTCGATGAAAGGCGACGGCAAACCGGTGTCGTTCATCGAGGACTGCGCTGTCGATCTGGACGATCTGGCGGATTATACCGAACGGTTGAACACCGTGTTCGAGAGGCATGGTTCCAAGGGGACATGGTACGCGCATGCCTCTGTCGGCTGCCTGCATGTGCGGCCGGTGCTGAACATGAAGGACCCCAACGACGTCGCGACCATGCGCGCGGTCGCGGAAGAAACGTTCGCCCTGGTGCGCGAATACAAAGGCTCCCACAGCGGCGAGCACGGCGACGGCCTGGCGCGCAGCGAATTTCACACGCAAATGTTCGGAGAACGGATCGTCCGCGCGTTCGAGACGGTGAAGGACGCGTTCGATCCATCGGACATGCTGAACCCGAACCGCATCGTGCGTCCGCCGCCCATGGATGACCGGTCCTTGTTCCGTTACGGACCCGGTTACGGCCCGAGCGCCGATTTCACGCCGAAACTGGACTGGTCGGAGCATCCGGGCGCGATGCTCGGCGCGGTCGAGATGTGCAACAACAACGGTACTTGCCGTGCCTTCGATTCGGGCGTGATGTGCCCGAGTTTCCGCGTGACTCGCGACGAACAGCATTTGACCCGCGGGCGCGCCAACACGTTGCGGCTGGCGCTGACAGGACAACTCGGCGCGGAAGCCATGCATTCCGACGCGTTGGCCGAGGCGATGAAACTTTGCGTGTCGTGCAAGGCGTGCCGGCGGGAATGTCCGACCGGCGTCGACATGGCGAAGATGAAGATCGAAGTGCTGGCGGCGCGCGCGGACCGGCATGGCGTGGGAAGGCGGGAAACTCTGGTCGCGGAATTGCCGCGTTACGCGCCGATCGTATCGAAATTCCCCTGGCTGGGGAACGCGCGCAACGCGTTCGGGCCGTTGCGGCGGATGATGGAAAATCGGTTGGGCATCGCCGCCGCCCGAACGATGCCGGCCTGGAGCCGAACACCATTTCGCGACACCGAAGCGGACAAGACCGAGGGGCCGCGCGGCAGCGTCATGCTGTTGGCCGATACGTTCAATCGTTACTTCGAGCCGGAAAATCTTCGTGCCGCCCTTCGGGTGCTGCGCGCCGCCGGTTATGGCGTCGTGCTGCCGTCCGCCGGCGGCCGGCCGTTGTGTTGCGGGCGGACTTATCTCGCCGCCGGAATGGTGGACAAGGCGCGCGACGAGGCGCGGCGCACGATGCGGGCCTTGGTGGGCGACATGCCCGTGGTCGGGCTGGAACCGTCCTGCCTGTTGACGTTGCGCGATGAGTTCCGCTCGTTGCTGCCGGGCGAAGCGGCCGATGCGTTGGCTGGCCGCGCGATGTTGTTGTCGGAGTTTCTGGCGAAAGAAAAGCCTGGACTGGCACTACGGGAACTGCCGGGAACCGCGCATGTGCACGGGCATTGCCATCAGAAGTCCTTCGGCGCATTCCCGGACGCGCTGGCCGCGCTAAAGCGTGTGCCTGGGCTGGACGTGAAACCGATCGCGTCATCGTGCTGCGGGATGGCGGGGTCGTTCGGCTATCAGACTGAAACCCAGGACGTGTCACGCGCGATGGCGGAGGCCGGTCTGCTGCCGGCGGTGCGCGCGGCCGGCGCCGAGGATTATATCGTCGCCGATGGCACGTCCTGCCGCCATCAGATCCGCGATTTGTCCGGGCGTGAGGCGTTACACTCGGTGCGGCTGCTGGACAGGGCGTTGAAGTGATCGCGCCATCCGAAATTCTCGACTTTTGGTTCGAAGGCGATCCGTCCAGGAGCCGGAAGAAATGGTTTGAAAAAGATCCGGCCTTCGATGTCGCCTGTGCCCGGTTCACCGGGGCGGTGCGCGAGGCTCGCGCGGGCGCGCTGGACGATTGGGCCGCGGCGGCGCAAGGCGGTTTGGCGCTGATCGTGCTGCTGGATCAGTTGTCGCGCAATATTTTCCGCGGATCGGCCGAGGCGTTCGCGGCGGATGCTCACGCGCGCGAGATCGCCCGCGGCATGGTGGCGTCGGGGTTCGATCAAGGGCTGACGGCGTGCGAACGAATGTTCGTCTGGTTGCCATTCGAACACTCCGAGATGCTGGCGGATCAGGATTTGTCCGTGCGCCTGGTCGAAGATTTGCGCGAGGCTTTGGGTCCCGACACGGTCGATTACGCCGCGCGGCATCGTGACGTGATCCGGCGGTTCGGCCGCTTCCCGCATCGCAACGCCACGCTTGGGCGCGGCAGCACACCAGAGGAAATCGCGTATCTGGCACAACCTGGCTCAGGGTTTTAGGGAGGGTCCATGTCCATCATCGGAGAAGGCTCCTGGCGGTACGAATTCCAGCGCGACTGGGCGAAGCTGCCGCGCTGGTGGAATTTAGGCGAAACCGGCCATGCCGGGCCGCCGCGGACCAGCGTGCAAGGCGCGGTGGCGGCGAACGGAGATGTTTACGTGCTGTGCCGCGCGGCGCATCCGGTGCTGGTATTCGATTCCAAGGGCAACTTCGTTTCCTCATGGGGCGAGGGCGTGTTCTCCAATTTCGTGCATGGCCTGGCGATCGATCGGAACGGTAAGATCTGGATCGCCGACTCTGGATTGCACACGGTCACCCAACACGAACCGGATGGCACGCTGCTGCGAACGTTGGGCACGCCGAACGCGGCGGCGCCGACGTTTTACGGGCAGCCGTTCAACATGCCGACGGGGACCGCGTTTACGTCCGATGGCGATGTGTTCGTCTCCGACGGGTATGGCAACCGCCGGGTGCACCGGTTTTCTTCTGACGGGCAGTTGAAGTATTCGTGGGGCGAGCATGGCACTGGTCCTGGGCAGTTCGTGCTGGTGCATTTCGTCGGCGCCGATTGGGAGGACCGTTTGTACGCGTGCGACCGGGACAATCATCGCATTCAGATCTTCTCCACGTCCGGTGAATTCCTGGCGGAATGGAGTGAATTTAAGATGCCAAGCGACCTGTCGTTCGGGCATGACGTGATTTACGTGGGTGGCGGCGACGGACTGTCGATCTGGACGAAGGAGCGCCGGTTGATCGCGCGGTTCGAGCCGGATGTCGCGGGTAAAGGATCGTTGAATATTCATGGCATCTGGATCGACGCCGACGAGAACATTTACCTTGCGCAGTTCGACCGCGCGGTGAGTAAATTGACGAAGGTGCGGGTTTGAGTCCGTTCGCCTGGATACTGGGTTTGTTCTTGCCGGCCTGTGGCGCCCAGGGTGCGGGGGGCTTGCCTCCGCCGGGGTTGATGGACATGACAAGGATCGAACGGACATCGACGTCGAATACGTATCTGGCGGGTCCGGCGGGCATGCGGCCGGAGCCGGATATGGTGATTGGTCCGCTGGCATCGGCTGCGCCGGCGCTGTACGAAAAGGCGCGCGTCGTGTTCGGCGGGATGCCGCGGACTTATGTCGCGGCGGAGTTTCCTCAACAGCGGCAACTGCATTATGTCGTGCGCAGTGAAATACTGAATTTTCCTGACCTTGTGACGGTCCAGGTCAATCCGGCTGGGGCGGATCGCGCGACGTTGGTGATCTGGTCTCGTAGTGTTTACGGGCGAAGCGATTTCGGCGTGAACCGGGAACGAACGAAAGCCTGGCTCGCCGCCCTGCAACAATCCATAGAGAGATGATCATACCATGGGTGGCGTTGGATTATTTCTGAAAGACGCGTGGCGGCTCGCGCGGCCGTATTTCGCCGAGTCCGAGGAACGCTGGTCCGCCCGCGGGTTGCTGGCGGCGGTGATCGCGCTCAGCCTGGCGTCGGTCGGCCTGTCGGTGCTGTTGAACTTCTGGCGTTTGGAGTTTTACAACGCGATTCAGAGCAAGGACTGGGACGGTTTCGTCAGCCTGCTGTTGTTGTACCGGCATAACGACAAGGGTCTGACGTTCGGGTTCACGCCGCTGGCGATGTCGCACGTGATCATCGCGGTGTTCGAGGTGTACCTCACGCAATGGCTGACGATCCGCTGGCGGCGCTGGATGACGGATCGGTTTTTGAACGAATGGATGTCCGACCGGGCTTATTACAAAATCAGTTTGCTTGGCAGCCACGAGCTGGGGACGGATAACCCGGACCAAAGAATCACCGAGGATATCAGGGACTATTGCGACACGACGTTGTCGCTGACTCTGGGCCTGATTTCACGGGTGGTCACGTTGTTCAGCTTTCTGACGATCCTTTGGGGGCTGTCGGACGCGTTCGTGCTGTTCGGTGTGTCGATCCCCGGCGACCTCTGCTGGATCGCGTTGGTTTATTCGATCGTCGGCACGATTGGCACGCACATGGTCGGGCGCCCGCTGGCGGCGCTGATGTTCCGCCAGCAGCGGGTAGAAGCGGATTTCCGTTATTCTCTCGTGCGGGTCAGGGAAAATGTCGAGGGGATCGCGCTGTATAAAGGCGAGCATCAGGAGACGGTGAACCTGCTGCATCGCTTCATGGCGGTGATCGGCAACTTCTATGCGATCATGCATCGAACCATGTTGTTGAACATGGTCACGGTCGGATACAGCCAGATCGCGGTGATCATTCCTCTGGTGGCCGCCGCGCCGCGTTACTTCTCGGGGAAGGTGCCGTTGGGCGTGTTGTTCCAGGCGGCGTCGGCGTTTGGCAGCGTGCAAGGCGCGCTGTCGTGGATCGTCGATCGCTATGACTCGCTCGCCGGGTGGCGCGCGATCGTCGAGCGGTTGGCGACATTTCATCGCTCGATCGAGTCAGCGCGTATGGTCGACGCCAATCTGGTCCGAACCGAGAGCGACGATGGCGCGTTGCATCTGCGCGATTTCGACCTGACATTGCCGGATGGCACCAAATTGCTGGAGCACGCGGATCTGACGTTGACTGCCGGACATTCCGTGGTGATCAGCGGGCGGTCCGGGTCGGGAAAATCGACGTTGTTCCGTGCGATGTCGGGCATCTGGCCGTTCGCGCGCGGGGAGATCTCGGTGCCAAAGAACATGTTCTTCCTGCCGCAGAAACCTTATATCCCGCTTGGGACGTTGCGCTATGTGATTTCGTATCCCCACGATCCGGCATCGCATAGCCGAGCCGACATGGCGCAGGCGCTGCGCGACGCGGGATTGCCGAATCTGGTGGATCGGTTGGATCGTGACGACAACTGGCCACAGAGCCTGTCCGGCGGCGAACTGCAACGGGTCGCGGTAGCGCGGGCGCTGCTGGCGAAACCGTCCTGGGTGTTTCTGGATGAGGCGACCGCGAGCCTGGATCCGGATTCCGAGATGGAAGTGTATCAGGCGTTCCGGACGCACTTGCCGACCGCGACGTTGATATCGATCGCGCATCGTCCTTCGGTCGCGGGCTTCCACGAAGCGCGTGTCGTGTTTCAGCGCATGGGCTCGGCGCCGGGCACGCTGGTGGCGGAGGCCGTGGCATGATCCGGTTTCAGGACATCCAGGTCGCGACACCGGACAAAAGCGGACTGGTCGCGCGGTACGCCGCGCTGGACCGGATGCTGGACGCGGGAGATACGAACGGCGCGTTGCATGCGTGGGACTCGATGCGGCGGGAGTACGACACCTGGAGCGCTCTGGTGCATCTGCGTTTCGCGCAGGATACGACGGATGCTTCGGCGAAAGCGGCCCGGGAATATGCCGATAGTTTGGGACCGGAGGCCGCCGACCTGGAGACGGCGTTCAAACGGCGATTGCTTGCGTTGAAGGATCGTTCCGGTCTGGAACAAGCCGCCGGAGCGCATGCGGTTCGGCTGTGGGAGACCGATGTCACCGCCTTCGATCCGGCGATCAAACCCGACCTGGAGGAAGAGTCCCGGCTGAGCGCCCGGTATACGGAAATCCTGGCGTCCGCGCAGTTATCCATTGGTGGGAGGACGGTAAATCTGGCGGGCCTGGCGCCGTTCGCCGAAGATCCGGACCGCGCGATGCGGCATGAGGCGGAGACGGTGCGATGGGCGTTCTTCGCGCGACATGGCGCGGAACTGGATCGGATTTACGATGACCTGGTGCGGTTGCGGCATGGCATGGCCAGGAAGTTGGGGTTCGAAACTTACACCCCGCTTGGCTACCGCCGGATGCGCCGGGTCGATTATGGACCTGATGATGTCGCGCGGTATCGCGAGCAGGTTGTGACGCATGTGGTGCCTCTGGTCGCGCGTTTGCTCGAACAGCGGCGGGTGGCGTTCGGCTGGGATCGGGTGCGTTTCTGGGATGAGGCGTTGATCGATCCGGCGGGCAATCCGAAGCCGGCCGGGGGGCACGATTTTCTTGTGGCCCAGGCTCGGACGATGTTCGATGGGATGGATGGGAGGTTGGGGGCGTTTTTTCGGGAGATGGAGACAGGGGGTTTCCTGGATTTACGAAACCGGCCGGGGAAATCGGGGGGCGGGTTTTGCACATCGTTTCCGACCGTCGGCATGCCGTTTATCTTCGCCAATTTCACCGGAACGCATCACGATATCGGCGTTTTCACGCATGAAATGGGGCACGCGTTCCAGAACCATCAGTCGCGTGAGCAACCGAATGTCGACTATTTATGGCCGACGATGGAGGCGGCCGAGATCCATTCCATGAGCCTCGAGTTTCTGACATGGCCGTTCATGAACCTGCTGGTGGGAGATGACGCGGCGGACCGATTCCGGCGCATGCACCTCATTGGCGCGCTGGCGTTTCTGCCTTACGGGGTCTGCGTCGATCATTTTCAGCATGAGGTGTTCGCGCATCCCGACGCGTCGCCCGAGGAGCGGCATGCGATCTGGCGGCGGCTGGAACGGCATTACATGCCGTGGACGGATCACGGCGATCTGGATTACCTGGCGAAGGGCGGCCGCTGGCAGGCGAAACCACACATCTACAATTCACCGTTTTACTATATCGACTATACGCTGGCGCAATGTTGCGCGTTGCAGTTCTGGTCGAGGGCGCGGCGCGATCCGAAGCAGGCTTTGAACGCTTATGTCGGGCTGTGCGGGCTTGGCGGCTCGGCGCCGTTTCAGGAACTGGTTGAGGCGGCGGGGTTGATTTCGCCGTTCGCGGACGGGGCGTTGGCGGATGTGGTGCGGGAGGCGGAGGAGTTTCTGGCGGAGCGGAATTAGCCTCGCAGGAACGCCGCCGCGGCGGGATTGACGCGCATCGCTGACAGCTCGGCTTCAGTCGGCAGCACGGGCCGGTCGCGGGTCGCGTTGACCATGCACAGGAAGCCGAACGGTTCGTTCTCCGCGCGGAACTGATGCCAGGTCCAGGCGGGGATCGTGATCAGATCGAACTGTTTCACGTCGCGCACCTCGTCGCCCACCATGCACTGGCCGTGGCCGCGCAGGATCATCACGGCATGGGCGTGCTCGTGGCGCTCGAGGGTGGAATAGCCTTTTGGATCCATTTCGAAATACCGCAGTTCGCAGGCCAGTGCGTCGTCGTGGAACAGCACCTGGCGGGAGATGTCCTTGAACGGGGCTTCGCCATCCTGCTTGTACGGCTGGTGCGCGACATGATCCCAGCGGAACGCGTCCGTCGTGGGGCGGAAGTTGGGGGGCTGTTCGCTGTCCATGTCAGTTGGTCCCGTGGCGCGCGACGGCGTTGGCGAAGGCGGCGGATTCTTCGGTGACGCGGTCTCTCGCCAGAAGAAGGTTGCCGCCGATCAGCAACATCGTGTCGGGACCGTAGAAGTCAAGTAACTCGGGGACGCGGTTCAGGGTGATGCCACCGGCGGGCACGGCCAAAGCCGGACGCGCGTTGGCGACTAGCTCCCGGCAGGTCGCCTGAGAATAGCCGAAGCGGCCGCCATAAGTCGGGAAGATCACCGCGCCGCAGCCCAGGGCCGGGAATAAACGT
>PLSZ01000253.1 GCA_003164305.1 Acetobacteraceae bacterium
CCTGGCGCACCAGTTCTCATTTTGGTCTTGAAATGCCCAATGCCGTCATGCTGGGGCTCGAGGTCCAGCATGACGTGGAGGGACCCTGGTCCGGCGAAGCACAGCTTTGAAAAGGTTCGTTCCGCCCCCTTGAACTCACGACCGAATTCGGGATGATGCGCCAACCGTGCCGGGGCGGTTTCCCCGGTCGTCAAAGTGTGGGTTTGGTATGAGCAGTGATGCACACGGCGCCACGGTGCCACAGGGTCCCGGACTGAAGCACCCATACCATCTGCCGGACCCGAGTCCCTGGCCGATCCTGGGCGCCGTCGGCGGCTTCCTGACCGTCTTCGGCATCATCATCGCCGCCCACTACGGCAACTACATGATCCTCGCGGCGGGCGGGATCGTCGTGGTCGTGACCATGTTCTTCTGGTGGCGCGATGTCGTGCGCGAATCACGCACGCCGGGCGCGCATGGGCCCGTCGTTCGGCTCGGTCTGCGTTACGGCATGGCGCTGTTCATCTCCAGCGAGGTGATGTTCTTCGTCGGCTTCTTCTGGGCGTACTTCAATTTCGTGTTCTTCCCGGAGACGCAGGGTAACGGCCAGACCGTGTGGCCGCCATCGACGGTACACACCTTCGATCCGTTCCATCTGCCGCTGCTGAACACGATGATCCTGCTGCTGTCCGGCTGCACGGTCACCTTCGCGCACCACGCGCTGCTGGAGGGCAACAAGAAGGTCCTGGTGAACTGCCTCGGCCTGACCATCCTTCTGGGGATGTGCTTCACCCTGTGCCAGGGCATCGAGTATTCGCACGCGCCGTTCGCGTTCACCGGCGGCATCTATCCTTCGGTGTTCTTTCTCGCCACCGGGTTCCACGGCTTCCACGTGATCGTCGGCACGATCTTCCTGATCGTCTGCTGGTTCCGTGCCCGCGCCGATCAGTTCACACCCGCGCGTCATTTTGGCTTCGAAGCCGCCGCCTGGTACTGGCATTTCGTCGATGTGGTCTGGCTGTTTCTGTTCGTCTGCATTTACTGGTATGGCCAGGGCGCGATCGCGCCGGAGTGACCGAACGGGAAATCGACTGGACCACACCTTCCGTGTTGGAAGCGGCGCTGCGGTGCCGCTGTCCACGGTGTGGCAAGGGACGTTTGTTTCGTAATCTCCTGGATGTGCGTCCGGTTTGCGAGTACTGCGCTCTCGACCTGGCGCAGAACGACTCCGGCGACGGAGCGGCCGCGCTGGTGATCCTGGTCCTCGGCGCGATCATCGTCGGCCTCGCGTTCTGGGTCGAGTTTCGCTTTAACCCTCCGCTATGGGTGCACGCGATCCTTTGGCCGCTGATCACCATCCCGCTGGCGATCGCGATGATTCGGCCGGTCAAGGCGGGGTTGATCGCGATGCAATACCGGCACCGGTCGTCCGAGATGGGGTTGTGACGGCGACGAGGCGGCGACTGCTTTGGCCGAGCCTTATGACCGCCGCGATGCTGATCGTTCTGCTGGGGCTCGGCGGTTGGCAGGTTAAGCGGCTGTTCTGGAAAGAGGCGCTGTTAGCCCAGGTCGACCATGCTGAATCCGCCGCGCCCGTTCCGCTCAGCGAGACGCCAGCGCCATTTACAAAAGTATCCATTATCGGAACGTTTTTGCCCGATGAAGCGGCGTTGTACGGCGCGATTGTGCGGAACATTCCCTCGGGTCCCACCATGGGGGCGCGGATGATCGTTCCGCTGCGCGAAGCCAACGGGGACGTGATCCTGGTCGATCGCGGCTGGGTACCGCTGTCTCGCTCGGGTCCGATGGACCAGCCGGACGGCGTGGTCACGGTGGCGGGATACGTTCGCTTCGGAGACTCCGTGCATTGGTTCAGCGCCAAGGACGATCCCGCGGCGCGGCATTTTTACACGCTCGATCCGAAGGCGATCGGCGACGCCGTCGGTCAGCCAACGGTGCGGGATTTCGTGCTGGTCGCGCTCGCGCCGGGGGGGCCGGTGGCGGATGACGATTCTGACGCCGACGCGGTGGTAACGCACTGGCCGGATCCGGCGCGGCATTTGCCCCGGCCGCCAAATAATCACCTGTCGTACGCGATCACATGGTATGGACTGGCGGTGGCGCTCCTGGCGATATTCGTTGTCTGGGCCAGAAAGGGATCGCGTGCATGAAGGATTCGTACGCTTACGACCGGCTGCTCAAGCGTTTCGCGCGAATCGCCACGATCGATGAGTGCGCGTCGATGCTCGGCTGGGACGCCGCCGCGATGATGCCGGCCGGGGGCGGCGCGGCTCGCGGCGATCAACTGGCCGTTCTGGCGGGTCTCGCGCATGGCCTGATGACCGCGCCGGAAGTCGCTGACGACCTCGCCGCCGCGGAAGCCCTTCCCCCAGGCTCCGATCCCTGGGCCGCGGCCAACCTGCGGCTGATGCGGCATGAGCATACCCGCGCGACCGCCGTGCCCGCCGACTTGGTCGAGGCGCAGGCCCGCGCCAATTCCAAATGCGAGAAGGTCTGGCGCGAGGCCAAGAGCACGGCGAATTTCAGCCTGGTGCGTCCGCATCTGACCGAAGTCGTCAATCTGGTCCGGCAACAGGCCTCCGCGTTGGCCCCGGCATTGGGATTGAGCCCGTACGACGCGCTGATGGATGGCTATCAGCGCGGCATCGGCGCCGCGGACGTCGCGTCGATTTTCGGCGCCTATGAGCAGTTCCTGACGGACGCGCTGCCGGCGGCCGAGGAACGGCAGAAGCGGCAACAGACCCCCGTCAAACCCACGGGTCCGTTTCCGGTCGCGGCGCAGGAGACGTTGTGCCGGCGGATCGCCGGGCGCATTGGGCTCGACTTCGACCACGCGCGGCTCGATCGCTCGGCGCACCCGTTTTCCGGCGGCACGCCGACCGACGTGCGGATCACGACGCGCTATGATCCGGCGGACTTCACGCAGGCGATCATGGGCGTGATCCATGAGACCGGGCACGCGCTGTATGAACGCGGATTGCCCAAAGGCCATGCGCGCCAACCGGTCGGCCGCGCCGCCGGAATGGCGATTCATGAGAGCCAGTCTCTGATCGTCGAGATGATCGCCTGTCGAAACGACGAGTATCTGGAATGGCTGGGCCGTGCTTTGCATGGCGCGTTCGGCGGCGACCCGAAAGCGTATCAGGTGGAGAATCTCGGCCGCTTGTGGCGGCATGTCGAGCGGGGCCTGACCCGCGTCGATGCCGACGAGATGACCTACCCCGCGCACGTGATCATGCGGTTCCGGCTGGAAAACGCCATGGTGTCGGGCAATCTGGCGGTGGCCGATCTGCCGGGCGCCTGGAACGGCGCGATCAAGGACCTGCTGGGGATCACTCCGCCGGACGACGCGCGCGGCTGCCTGCAGGACATCCATTGGTACGACGGGGCTTTCGGCTATTTCCCCAGTTACACTCTGGGCGCGATGGCGGCGGCGCAAATGATGGCGGTGGTGGTTCGCCAGACGCAGGGGCTGAAGACAGCGATGGGGCTGGGTGATCTGTCACCGTTGACGAACTGGCTGCACAGCAACGTGCACGCGCAAGGCAGCCTGATGGGCTTCAACGAATTGCTGCGGGACGCGACCGGAAAGCCGTTGGATCCGACAGAGTTCCAGTCGCATATCCGGGCGCGGTATTTGTCGTAGGCGATGGATACCGCACCGCGTTGATGTTGCCATTTATTCAGAACGTTTCTGTAACGTCATCCTCGGGCTTGGCCCTACGGTCGTCACACAACTCTGAAACGATCCTCCGAGTCTTATCAATGGTTTACGCCGAAAGTTGCGGAGGCCGACGCGAAAGCACACCGGACCTCTGAACCGATATTGGAACGATGATGCGACAATCTCCGCNNCGCGGATGTGCGAATCTTGTAGGGCTTGACCAGAGGATCGGTCCGCCCAGGCACGCCGTACGGCTTCTGACTTCCTTGGCGTGTCGAGAGATCCTCCGGCCAGGCCCTACCGCATGCACACATCTTTTC
>PLSZ01000344.1 GCA_003164305.1 Acetobacteraceae bacterium
ATCGAGTCCCTCACCCTGTTTACCTTTGCCACGATCTTCATCAAGATCAAGTAAAGGCGGTTTTTGCAATGAACGCGGCCCCACCTTGCGGTGGGGCCGCGTTTGTTTTGGGAGCTGTATGCTCTGGAATGGAAGGTCGGGAATCCGCTTGGGAGATGAGAAATGACCGATCCTGAAGTTGTGGACGAGATGCTGCGCACGGCGAAGACGATTGCCGTGGTGGGGATGAGCGACAAGCCGTCGCGTCCGAGCTACAGAATTGGCGGCTACCTGGCCGGCCATGGCTACCGCGTGCTGCCTGTGAATCCCGCGGTGGGCGAAGTCCAGGGGATGAAGAGCTACGCCGATCTCGGTGCGGCACAGACCGCGTCCCGCGAAGAGACCGGAGCCGGTATCGACCTGGTGGATGTCTTTCGCGCATCGGAGCATGTTCCGGCGATTGTGGACGATGTGATTCGGCTCGGCGTCCCTTATCTTTGGCTGCAGGACGGGGTGATCGACGAAGAAGCCGTAGAGCGGGCGCGGGCGGCCGGGGTGAAGTGCGTCCAGAACGACTGCATTTATCGGCGGCACGCGGCATGGGCGGATTCACACGGTGCGCCGCAAAGCTGAGATGGTTTGCGTCCTTCGTCCGGTAGACTGAGTCCAACTGTTGAGGAGTCAGAGTTTCCCCGCCATGCCCCTTTTCCGATTGATTTTCGTACTACCGTTGCTGCTTGCCGTGAGTTTGCCGGCGCGGGCTGTTTCAAGCGCGGCCGATGCGCCGCATGTGCGCGTGGAACTAATGGTTCTTCCCCAGACGCTGGGCCGGGGTACGCCCACCCAGGCGGGACTCTACTTCAAGCTGGAGCCGGGGTGGCACGTTTACTGGAGGAATCCGGGCGATGCGGGGCTGCCGCCGCACATTCGCTGGACGCTGCCGGAGGGGGTAACGGCGGGGGGATTGCAGTTTCCCGCGCCGAAGCGGCTGCCGCTGGGACCGCTGATGGACTTTGGGTACGAGGACGAGGTGCTGTTTCCGCTGACGCTGAATGTGGCGCAAACGGCCAAGGCCGGGCCGGCGGTGCTGGATGCCAAGGTGGATTGGCTGGTTTGCAGAGAGAGGTGCATTCCCGGCAAGGCTGAGCTCGAAGTGAGCCGGACGGTTCTGGACCAAGCGGACAAGGCAGGAGCGGCAGGCGCTGATTCCGCACTTTTTAGCAGGTTTGTTGCACGGATTCCCAAGCCGCTGCCTGCGGGCTTCAAGGTGGGTTTTGAGCCCGCGAAAGAAGGGCTCCGGCTGACGGTCGAAACCGGCCGGAAAGAGGCGGAGGGGGCGTTCTTTCCGGCGGATCAGGACATCGTGGACAATCCGTCCGTGCAGAAACTGACGGCCACGGCCAAAGGGCTGACGCTCGATCTGAAGAAGGATGCGAACCTGACGGANNGGGGAAGAGCGTTCGAGATTGTGGCGCTGCCGGGAATGGCGGCGGCGACTGGCGCGGCGGCCGGGAAACCGGCTGCGGAGGCTCAGACGCCGGTTGATTCTGGAGCTGCTGCCGGATTGCAGGCCCCGGCCGTGCAAACGCAGCCGGCTGCTGCGGCAAGTACCGCGGCGGCAGGGCAGGGCGCAGGCGGCCAGGCGGCTCGGGCTTCCGGGGTAGAGGTGCTGCGGATTTCCGGGCTGGCGTTTCTGGGCGGGCTGATCCTGAACCTGATGCCGTGCGTGTTTCCGATCCTGGCGATGAAGGCGGTCGGATTCGCGGCGGGCCTTGCGCGCGGGCGGGCGCGGGCACACGCGGTGTCCTATACGGCTGGGGTGACGGCGACGTTCGTGGCGGTGGCGGTCGCGTTGCTGGTGGCGCGTTCGGCGGGCGCCGCGGCGGGTTGGGGATTTCAGTTCGCTTCGCCGATTTTCGTCGCGGCGATGGCATGGCTGCTGTTCGTGGTTGGGCTGAACCTGTCCGGCGTGTTCCGGGTCGGGGGCGGGTTCGAGGGCGCCGGCGGTGGGCTGGCCTCGCTTGGCGGACATTGGGGCAGTTTTTTCACCGGCGCGCTCGCGGTGCTGGTCGCCACACCCTGCACGGCGCCGTTCATGGCGGTCGCGGTCGCGTCCGGCCTGGCAGCGCCGCCGCCGGCCACTGTGTTGATCTTTTTCACGATGGGACTCGGGCTGGCGTCGCCTTATCTGGCGCTGAGTACGGTCCCGGGGCTGGCCCAAATGATGCCGCGGCCGGGGCCGTGGATGGAGGTTCTGCGGCAGATTCTGGCGTTTCCAATGTATGGCGCGGCGGTTTGGCTGCTGTGGGTGGTCAGCCAGGAAGCCGGCGCGCCGGGCGTGTTGGCGACCGCGACGGGCATTGTGCTGCTTGGATTCGCTGGCTGGAGTCTGGGGATCACGCAGGATCTCAGTCCACGCCGCCGCCAGGTGGGCTGGGTCGCCGCCGGCGTGGCGGGCGGTCTGGCGCTGGTGGCTTTGGCGGGGATTGGGGTCATGCCCGCCGCGTCGGCGGCGGATCGGGAGAGCGAGCCGTTCACCGCGGCGCGACTCGCGGCACTGCGGGCGGAGGGACGGCCGGTGTTCGTCAACCTCACCGCCGCCTGGTGTGTGACGTGCCTGGTGAACGAGCACGTGGCGATCAGCAACGACACAGTGCAGCGGGCATTCGTTTCACGGCACATCGCGTATTTAAAGGGCGATTGGACGCGACAGGACCCGGCGATTACCGAATTTCTGAGAGAACAGGGCCGCGATGGGGTGCCACTCTATTTATACTATGGCCCGCACGCGGCGGCGCCGGAGGTTTTGCCGCAAATCCTGACCGACTCGACCGTGCTGGACGCGATCGGCCGTCCTTCATGAGCCCGGGTCACAGGCGCCCCGCGATTCCCGCCCAGAGCAGGAGGGCGGCGTCGTAAGGCAAAGCGGGGACTTCACGGAATCGCCAGTACCAGCGCTTCCAGCGTGGTCCGGCGGGCCGGGAGACCGTTCGACATGGCATGGCAGATATGCCGCAAAGGTATAGCAAGGTCAGGCATCTGGGGAGATGGTACGTGCTGGTCGCCACCATGACGTGTCCTGCCAGGCCGTGTTCGCGCGTTAATCGATAGATCGCGCGGACTGAAGACAATGTATCGCTTCCAGTCTCTTCCAGTAGAATTCTGTCGCGTGAAACACCCGATTCCATCAGTTGCGCGGCCATGACGGAGGCTTCGGAGGGGCCATGGCGGCCGACGGTTCCGGTGGGAATGAATCGGGCGTTTGGATGGTGCTTCGCGCATGCGATGGCGGTCTCGACGCGTCTCCGGAGAGTCGTACTGGGCTGTCCATCGGGTCGCACGGCGGCGCCAAAGATCAGGATCGTCGTCATTCCTGCCATTCGATGTCAGATTTCCCATAGAAAACAATCTGGAAGACGCTATAATGCCGCCGTCCTGCGCGGCGCGGCTCTGGGTGTCGAGTTGGTGCAGGGTATCGGACTCAACCCTAGGGGGACTCACATGCGTTTTGTCTCGACTCGCTGGTCGCTCAGCGCGGCCGGACTCGTTTCGGCTCTTGCTCTGGCTGCCTGCTCCGCTCCGCCGCCGCCCGCGCCCGCTCCGTCGCCGCCGCCCGTCGTGATGACGGCGCCGCCGATGCCGGCTCCGATGGTGCACCATCGCTGGCGGCACCATTCCAAGGCGTGGTACAAGAAGCACCACATGAAGCATCGCAAGCAGTGATGGTTGGGCGGGGGTTATCCCCCGCCTTGACATCGAACCCCTGCGGTTTCCAGGCTCCGTCCGCGCGCGACGGGGCTTGGCTTACCGTGGGGAGTGATGTGCTTTGAAGACTCTGACTGAAGACGCGGTGCGACAGTACCGTGACACCGGATATCTCGCACCGGTTCGGGTGCTTTCGATCGAGGAAGCCGCCGGCATCCGGGCGCGTCTTGAAGCGTTTGAGGCGGATGCCGGACCTCTGGCCGGCAGGCTCCGGCAAAAATCACACCTTCTGTTCACCTGGCTGAACGCCCTGATTCGTCACGAGCGAATCCTGGACGCGGTCGAGGACGTCATCGGACCCGACATTCTGTGCTGGGGCACGTCCTTCTTCATCAAAGAGCCACGCAACCCTGCGTATGTGTCCTGGCATCAGGACTCAACCTATTGGGGTTTAGAGCCGGCCGACATCGTCACGGCCTGGGTCGCTCTATCGGATAGCACAACCGAAAATGGTGGGATGCGTGTGGTTCCGCGCTCACACACTATGGCGCAAGTACCACATCGAGACACATTCCGTCCGCAAAACCTTCTCAGCCGCGGGCAGGAAATCATGGTCGATGTAGACGAGGCGACCGCCGAGACACTGGCCCTGAAAGCCGGGGAAATGTCGCTCCACCATGTGCGGCTGATCCATGGCTCGGACCCGAATCCGTCGGACACGCGCCGAATCGGATTCGCGATCCGGTATTTGCCGACCTATGTGCGGCAGGTGGCCGGGACCCACGATTGGGCCACGTTGGTCCGCGGGGTGGACCGTTACGGGAATTTTGAGCCGGAGCAGCGGCCGGACGCGGATATGTCCGAATCGGCGCAGGCGTACCATGCGGCGGTGGTCGGCGGGCACGCGAAAATCCTGATGCGGGATACCGGGCGCGACATGCGGGCCTGAGGACCGGGAGGGGAGTTTGCCTGACCCGAGACCGCGTCACGATCCGGTCAGTGCGACCAATCGATTGGATGGGCGGGGATGGACGCGTTCCAATCGTGATTGGGGATTCGAGGTGATCTCGCGGGTTGGATCGAGGGCCCGGGGGAATCGCCCATGATGGGAGTCCGTTTTGGCAAAGTCTGACACGGAGATCGCGGAGGACGGCGGAGGTCGCGGAGAAGGAAACTATGGCGCTTCGCGCGGTGTGGGATCGGACACCGCGCGAAGCGCTATCCTTATCTCCTCCGTGACCTCCGGTGTCCTCCGCGATCTTCGTGTCAGACTTTGCTTACTTGCGCCGGTCGGATCGCCATATGCGCCGGTTGGAACCCCGTGACTGCCCCTCACCGAACCGGTAAGGCAGGGGG
Source organism: Acetobacteraceae bacterium (assembly GCA_003164305.1). The sequence continues at coordinate 5,041 of PLSZ01000344.1, forward strand.
GCGCCCCGGCCAAACCCGGCGCTCCGCTCCCTATCCGTCGATCTTCANNGCCGACGGCAACATCGATTCCCTGCGCTGCTCCCAGTCCTCACGGGATACCACGTGACCTTCGGTGTCGGCGTGAACGGCGGAGAACTCTCCGATGCGGCGGTTGAACGCGACATGCGGCAGAATGATGCGGAAGTCGATTCCGGTTTGCGCGAACACGCGGTTCCAGCGGTTCACTCCGGCGGCGGCGTCGGCCACGTAGTCGTCGCGCAGGCGTATGTTCAGCGCGGACAACGCGGGCA
>PLSZ01000264.1 GCA_003164305.1 Acetobacteraceae bacterium
ACGTCCTCCAGGCCCTGACGAAGGATTTCGGCCAGCACGACGGTGGTGTCCATGGTGCCGCCGGACGATGAATTATCGCAATGGTCGAGCATGACGACCGGTCCGTCGAGTGCCTTGGCGCGGGCGACGGAGTCCGACAGCGGCTCGGTCTGGAAGGTGAAGGCCTCGCGGTGGGACCAGGCGAAATCCAGCAGACGGGAGACGAGGCGCCGCGCGGCTTCAGGGTCGTTGTCGGTCACCACGACGGCGCTGAGCCCGGCCTGCGAGACGTCGGCGTGCGGGAAGCCGACGAACACGCTGGCGACGAGACATTCGCCGTCACGCTCCATCTTTTCGGCCATCTCCTGCAGGGTTTTGTTGGGCTCGCGGTAGCTGCCTTGCGCCATGACGTGCGGCAGCATGGGCGCGTTGGCCCAGGCGATGGTGGGTTTGATTTCGTTACGCAGGGTGCGGACGAGCGTGCGGCCGGCGCGCTCCGCGGTCGGGAGATGATCGACGTGGGGATAGGTGCGGTAGCCGGCGATGACGTCGGCTCGGGACACCAGGCCGTCGAAAATATTGGCGTGCATGTCGAGGGAAACGGATAGTTTCGTATCCGGCGCGACGTCCCGGACGCGGCGCAGCAGTTCGCCTTCGGCGTCTTCGTATTGGTTGGTGACCATGGCGCCGTGCAGGTCGAGCATGACGGCGTCCACCGGCTGCTTTCGAAGTTCGTCGGTGATCAGATGGCAGAACAGGTCGAACGCATCGTCATCGACCGGTCCACTGGGTGGCGCGGCTGCCGCGACGGGGAGGACGATATCGGCGCCGAGTTCCTCGGCGATGGCGATGTAGCGGCCGAGGCAGCTTGTCGTGCCGCGGTAGAAATCGATCGCGGCCTGACCGGTCAGGAGCGTTTCGCCATCGGGACAAAACCGCGCGACCGGCGTGGCGACGGGGGAAAACGTGTTGGTTTCGTGCGAGACCTTGGCGATCAGGACACGCATTTTCAGTAACCCATCAGCGAGGCGTAGCGATCGCGGCAGAACGCGGTGTCGCCGAAGGTGGCTCGGGCGACGCGGGCTCGTTTCATGAAAAAGCCGATCTCGTGTTCGTCGGTCATGCCGATGCCGCCGTGCATTTGCACGCCTTCGTCGCCGCACAAATCCAGCGTGTCGTTGGCTTTGCCTTTGGCCAGCACGGCGAGGGCGGCGGCGTCGTTGGTGTTTTCATCCAGCGCGGAACAGGCGGCGACGACGGCGGAGCGGGTGACCTCGACCTCGCAGAACATTTTCGCGGCGCGGTGTTTGAGGGCCTGGAAGGAGCCGATGGGGACACCGAACTGTTTGCGGTCTTTTAAGTACTGCACGGTGCGTTCGAAGGCCTCGGTGGCGGAGCCGAGCATTTCGGCGGCGAGGCAGGCGCGGGCTCGGTCGAGCACGCGGTCGAGGATGGCGGCGCCGCCGCCGATCGGGCCAAGCGGTTCGGCGGCGACGTTGTCGAAACGGATGTTCGCGGCGTTGCGGCTGTCGATCATGATGGTACGCTGGCGGGTGACTCCCCGCGCATTGGCGGGGACAAGAAACAGCGAGATGCCGGCTGGGTCGTTCGGCGCGCCGGAGGTGCGGGCGGCGATGATCAGCACGTCGGCGACGTGGCCATCGAGGACGAAGGTCTTTTGGCCGGTGATGCGGTTGTTCTCCGCTTTGGTGGCAACGCGGTGGGGTTGATGCCGGGAACCTTCCTCCAGCGCCAGGGCGAACAGCCGCTCGCCGGCGACGAGTGGCGGCAAATGTTCGGACTTCTGGTCGTCCGATCCCGCGGCCGACAACAGTGACGCGCCGAGCAACGCTGTCGACACCAGTGCCGACGCCGCCAGTGTTCTTCCCGCGGCCTCCATCACCTGGGCCAGGCCCTGAAGGCCGAAATCGGCGCCGCCGTGGTCCTCCGGGACGAGAAAACCGGTCCAGCCGAGGTCAGCCATTTCGCGCCAAAGGGGCCGGGAGAAGCCGTCAGGGTCGTTGGTGTCACGGAGTTTGCGAAGAGCCGTGATCGGCGCGCGTTCCTTGAAGAAGTCGAGCGCGGTGTCGCGGACCATCTGGGAGTCGGAGGAAAGCACCAAAGGCATCGATCAAAGTCCTCTATGTCGCGCGGGCCGAGGTGTCGCCACGGCATCGTCATATCTGTTCTTATCGGCGTTCATCGGCGTGTACCGGCGGTTGGTTCTTTCCCGGTGCGTGATTGGCGACGCCGCTCTCGCACAAACGCCGAACTTAAACACAGATGCACGCGGATAAGAAGAGATGAACGCGGATGTGTCATCGACCAGGATCCGCCTCAGGCTCAGTCCGGTAACGCAAGGACACGTTTGGCGATGATGTTGAGTTGGATTTCCGATGTGCCGCCCTCGATCGAATTGGCTTTGCTGCGCAGCCACTCGCGTGTCAGGCGGATTTCATCGTCGCTGTAGGGTTCGCCTTCCCAGCCCAGTGCGTTGAAGCCTTCGGCGAGGATGAGCATTTCGTAGCGGGTTTTATTAAGTTCGGTCGCGTGGTATTTAAACATGGCGGACATTGGGCCGGGCGGGGAACCGGCTTCGGCTTCCTCGGCGGCGCGGCGGCGGGTCAGTTGGAACGCGTGCGCATCCATTGAATAAGTGGCGATGCGGTGGCGCAGTTCGGGATCGGCGATGCGGCCGTTTTCCTCGCCGGCGTATTGTTTGGCGAGAGCTTCGGGGGTCACTTCGAACTTTTGCGCGGCGCGGGCGCCGATGCCGCCGATACCTTTGCGCTCGTGTTCCAACAGGCGCTTGGCGATGGTCCAGCCTTTGTTCAATTGGCCGACGAGATGGCTGGCGGGAACGCGGACGTTCTCGAAGAAGGTTTCGCAGAAAACGGATTTGCCGCTGATCAGGCGGATCGGGTTCGGGCGGACGCCGGGGTCGTCCATGTCGATCAGCAGGAAGCTGATGCCGTCATGCTTTTTCACTGTCGGGTCGGTGCGCACGAGGCAAAAGATCCAATCCGACAGATGCGCGTTGGAGGTCCAGATTTTATGGCCGTTGACCAGGAAGTGCTCGCCTTGCAGGACCGCGCGGGTGGAGAGGCTGGCGAGGTCGGAGCCGGCGCCTGGCTCGGAGTAACCCTGGCACCAACGGATTTCGCCGCGGACGATGTTCGGGATGTGGGCTTGCCGTTGCTCTTCCGTGCCGTATTCGAGCAGCACGGGACCGAGCATCGACAGGCCCATGCCGCGTAACGGGACGCGGCAGCCGAGGTCTTGCATTTCCTCTTCCAGGATCAGCGCTTCCTCGCCGGATAGGCCGCCGCCGCCGTACCGTTCCGGCCATGTCGGCGCGGTCCAGCCTTTCTCCGCCATGCGGTCGAGCCAGAGTTTTTGTTCCGGACGCACATAGACAGCGCGTTTGCCGCCGGCGACCTGCTCTTCCTCGGGCATGCGGGTGCGCATGGCGGGCGGGCAATTGGCTTCGAGCCAGGCTCGGGTTTCCTGGCGGAAGGTGGTGAGGTCGGTCATGCGGTTTCCTCCGGCGGTCGCACTGGCAATGTCCCGCGAATATGGTCCTGGTCAAGTCCCCGCGCCTGGTGGCAGAGTGTCGAAAAAATCAGGGAGGCTCCAATGATACCGCATGCTTTCGACTGGATCGCGCATCATGCCGCCGCTCGGGGCGATCGTCTCGCCATGGTCGATCTGCATTCCGGGCGGCAGTTTACTTACGCGGCGTTTCATGACCGGGTCGGACGCCTCGCGTCCGGGCTGCGGTCGGCGTATGGCGTCGCGCGCGGCGACCGGGTTGGCGTGCTGGCGCATAACTCGTCCGATCTGTGCGAGATTCAGTTCGCGTGCGGACGGCTCGGCGCGGTGTTCGTGCCGATGAACTGGCGGCTGACGGTGCCGGAACTGACGTTCATCGTCGGCGATTGCGAGCCCGTGCTGTTGATCCACGATCCAGAGTTTCAGGACGCCGCGCTGACGCTGGCGGAACGTTGCGGGGTGCGGCATTTGCTCAGCCGGGAGCCGGAGAACAGCGCTTACGAAAGGCTGATCGCGAGCAGCGCGAACGATGTGGTCGCGGAACCGTTGACCCATGACGATACCGCGACGATTCTTTACACCTCAGGCACCACGGGCCATCCGAAGGGCGCGCGGATCACGCATGGCATGCGGTTCTGGCAGACGATCAACCTGACCGGACCGAATCGGGTGACCGCGGACAGCGTCACGCTCATCACGCTGCCGCAATTTCATGTCGGCGGGTTGGATGTTTACGCCAACCCGTGTTTTCATTTCGGCGGCACGACGCTGATCATGCGCGGCTACGACCCGGCGGAGACGTTGCGGCTACTGTCCGATCCCGCGGCCGGGGTGACGCTGTATATCGGCGCGCCGGCGCATTTTTTGTTCATGGCGCAATTGCCAGAATTTGCAACCGTTACGTTCCATGACCGGCTGATCGCGTGCATCGCGGCCGCTCCGGTGCCGTTGCCGCAACTGCGGCAGTGGGAGGCGCGGGGCCTGCCGCTGCAACAGGCCTGGGGCATGACGGAGACCTGCGGGGTGGGGATCGCGCTGGATCCGGCGGATCGGGTGCGCAAGGCGGGCTCAGCGGGGAAACCGTGCCTGCATATCGCGACGCGCATCGTGCGGGTCGATGGCTCCGACGCGCCGCCTGGCGAAATGGGAGAGTTGTGGGTGAAGGGGCCGAGCGTCACGCCGGGCTACTGGAAGAACGACGAGGCGAACCGCACGGCGTTCACCGATGGCTGGCTGCGCACCGGCGACGCGGCGCTGACCGACGACGAGGGATTTTATTACATCGTCGATCGCTGGAAGGACATGTACATCTCGGGCGGGGAGAACGTTTATCCGGCCGAGGTGGAGGAAGTACTGTTCAGGCTGGAGGGCGTCGCCGAAGTGGCGATCATCGGCGTTCCCGACGAACGCTGGGGCGAGGTGGGGCGCGCGATCATCTCGGTCCGGCAAGGGTATACGCTGTCGGAGGCGGACGTGATGCGGCATTGCGACGGCAATCTGGCCCGCTACAAGCAGCCTCGGTCGGTGGTGTTCGTGGAGGCACTGCCGAGAAACGCGACGGGCAAGGTGCACAAGCCGACGTTACGGAAGCTGCACGGGGAGGCGTAGGGTTATTTCACGCCGGCCTGGGGGGCGTCCTGAATGTCAAAGCGGCGCAGGGTGTCCCACAACGGACGCGCCATCCAAATGTTATATTTTGTATCGAATTCCAGGACGGCTTCGACCTCAAGCTCCTCGTTGTCATAAAGGGTGACCTGGAGGTCGTCGTGGAGCTTATCCGCGATAGGCCGAATGTCGCTCAACGATCCCGGGATGCCAAGATCGTAACGACCATCATTGTCTCCCTCGTTGCCGTCGAAGTAAATGCGGTACATCGAAGGCCGGTTCCTCATTTGCTCGGGTTCGGATTGCGTAACCTGGTAAACAGCGAGCTGAGCAATAACGCGTGTTCCGGCGGCAAGGGATAAGGCGCCACCACGGTCGCACGATACACACCTTGTCCCGGCGTTGGGAACACCAAATCGAAGCCGTGCCATTGCAGCGCGTTAAGAGTTGTCACGCTGATCCAGGTGTGGGAACCGCGCGGCGCGCGCCAGTTCTTCGATCGAGAGCCCAGGGGCTGACCGGACTGAAAAGCCTGTCAGGCCATGAACGTCGCGGTGCGGCCTGGTGCCGGCGATCAGTGGACCGGGCCGCGCCAGTCCCGCCCTGACAACATAATGTTTCTCGTCTTGTCCCACGTCCTGTCCTACCGGGTCTCGCGCCACATCCGCCCTCACCTCACCTGCGGCCAATGAACCGCATGTCCGTTAACAGCCGGTGAATTCGGCGATGGGAACCCCGGCCGGCGGCGGCGAAGCTTGTGCGCGAAGGGTCATTCCTCCATAAGCCGCGTCGTTCTCTCCCCATGAGGTCTCGATGACACGTCATACGGCAACCGCCCGCCGGAACGCCGCCCGGTCTTTCGCCGCGTCTTTCGCCGCGGTTTTGCCTGTTGGCTTCGTGGCCGGCGCCTTGCTGGCCGGCGGCCTGGCGGCCCCGCGCGCATGGGCCGACGACAAGCCCGATCCGGTGGTGGCGAAGGTCGGCACCGAGGTCATCCATCTCAGCGACGTGACCCTCGCCGCGCAGGGCCTGCCGCCGCAGGCGCGGCAGATGCCGCCGGACCAGTTGCTGCCCAGGGTGCTGGAGCAGATGGTCGATACCCGCGTGCTGGCGCANNTCCGCGTTCCTGGAACGGCAGGTTGGGCCGCAAATCACCGACGCCGCCGTGAAGGCGCGGTTCGACAAGGATGTCGGCGGTCAGCCGCCGACGCAGGAAGTGCACGCGCGGCACATCCTGGTGGAAGACGAGGCGACCGCGAAGAAGATCATCGCCGACCTGAAGAAGGGGGGCGATTTCGCCGCGCTGTCGAAACAATACAGCAAGGACGCGGCGGCGGTCGAGCAAGGCGGCGATCTGGGCTGGTTCAAAACGACGGACATGGTGCCGGAGTTCTCCGCCGCCGCCTTCGCGCTGAAGGACAAGGAGGTCACGGCGGTTCCAGTGCACACGCAGTTCGGCTGGCACGTGATCCAGACGCTGGACCACCGCGCGGGCACGCCGCCGACGTTCGATCAGGTGAAGGATCAGTTGCGCCAGCAAATGATCAACGAGGAAGTGCACAAGGTGCTGGCCAAGGCGCATGCCGATGTGCCGGTCGAACGGTTCAATCTGGACGGGACGGCGATGAAGGCCACCGATCAGGCGGTGCCTCCGCCGGCGAAGTAATGAAAGCGTCATAAGGGGGAAAACAATGAGCAGTGCTGTGTCTCCGCTCGCGGTGGGGTTGCCGGAGTTGCCGCCGCTGGCGGGTGTGCGCATGAACGCCTCGGCGGCGGGGATCCGTTACCAGGGGCGAACGGATCTGGTGATGCTGGAGGTCGCGGCGGGCAGCACGGTGGCGGGGGTGTTCACCTCGAACAAATGCCCGGGAGCACCGGTGGATTGGTGCAGGGAGGCGTTGGGCGGGGGGAAGGCTCGGCTCGTCGTGGTCAACGCGGGTAACGCCAACGTATTTACCGGGCGCGCCGGACGTGAGGCGTGCGCGGCGACGGCGGTGGCGGCGGGGAAGCTGGTGGGTTGCCCCGCGTCAGAAGTATTCGTGGCCTCGACCGGGGTCATTGGTGAGGTTCTGCCGCATGAGAAACTGATCGCCGCCCTGCCCGCCTTGCACGCGGGATTGCGCGCGGATGGCTGGGAAGCGGCGGCGCGCGGGATCATGACGACCGATACGTTTCCGAAAGCCTCGACGCGGGTGGCGAAAATCGGCGGGGTTCCGGTGCGGATCACCGGCATCGCCAAGGGCAGCGGGATGATCGCGCCGGACATGGCGACGATGCTGTGCTTCGTGTTTACCGACGCGGCGATTTCCGGAGTCGAATTGCAACCGTTGCTGAAGAAGGGCGTCGATCGCAGCTTCAATTGCACGACGGTGGATTCGGATACGTCCACCTCGGACACGGTGCTGCTGATCGCCACCGGTCAGGCGGCCAATCCCGCCGGCTCGCTGGGGGATTTTTCGAAGAAGCTGAATGAGGTGCTGATGGATCTGGCGTTGCAGGTGATCCGCGATGGCGAGGGCGCGCAAAAGCTGGTGAAGATCGATGTGACGGGCGCGGTGTCGCCGAAATCGGCGAAGCGGATCGCGATGACGATCGCCAACTCGCCGTTGGTGAAGACGGCGATCGCCGGAGAGGACGCCAACTGGGGCCGCATCGTGATGGCGGTCGGCAAGGCGGGGGAACCGGCGGACCGCGACAAGCTGTCGATCGGCGTGGGCGGCGTGTGGATGGCGCGTGAGGGCGGAGTGATCCCGGGTTACGACGAGACGCCGGTCGTTGCCCATATGAAAGGGCACGAGATCGAGATGACCATCGATATCGGGTTGGGCTCGGGCAAGGCGACGGTCTGGACCTGCGATCTGACGCATGGTTACATCGATATCAACGGGTCGTACCGGTCTTAACGAGGGGGAGTGCATCATGGCGTTCTACGAATTGCGGCAATACAAGGTGCTGCCTGGTAAGGCGGACGCGTGGGTGAAAATGATGGAAGAGGAAATCATCCCGTTCCAGGTGTCGAAGGGGATGGTGATCACGGCGTCCTACCGCGGTGAGACGGACGAGTCGGTGTATGTGTGGATCCGCCGTTTTGAGAGCGAGGAACAGCGTGTTCAGCAATACAAGGACGTCTACGAGTCGGATCACTGGAAGAACAATATCGCGCCGCGGGTGCCGGAGTGTCTGGATCGCTCGGCGATCGTGGTGACTCGGTTGGTGCCGACGCCTCGGTCACCGACGCAGTAACGCCGCCACGTCGCGGATCACGCTGGACCAGTCGCCGGGTTCCGGCTGGCGGAACAGGCGCGCGGTGGGATACCACGGGCTGTCGGTTCGATCGCGCAACCAGCGCCAGCATTGATCGTATCGATTGAGCACCCAGACCGGCTTGCCGAGCGCGCCCGCGAGATGCGCGACCGAAGTATCGACGCTGATCACCAGATCGA
>PLSZ01000611.1 GCA_003164305.1 Acetobacteraceae bacterium
AACGTCATGACGGCTGCGGCATATCTTCTATCTTTCTAACCAGCAGGTTCACAGCATCCGCGATCGTCACCTTGCGAAGATCTACATGGCCAATATCGTTCGAAAGCCCTACAATATGGACATCATCGACTATAATAGGCAGTAGGTAAGTTTCGGTCCGTCTCGTTTTGGCTTCGCGGCCAATTTCCAATTCAAAAATAGTCCAGTCCTTTTCGGGATAATTGTTGCTAAGAAACACCACCATATATTGAGCGTCGTGGGCATAGACGTCGCCCAACTTGCGTCGCAAATTCTCTCCCCAAAGCCTGTGCTGTTCATCGAAGTCGTAATAAACTGTGTACCCCTCCGCATTTAGAAGCTCACGAAATCGTTCGACCATCGACCGATCCTCTCCTGCAAATGAGACAGCGACGTCCCAGGGGAAACGTGTCCGTCGAACTCTGACAGAACGTTCAATTTCGGACATATCGACCAGCGTCAGGTACAGCCGAAATGAGGGATCTTCTATGGAAATAACCGCTCCCTTCTGGTTATAGTAAATGGCGTCTCCCAGCCCGCGCTGCTCGATAACTTCGGATAAATTATTGAGACAATTATAGAATGATGTGTTTTTCCGATTTCTCTCAGCAGGATCGGCTTCCGGCTTAACAATTCTGGTGTGCAGTTCCGCTATAGGAATCTCCGATAATTCAAGAGTACAAATGTGTTTAACGATCTCAAAGTAAGTATTGTGAACGGAGCGCGCTTGTTGCTTCCCCTTTGCCATTCCGATTAAGCGGTTTTGGAATTTTGCCTTATAGTTTCGAAGAACGGCATCTTTAATGTTTTCCATCGTCACATCGATCACACGTNNCTCGCTGCGAGTGCAGGCTACGCGAGCAATCAGTTGAATTGCGGATGGAATACCCATCGACGCCTTAATGAAGCGTGTGCGAGTATCATCCGAAAATTTGCAATTCAGCGCTTCCTCACCGAGAGACACCACTCGGTCAATAAATTTGTTGTCTTGAGCACCTATATCATAAGGGTCATTGCGAATACCGAGTTCCGCATCAGCGTCGAGCAATGGTTTGTTGATCCCCGCAATGCCTATAATAAATATTCTTATTCCCAGTTCGCCCCATCTCTTCATTTTTGCCGCGATTTCTTCGCGCACACCTTGATACAGGTGATGGAAGTCATCGATTATGAACAAACCCGCTATTTGAAGGAATTCTGTTACCTCGCGCTCGTTGGCAGCGCAGTGAAAAGCCTCTGCCAGAACATCGACAAGACTATGTTTACCAGAGTAATCGCGGCCCGAAATCCAGTAATACTTATCAGTACCGATATTTGCCTTATCCAGTGCTTTTTTTGCAAGGGTCGTTTTCCCACAACCCGACGGACCGCTGACGGTGATGTGCTTCCCCGGGGTGCGGAGTGAACCAACAAGGTCGGCGAAATCTTTTGGAGGCACGAAAGTCAAGACTGGCACCTGCGCCTCATTAAAAACTTCGCTTAGCTGATACACAGTCCTGGCAGCAAGTTCTGACATTGTTAGTGTTCCGCAAATTGAAAGCCGGGCTTCCGGGCTAGGCGAAATTTGGCAAAAGGCACGATGCGCAGCTTCGACGTAAGCTTGTATTACGCCGCCGAGATGGATTCGAAAAGGGTCGCATCTCTTGCCCTAAGCCCCCGGCTGCTCGTCGTCCAAATTGGTTCAGCCCCGAGGCATTATGCCATCTCACACTTCAACGGCAACTCCACCCGATCATAACTCCCCCCGATCATAACCCACTTGCGGAGCAATCCGGCCGCGCCTCCCCCCCCCGCTCTTGCCGCATGGTCACGGGAACGCGATTCTTGAACGCAGCCCGTTCGCACGCCATGCGCCGGCAACGGTCAGTTATCCCTTTTTGCCTTGCAATTCCGGCCCGAAAACCCGAACCTGGCTGCACCATGGATGAAATTCGGCCAACCCCACCCGAGCCACCGACCGACGAAGAGGCGCTTGCTCCGCCGGGCACGCCGCCGTCCCTCAGGNNGCTGAACCAGCCGATCTTCGCGATCCGCGAGGACGGGGACACGGACGAGGATTTCGAAACCAGCAAGCGCATCGCCGCCGCCCTCACCAACCTCGTACGGACGGGTTGACCATCAGCCCATTTCGGCGCGGCGACTTCGTCTGGTGTGCGTTTCCCCAGAGAGAAACCCCTTTCCAACCTGGGCCGCGGCACGTGGGGTATGTCGCACGTGTACTGGGCGCCCCGTCACCGATCGGCCTTGTCGCTCTCGTGGCGTACACCACAAGCCAACCGTGGTCCTCAGCGACGCGCCCTCCCGGCGTGTTCCCGTTTAATCGGCAGGACGCCGCGACTTTCGGTCAGGCGCGCCCGTTCGTTCTGGACCTGCGGCGTCTCGCTCTCATGCCGGTCGAATCCGCGTGGTTTCCATGGATGGATCGAGCCGGGAGCGGCATTCAGGGCCGTGCATCCGCCTACTGGCAACAGCGGTTCAACCAGACTGTCGAGGACTTCATAACCCGCCGCCCTGAGATCATCGAACGCCTCGGCCCGCTCTGGCCGCCGTGTCAATAGTCACCAAATGAATATGCTCCTTCAGCGCCGTCATCAGCGCCGACCGCGGTCGCATGGCCTCCGCCTGGGCTGGCGTATCCTCGATCGCGCCCCACATGCTGTCAAAACGCTCGTCGCGCATCAGGGCGTCACCAGATCGATCCCCGAAAAGTAAGCCCGATACCGGCCCGCATCCCGACTCAGCAACGAGCACCCCAACACCGCCGCATGCGCGCCAATGAAGAAATCCGGCAACACACCGCGCCGCGTCCCACCGCTCGCCCGATAGCGCTGAAACGCCTTCTCCGCCAGAAACAACGCCGCCCGAGGCATCGCCGCGATCGCGATCCCCATCTCGGCTACCGCGGCGTCCAGCGCTTCGATCGTCGTGAACCGCACGGACAACTCGGCATACACGACGTCGTTGATCGCCAAACGTCCGCGCAAAGCGGCCGCGTCCAACTGCCCGATCGACCAATCCGCCCAGTGTGGATCGCCGGTCAGAAGGTCCAGCAGGACATTCGTATCGACCAGCGTCATGATCAGTCCTCGCCGCGGGTCAGCGCCATGATCTCGTCCGTGCTGAGGCCCGGACCGGCCCGCCCGCGTAACGCCGCAAACCGGCTGACCGGGCGGCGGCCGCCTGCTTTGACCAGGACGATCCGCCCGTCCGGCGCGAGTTCGAACGCGACGGCATCGCCGGGCACGATGCCCAGCCGGTCGCGGATCGGTTTCGGGATCGTGACCTGGCCTTTGGTCGTGACGTGAGTTTCCATGTGACCACTCCGTAATACCTGACCATCGGTTGGTATTACATAGTGCCTCTCACATCGGAAGGCTAACCCAGATCGCTGTGCGAGGGACGGCGCGAAGCAACCGTTCGCCTTTTCCCGTCATCCTTGGGCTCGACCCGGGGATCTCCGCACGCGCCAAGGAAGTTTAAATTCGGACAAGGTGTCTGGGTAGGCAGATCCTCGGGTCGAGCCCGAGGATGACGACGAGGCGAACGCCGAGGATGACGACGAGGCGAACGCCGAGGATGACGATGGGGCGAAGACCGAGGATGACGATGGGGCGAAGCCCGAGGAAGACGACGAGGCGAAGGCCGAGGATGACGGTCGGGGGAAAGTCTTCGCCCTGGCCGGCCTTATCCCAATCCGTATGCCTCTCACCCTCCCGACGCGGGGGACGGACCCGACGGAGCGTCGCTGATCTTCACCGCGCGGCCGCCGCGCTCGACCCGGAACACCGCCAGCCCGCGGCGCACCTGCCCGTCCGGCAGCAACGCGAACCAGCCATCGACTCCCGCGAACCCGACCGGTTGCGTCAACGCCGACACGCTGACCCTCCCGGCCAGCACGCGGGCGATGGAGGCGGCGTCGCTCGCCAGATCGGCGCGCGGCGGCGGCGGTTCCTTGTAGGCGGCGGTGTAGTCCCGGATCAGGTCGCGGCGGGCATCCGGATCGGGCATGGCGAACCAGGCGCCAGCCATGGCGGCGGACCCGCTGGCCGGATCGACCCACAGCGCCGGGCCGAGGATCTGCACCTTCGTCCGGTCGATCTTCGCGTCGGCGAAGGCCTTGGCGAAGAACTTCAGATCGTTGCCGACAGAGCCCAGGAGAATGGCGCCGTAGGGCAACGGCTGGTCGTCGGACGCGGTGCCGGCGAGTTCCGTCACGGCGGCGGTGATCGCTTCCTCGCCGGGGGCGACCATGCGGAGGAAGGGCGGCGGCTGGCCCTCGGCGGAGGCGACGCGAGTGATCTCGTCGCCCATCGCCTTGCCGAAGTCGTTGTCCGGCAGCAGCGCGGCGATCGGGCCGAGGCGGGAGTCACGCGCCGCGCCAACCAGGCGGCGCACCTGCTGGCCGGGGGTAATGCCCAGGGTCCAGACGCCGGGCTGCGAGACGGTCTGGTCGTTGGTGAAGGCGAGCACCGGGACCCCGGCCTGCTGCGCGATCGGGGCGACGCGCGCGGTCTCGGTCGAGGTCACGGGTCCCAGGATCATTTTGGCGCCCTCGCCGACGGCTTCCTCGGCTCCCTGGGCCGCGCCGTCGGGCGTGCCGGCGGTGTCCTTGACGATCAGCGTGGGGGAGCCAGGGAACGCCAGATAGAGTTGCGCGGCGCGCAGCATGGGACGCCCGATCTCCGCCAGGCGGCCACTGAGCGGCAACAGGATGGCGACCTGGCCTGGGCTGCTGGCCCCGGTCGGCGCGGGAATGGAGGAGAGTGTTTGCCCGGGGCCTCGCCCAGGGGCTTGGTTCATCACGCCGGGTGCGCCAGTGTTGGATGATCCGCAGGCCGCCAGACCGAGCGTGCCGCAGAGGAGTACGAATGCCCGACGACGCATACGAGACGTCTCCCAGTAATGATTTGCCCCCCGAGGCTTTGCACCCGGAGGGGGCGGTTTCGGCGGCGCCCCACGAACCGCCGGCCCAGACCTTGCCAAATGGTCTTGTGCTTGTTTCCACGCCAATCGGCAACCTGGGTGACGTCTCGGCGCGCGCGCGGGACGTTTTGCGGCATTGCGACCTGATTTTATGCGAGGACACGCGTCATTCCGCCCGGCTGCTGACCGCGTTGGGCGTCTCGGCGCGGACCGAGCCGCTGCATGAGCACAACGAGGACGCCCGGATCGGCCCCGTGCTGGGGATGCTGCGGGCGGGGAAGCGGATCGCTCTGGTGTCCGACGCGGGGACGCCGTTGGTGTCGGACCCGGGGTATCGGCTGGTGCGCGCGGCGATCGCCGAGGGTCTGCCGGTCACCGCCATTCCCGGGGCGAACGCGGCGGTGACGGCGCTGGTGCTGTCGGGGTTGCCTCCATTGCCGTTTTTGTTCCTGGGATTTCCTCCGCCGCGGCGGGCGGGACGGCTGGCGGCGTTTGGCGTGCTGCGGGCGGCGGAGCGGGCGGGGCTGCGGGCGACCCTGATCTGGCATGAGGCACCGCATCGGCTGGCGGAGACTCTGGCGGACATGGCGGAGGCGTTTGGCGGTCGGGCGGCGGCGGTGGCGCGGGAGTTGACGAAGCATTACGAGGAAGTGCGGCGGGGGCGGTTGGCGGACCTGGCCGGGTGGTATGCGGCGAACGCGGCGCGGGGGGAGATTACCGTGCTGGTGGGGCCGGCGGAGGAGGCGGACGCGGAAGACCTGGACGGGAGCTTGCGGGCGGCGCTGCGGGATCACAGCGTGAAGGACGCGGCGGCGCTGGTGACGGCGGCGACGGGGTTGCCTCGGAAGGTGGTTTATGCGCGGGCGTTGGTGTTGGGGCGGGAGGGGTGAGGCTGGGGGGAATTGGTCGGTCGATCACCGGTTGCTCACATATCGGTGACGGAACGTTTAATCGGGCTGTGGGACACGATTGGGCGGGTCCGTGACGGCGACCAGCAAAGCAAGGATTTACCTGGGAGGCGCGGAGACGCGGAGGACGCTGAGCTTTGCCGTTGGGCCAGCTTATATGTTCGAACGTTGGAGCATGCTGGTGATTTGAATTGATGATGCATGGCCCGAACCGATCCGGATCTCCGCGTCCTCCGGGGCTCTGCGTCTCATGCTTATAAATTTTTGTTTGCTTTCGGAGGCCCACAGCGGGGCCTGGCCAACGTCCAGCCGGGATGTTTCACAAAGGGTAGGTTTTGGGACGCCAAAAAATAGCCCCGAAAACAAAGACTTGCGAATCCCGAAAGTTAATCCCATCCTGACCGCATGAACTACGGCTATGCCCGCGTCAGCACCGAAGACCAGAATCCGGCCATGCAGCTCGCCGCGCTAAAGAAAGCCGGGTGCAAGACCGTGTTCAAGGACGAGGTGACCGGCGCACATGTGAAACGCCCTGCCCTCACCCGTTGCTTGAAGACCTTGCAGACCGGCGACACGCTGATTGTGTGGAAGCTCGACCGGCTAGGCCGCAGCTTGCGCGACCTCATCCACATGCTGGACGGCTTCAAGCAGCAAGGCGTGAAGTTCCGGTCACTCACCGAGGCAATCGACACAGAGACCCCGACAGGCCGCGCCATGTGGCAGATGATCGGCGTGCTGGCCGAACTCGAACGGTCGTTGATCGTGGAACGCACCCGTGCCGGAGTGAAGGCGGCGCAAAAGCGGGGCGTGAAATTCGGGCGCAAGACGAAGTTGACCCCCGACCGCCTGACCCATGCACGGAGGATGATTGACCACGGCACCACGCCGACCGAGGCCGCGAAGATCATCGGCATAGGTCGAACAACCCTTTACCGCGCTTTGCAGCGCGAGGCGGGTTGAAATAATGGCTGAAACAGAGACTCCATGGTGGCCGGAGTATCGTCCAGAGGAAGGCCCTCCCGACGCGACTAATGAGCTACTGCAAGCTCTTGGAGAGCTAAACGCGATAACCCGCCAAGTTAGAATTGCAACAGACACATATTACATGTTCAAGGAATTAGCTCGGAAGCGTTCTGTTGTTGATGTGATAAGTGGTTCGCCGATTGAATACGGAGTCCGAATTGTGGTTGGCGCGATCATACGCGATCTTGTAATTGCCCTTGCCTCGGTGTTTGACTCTGAAACGAAAGCAACAAATCTAAAACGAGTGCTCAACAGTTTACTTCATCCAAGGCATACCGATATTTTTCGGCGCTGGCATGCCAGCTGGCCAGTGCCATACAGCACGGACAACGGGATCGCACGTCTCAAGTATTTGCAAAAGCGCATTAATACCGGCACGCCAGCTAAAGCAATCGCGCGGATTATCGACCTGAGGAAACAGGCCATAGCGCATGTTGACTTGGCACCGGAATTCAAGAGAGGACGACCTCAAGTCTGGGAGATTGAATATACTCTTGTAGCTGTGGCTTCGGCAGTGCTTACAGCAAATCTATTTGCCACAGGCCGAAACATAGATGCGCATCAGCTCCGAGCCCATTCGCGGAAACGGATCGAGGAGTTTTCTCATGCACTGCTCGCTGGTAATTCGGACGCAGTGGCGAGTTCGAGGTTAAAACATGACTGACCCGGATAAGGGACCTCACTTGCTGACTTTGGTTCAGCTCCTCGATCACGCTAGCAAAAGGCTTCCTCCCGCTCGTTATGTTTGGGGGGTTGTCGCTTTGGCCGTTGTGGTGGCCGCGATCAAGCTACTACTCGGTCTCAACCAAGTCGCTTTTGTGGCATTGTCCGCAACGTTCGTTGGGATGATCCTATTTTATATTTTTGCGCAAATTGGGAAGACTTCGCATCCGGTTATTAAATGGTCCGGCCACGCTCTCTTGATCGTAACCGCTATCGCCTACGTGACCTTGATACTATCCACAGCGTCGTTTGTGTTCACGTGCTGGCCGCCGGTTTTGGCCCATCTTTATGGCTTCGCGGAGGTATGCAAGGAAGCGCCATATCGATCCTCGGTCGAAGACTTGCGCGCGTCGGTTCAGATCGCGTCCACGGGAAATGATGAGCTAAACGCAACATACCTATTCCGTAACTTAGGAATGCAGACTGCGTTGGTTAGCGGCGTGTATCTGTTCGAAGTCGTGAGGAAAAAGGGATTTGACGACCCAAAAGATAATGTGAACTTCTGTGATTCTGTGAAGCCAGATACATTGCTTGTGTTGAATACAATGGCGCCGATAATGGGAAGAGGTTCGCAGGTTGGCAATGACGATCAAAAGAGTAGTCAATACCATCCAATATCGCTTCTGGTAGATGGCACAGCGTGGGACCGAGGCGCTCCGATTCCCATAGAGGGTGGGAAAGCTAGGACCGTATCTGCCAAATTCACAATCGAACCGAGCCACACAAAAGACATTAACATACTTGTGCTTTGTCCGATGATTTCAACAATGGATATAATGAATTTGGGAGGAACCGCGATTTGTAGAGGACTCGCGGTTACTGTAACAGGCAACGCCCGCTTTGAAAGCCGATCTACACAGCAATTCCGCATCCTCCCGCATCCTTCTGGCGTAGCCTGCCCAATAGCGACCCAGTGATACACGGGGCGCACTTGTCATAATGGAATCTTATCCGGCTTTGGATATGCACACTCCATCAGTTGCTGGCCAACAGCCGTCGGTGCAACGCTCCAACGGCACCGACCACGCCGCCTGAATTTCCCTTAAATCTTGCGTCCGCCAATCCTCCGCGGTAGGAACAAAGCATGATCAACGCCGTTCTCGACGATCCGATCCTACCTCCGGCAAGCTCTGGATGCAGTGTACGGCACGCGCCTGGAACGCGTCGCGCTCCACGGATCACGCGCGCGCGGTGCATCGCGACCGGACTCCGATTATGACGTGGCGGTTTTCTTGCGCGATTCGCCGGACCGGGTGCGGAAGTTGAACCGCCTGGCCGACATCGTCACCGATGTGCTTTATGATGTCGGCGGGGTTGTGCACGCGATGCCGTATCATGCCGGTGCTTACAACGAGCGCCGCCGTTGGTGCACGAGATACACTCGGATGACGTCGCTCTGTGACGCCGGAAACCAGCGCCTTCCTCGCGGAAGCCAAAGAGTTTCTCGACCGCGCCTGGCGCCGCCTCCAAACGCGCGACCGTGACCGTCACCATGATTGAGATGGACCAACTTCTGGAACAAATCGCCGCGAAGAAAGCCGAGCTCGACCGGCTTCGCGCGCTGGCACCCGGGGGATTGCGGAATCTTGAGCACGTCCACGACCTCGAACTGACCTACACGTCGAACGCGATCGAGGGCAACACGCTCACGGCATCGGAGACGATGCTGGTGATCGAGCAAGGCATCACGATTGGAGGCAAGCCGCTCAAGGATCACATGGAAGCGATCGACCACCATGAGGCGATTCGTTATGTGCGCCAGCTCGCCCGCCAGGGAACGCGCCTCACCGAAATGGACGTGCGCACGTTGCACAGCCTGGTCGTCAGGCGATCAGAGCCGGACATCGCCGGACAGTACGCCAATCAGGGACGCTTCGTGCTGACCGAGACCGGGCGGCACGCGTTTCCGTCGCCGTCCGAAGTACCGGCGCTGATGGGCGACCTCGCGACATGGCTCGCGGCGGCACCCGATACTCCGGCGACGGCGTTCACCGCGCACCGGCGATTGGTGGAGATTCATCCGTTCGACGATGGCAATGGCCGGACGGCGCGGTTGCTGATGAACCTGCTTTTGTTGCGTGGCCTGTATCCGCCGGTCGCGGTGCGGCCGATCGATCGGCCCGCGTATATTCGCGCGTTGCAGCAAGCCACGCCTGAGAGTTTCGATCGCCTCCTCCATGAGCGACTGGACGAGACTCTGGGAGAGTACCTGAGCGCCTTGAACGCCGCGCTTCCCACCCCAGCGCCGAAAGATGAGGAACCGAAACCGTGAATGAGGGGGTTCCCGCCGAAATACCCGAAACCCCTCAACCCACCGCCGGCAGCGTGTAAAACCCCGCGGCGGTTCGGTGGAACAGGTCGGCTTTTTCCTCATCCGAGCACGCCGCGGCGATGCGCTTGAACGCGTTCCATAACACGGGATACGCGCACATCCCTTTATCCACCGGAAAGTTACTTTCGAACATGCAACGGGACGCGCCGAACGCCTCAATCGCGGTTTCCATGTAGGGCCGCCACGCGGACGCCATTTCTCCCGAGCCAGGCGGCAACGGCTGATGATGATAGCCGAAGCCGTTCACGTTCATCGCCAGACCGCCCAGCTTGACGAACAGATTGGGACAGGACGCCAGATCGCGCATGGCGGCGGACCATTCGGCGAAAACCTCGGCGCGGCGGGTCTCGTACGGGCCGACACCCAACGGGCCGCCGAGATGATTGAGCACCACCTTCCCGTCCGGCACGGCGCGCAGCAGATCGAGCAATTCCGGCAGTTGCGGGTGATAGCACCAGGCCTCGAACGTCAGGCCCATGGCGCCGGTACGGGCGACGCCGGCGCGGAACGCGGGATCGAGAAATAAGCCGGGCGGCGCGCCGGGCGGGGCCGTGGGCGCGATGGCGTCGTCGTACGTGGCACTGTGGCGAATGCCTTTGAACCGCCCTCCCCCGGCGGCGATATGGGCCTGCAACACCGGTTCGATCCGGTCGCCCAATCGGCAATCGGCGTGGCCGACGATGCCGGCGGCGGCACGAAAGTCCAGGGATCCGCTCGCCTCGGCGATGGCGGCGACAAATTCGGTTTCGCCGACCGGACGCATCTCCTCCAGGCCGTCCTTGCGATAGGCGGAGCCGCACTGAATGAACACGGTGGCGCGAATGTCATGACCGGTGCCGACATCCCCGGCCAGGTCGTCGAGCAGATACGGATCGGGTCGCGCGCGCCACAAATGGTGGTGCGGATCGATGATCGGTTGGTCCGGATCCAGCACGTCCTCGCTCAGGCGGACGAGCCATTCGGGACGCACGCGCGGATGCGGAAACGGAACTCTGCTCATGGACGATTCCCCCTGGGACGGTGCCCCTTGGAACGATGACCCTCTGTTGGGTCGATCAGGCCATGGCGGCGGTCGCCTCGCAAGCCTCCTGGCCGCGCGCGGGGGCGGCCGGGGAAAGCTCCAGCGCGCGCAGCAACGACAGGCGCTGCGCCGCCTCGCTGAACCGGTCCCGGGCGTAAGCGGCCGAGGCGACGCTGGTCCGGTGCCACAACTCGTTGTCGGTCAGCAACTCGCACACGGCGGCGGCGAACGCGGTGGGGTCGCTCTCGATCGGCGCCACGTGCCCGACGCCCGGCAGGCCTTGCGCGCCGGATGGCGTCAGCACGGCGGGAACGCCATGCCACAGCGCCTCCACCGTCTTGAGTTTCACGCCCGCCCCACTCAACAGCGGGACGACGGCGACACGCGCGCGCCGATACCAGGCGTTTAATTCCGCGTCCGAGACGTTGGCGAACAGGCTGATGCCCGGTTCGCGCAAAGCGGCGACGGAGGCGGAGGGTTTCGATCCCACGATCGCCAGCCGCGCGTCCGGCACGGCGGCCAGGATGGCCGGCATGACATGTCGGACAAACCAGGCGGCGGCCTCGGCGTTGGGCGGATGGCCGAAGCCGGCGACGAACAGGATCCACGGCGCGCCGCCGTCCGGTTCGATACCAGAACGAGATTCACTTTCAGGCGATTTCCCAGGTGATCCAAACGCATACGGAACGACCGCGCGCGCGGTGACCGACGGCGCCAGCGCGCGCACCGTGGCGACTTCCTCCTCCGACGGATAGAGCACGATGTCGGCGTCGCGCCAGATGCCGGTTTCGATCTCCCGCATGTCCTTCGCCGCGCGCCGCTGCCGCGGGTCGCCGGTCAGCAGGAATTGCGCCCGCAGACGCTGGAAATGCAGGTCGTGACCGTAATAGGCCACGCGCGCGGCGGTGCCGGCGCGGACGACCGGCAGGCAGATCTCGGCGACATCGGGCCGGCTCAGCAGCACCAGATCCAGGTCCGCGCCATTGGATCTGAGCCATTCGGACAGCGCGGTCTGGTGCGGGCCGTACAGCACCTCGACACCCAGATCCTGCAGCGCCTCGGTATAGCCTGGCGTGCGATAAAGATTGAATGGCCAGAAGCGAACCACCACCCCCGACGCCAGCAGCGCGCGGATGAAGGCCAGCATGGTGCGCGATCCGGCGTCGCGGTCCGGCTCGGGCACGTAATGATCCACGATCAGCACGATCGTGCGATCCCGCGCGCGGTCCCTGGCGCGCGGCACATGCGTTCCGTTCAGGAAATGATCGCGGCGCAGCACGCCGTGCCAGGTTTCCAGGAACCTCGCCTGATTGATCACCTGATGCGACTTGACGCCGCGCCGAAGATCGCGGCCGTGCGAAGCGCCCTCCACGTGAATGATTTCGGAGCGCGGCTGATAATACGTCCGCAAACCTTTCCGGCGCAGGCGGAACGCCAGGTCGGAGTCCTCGCAATAGGCCGGCGCGTATGTCTCGTCGAAGCCGCCCACGCCCTGGAACACCTCGCGGCGGACAAGTAACGACGCGCCGGAGCAATAGTCGGTCTCCCTGACATAGTTGAACTCCGGCGCGGCGGGATCAGAGCCCAGACCATAATTCCAGGCGGAACCGTCGTTCCACAGGATGCCGCCGGCCTCCCGCAACCGTCCGTCCTGGCCAAGCAGTTTGGAGCCGGCGAGCCCGGCGTCCGGCCGCGTGGCGAACACGTCCAGCAGGCGGTCGAGCCAGCCTGGCAGCACCTCGGTATCGTTGTTCAGGAACAGCAGGAACTCGCCGCGGGCCGCGCGGGCGGCGGCGTTGCAGGCGCGGATGAACCCCAGGTTACGCTCGTTGCGCAACAGGCGGATGCCGGGGATGCCGGTCAGCGCGGCGATCTCGGGCCCGGGGAAAGCGTCATCGACGAGGATGATCTCGATGGCGGCGGCGGGGGGATGCGCCTGGATCGAGGCGAGGCAGCGTAACGTGAGAGACAGTTGCCCGTAGGTCGGGATGATGACCGAAACGAGCGGGGTTTCCGACAATGGCAGAACAAGATCCCCGGGCGCGATGTCCGGACGCTCCGGCACCGCGCGGACGGTCGCCCCGGCCAGGATGTCGCCGCGCAGACGCGCCCGCAGGCCCGCGCCGAGCCGGGAGGTGACATTCCACCACAGGAACAGAACCGCCCGGCGGAACCCGGCGCCCAGAGCGGGGGACGCGCGATCGAGCAGCCGCGACAGGCGCAGCACGGCGGCCAATGTCGCGCAGGCCAGCGTGCGGATCGAAGGCAGGAGGGCATTGGTCGCGGCGATCGCCATGCTTGCTCACCATTGGTCTGGATTTGACCGGGGTAAGCAGGTGTGACGGGAAGTTATGGAAATACGGTTAAGGAAAGCCTGAACATACACCGGCGCTTCGCGCCTCCAGAGGAGCCGGTATCAGCGCCTCAATCGTGCCTCATCACGATTGTATGCCTCAGGGGAGTTCGGCATGGTGCGGGCTCGCGAGCGTGTCCGCCCAGTAAGGAACCGATGACCCAGAACAACGACCGGCAAAGCATTGTGCTGGATTTGCGCTGCATGCAGGATCCCAACTACGCGGGCCGCGGCATCGGCCGCCACACCATGACGTTACTGCGCCGCGCACCGAAAGCCTGGCACATCGCCGGCCTGATCGACCCGGCGATGAACCCGCTGCCACCGGAGGCTCGCGAGGCGCTCGGCGCGGTCCACCTCAACGCCTACGCGGCGAGCCGGGCCGGCACGCCGCGACAGCCGCCCACCGGGTTCGTCACGCTGTCTCCCATGACGCACGACCCGATGTTCGCCGCCAGGCTGCTGTCCGACCCGACGGTCCCGCGCGCCGCGGTGGTCTACGATTTCATTCCGCGGCGCGCTCCCGAGCGCTATCTCGCCAGTCCGTCACGGCGGCTGAACTATGCGCTGGCGCTGCGCTGGTTGGCGCGGTGCGACCTCTTCCTGCCGATTTCACGCCACGCCGCGGATGATCTGACGTCGATCCTGGGCGTGCCGGAAAGTGCCATCGCGGTGACCGGCTGCGCGTTCGATCCCGCTTTCGAGAGCGTACCCGCCCGCTGGGGAGGACTGCCCGGCCGGCATCTGCTGGTGGTCGGCGGCGGCGACCCGCGCAAGAACCCCGACGTCGTGATCCGCGCCCACGCGGGATCCGCCGCGTTGCAACGCGGCTCCGGCATCCCGCTGGTCATCGCCGGCAATTACGGGCCGTCCGACGCGATGGCGTTCCGCGCCATCGCCAGGGCCGCCGGAGGCCGGGCGGACCTCATCGAGGTTCCAGGTCATTTGCCGGATCCGGCGCTGCTTGAACTCTACGGGCGCGCGCTGGCGATCGTTTGTCCCTCGCGCGACGAAGGCTTCGACATACCGGTGGTCGAGGGGATGGCCGCCGGTCTTCCCTGCCTCGCCTCCGACATACCGGTGCACGCGGAGCTGGTCACGGATCCGGCATGCCTGTTTCCCGCCGACGATGACAGCGCGCTGCGTCCAAAACTGGAGCAAGCAGTGGCGGACGCGGCGTGGCGGGCCGCGACCCTGGCGCGCCAGGCGGGCGTGTGGCCGCGTTTCAGCGCCGACGCGGTGGCGGCGCGTTTCTGGGATGGAATTCGGGCACGGCTGGGTCGCCGCGCGCCAGCGGTATCGCGCGGTGTCCGGCCCAGGGTGGCCCTGCTCTCGCCGCTGCCGCCCGATCGTTCCGGTGTCGCCGATTACACGGCGGCCACCTGCGCGGCGCTGGGGCAGCTGGTCGAATTGCACGTGTTCACCGAGACGGCGGCCCCGGCGCCGTTGCCCGGGGTCACCTCGGTCCGGCCGCTGAGCGCGCTGCCGTCGCTCGACCCGGGCTTCGACCGGGTGATCGGGGTGATCGGCAACTCGCATTTCCACACCCGCATTTTCGACATCCTGCGGCGCCACGGCGGCGCCTGCATCGCGCATGACGCGAGGATGCTGGGCTTTTATCGCATCCTGCTGGGACGGGACCGGGCGCTGGAAGTCGCCAGCCGGGAGCTTGGCAGGGCGGTGACGGACTGGGACCTGAACGGCTGGCTGGCCGACGAGAGCACGCTGGAAGCGTTGTTTCTGGGCGAGATCGCCGAGAGCGCCGCGCCGGCGATCGTCCATTCGCCGGTCACCGCGCGGCTGTTCCAGGAACGCTATGGGATCGCCCCTGTGTATCTGCCCTTCAGCGTCTACCGGCCCTGGCTGCCGGAGGAACTGACACGGGAACGGCGGACGGCGGCCAGGGCGCGTCTGGGCGTCGAACCGGGGGAGATCGTGATCGCCACCTTCGGGCACGTGCATCACAGCAAGGCGCCGGAAGAATGTGTCTGGGCGCTGGAACTATTGCGCGGCTGGGGAATTGCAGCGAGCATGCATTTCGCTGGCGGCTTCACCGACGAAAAGATCGATGCTCCCGGGCTGCGCCCCCTGGTGGCGGAATTGCGGCTGGAGCGCCATGTCCGTTTCGCGTCCGGGTATGTCTCCGAACAAACCTATCGCGATTATCTGCTCGGCGCCGACCTCGGGGTGCAATTGCGCACCTACGGTCTGGGCGGTTTGTCCGGGGGGCTGCTGGATTGCGCAGCGGCCGGCCTGCCAACCGTGACGAACGAAGCACTCGGCGCCGCCGTCGGCGTGCCGGATTACGTCCGGTGCATTCCTGATGCGATCAGCCCGCTGTTGCTGGCGGAGGCGCTGGCCGAGTTGCTGGACGCCGGTCTGGCGGCCGAGCGGCCGGAAGCGGCACGCCAGGCCTGGTCCGGTCAACGCAGCTTCGCCGCTTACGCGCGGGGACTTTGTCAGGCGCTGTCGCTTGACGCGGCGTCCCACGCCGCCGCCCGGCCGGGGGTCGTGGCCAACTGATGCCCGCGCCGGTCCATCTCGACCTTTCAGAACTGATCGCCAATCCGCTGCGCAGCGGCATCCAGCGCGTCGAGCGCGAAGCGATCCGGCATTGGCCCGGCCCGGCGCCGTTGCTGCCATGCATGGTTGACACCAACGGCGGATTGCTGGCGCTGCCGGAAAGCGTCCTGACCGTGCTTGGCGCCGAGGATGACGGCACACCCGCGGCGCGGGCAGCGGAGCGGTCCGCGCTCGCTCAGGC
Source organism: Acetobacteraceae bacterium (assembly GCA_003164305.1). Next base: position 16,066 of record PLSZ01000611.1, read on the forward strand.
GATGGCGGCCGCGAAGCCGCTGCCGGACAATCAGGCGGAGCGGTTGTTGAACCTCGAGTTGTTTTATCGGCCCGAACGAGCCGAGGCCTACCTGCGACTTGCTTCCGGCAGCAGCGTTCTGCTGTGGTATGTTTACGACTTCCTGCCTTTCCTGCTGCCCGGCCTGTTCCCCCCCGGAACGACGCGTCACTGCATGCATTTCCTGCGCGCGCTGCGGGCGGCGAGCCGGGTCGCGTTCCTCAGCGAGCGAACCCGTCAGAACTATACAAGCCGGGTGGCGCGGATCCCGTCCCAGCTTGTCCCCGGACCCGTGCTGTCTCCCGGCGCCGACGGTCTCCGGTTGGAGCGGCAGACATTCACCCCGTGCCGACGTGACTTCGTCTGCATCGGCACGGTCGAGCCGCGTAAGAACACTCAGGCCTTGCTGGACGCCTTTCAGGCGTTGTGGGACCGGGGATCGCCAGCCCGCCTTGTCGTCGCCGGCCGCATCGCCCCCGAGGCTACCGGCGCGCGCGATTTCTTCGCCCGTCACACCGATAATCCGCGGCTCCTGGTGCTGGACCAACCGGCCGACGAAACGCTGCGGGACGTGTTGCGGCAGGCTCGCGCGGTTGTAATGCCGAGCGAGGCGGAAGGCTTCGGCCTGCCGCCGTATGAGGCACTGCACGCCGGCATTCCGGCCATCGCCAGCGCGGAGCTGCCGAGTGTCGGGCTGCTGCCGGCCGGGGTGAGGCTGCTGCGGCGGATGGACCCGTCGTCCATCGCCGAGGCCGTCGAGGCACTGCTGGACGACGCGGAGGCCGCCCGCCTATGGAATGAAGCCGCCGGCGTGCGACTCCCGACCTGGGCCTCTTTCGGACGCGAACTCGGCGAGTGGGCGCAGGCGGCGTAATCCCGGAGCATGATCCGTCGGCGCGTGGGATGCCCCGCCGTTAAGCAACCAGGCGAGGCGGGGAAGTAACGAGGCGAACCGCGGAACAGCCGTTTCTATCTTGCACCGGTCAGCAGGACTTCACGGACCTGCTTGTCATCCAGGCCACGCCAGTCGCGCGGACAGGCCGAGACGCGACCATCCGCCACGATCTCCGGGGCGAGGAATTGTTCGACCGCCACCAGATATTGCTTATGCAGATCCGGCATCGCGTCCTGTAACAGGATCGAGGCGACCGTCTCCTCCAAGGTCATCGGCGATATGGCCCAACCCGATCTCCGCGTGATATCGGCATCCTTTCTTTTGCTCGCGAAATAATCCGCGAACACCACTTCCTGAAGGACCGCATTGTCCCACGGGCATAACCGGTCGGCGTGCAACCGGAATATCCGGTATCCTCGCGCGAGCTGGAACGCCAGGATTTCCCTGTAGGAATATCCCGCGTTGCCCGACGTCACGACGTTTCCCTCGATGACGATATCCGGCGAACCGTTGCCAATGATGCTCTCGGCACCGCGCAACGCGGCCAGTTCCGATCCTTCGACGTCGATCTTCATCAGGTCGACGCGTGGTAGTCCGCGCGCCCTGAAATAATCGTCGAGGATCAGCGTCGCGCTGAACAACGGTGCTGTCTCAACGACCGTCCCCCAGGCGCTGGTGCCGCCGACACCGACCGGATCGTTTCGATCGGAGACCGCGCCGAGCACGACGACCATCGAGGTCAGGCCGTTGCGTTCCGCCGAGCGCGGCAGATGCCGCACATTGTCCGCCAGCAATTCGAACGCGTGAACCTTCGCCCCCAGAATGGCGGCCGGTATGCTGATTGTCCCGATATTCGCTCCAACATCGAAAACGACATCCCCCGTGGTGATCCAACGATTGATGAAGCGCCAGTTGTCGTCGTGGGTTCCGCCAACCTCCACCGCCTGATGAAAGACGTCGCGATCGCCGGCGTCGATGCTGAGTTCGTATGGCTTACCATCCAGCGAACGGAGCGATACGAACGCAAAACCGGACTGTGGCGCATCGCCGGCCGGCTCCGCCGCTC
>PLSZ01000252.1 GCA_003164305.1 Acetobacteraceae bacterium
TGATTCTCTGACTCAGCTGACGAGCCCCGTCAGCACCGCCCGCAACTCCGGAATCCCCGCCCCGGTCTCGGAACTCGTCGTCGCGATTTCCGGGAACGCGGCCGGGTGTTTGGCCACCAACGCGCCGATCTCATCCTGCTTGCGCGCCAGTGCCCCCGGCTTCAGCCCATCCGCCTTGGTCAGCACGATCTGATACGTCACCGCCGCCCGGTCCAGCAGGTCCATCACGTCGTGGTCCGCCTGCTTCACCTCGATCCGCGAGTCGAGCAGCAGCATCACCCGCAGCAACGTCGTCCGCCCGCGCAGGTAATCGAACATCATGCCCTGCCAGTCGGCCTTGATCTGCTTCGAGGCGCGGGCGTAGCCGTAGCCCGGCATATCGACCAATGTCAGCCGTCCGCCGAGATCGAAGAAGTTCAACTGCCGCGTCCGCCCAGGTTCGGTGGAAACGCGGGCGAGGGAGTTGCGGCCGGTCAGCGCGTTCAGCAGCGACGACTTGCCGACATTCGAGCGGCCGGCGAAGGCGATCTCGATCCCGGCCGGCGGCGGCAATTGCTCAAGCTTCTGGGCGCCGAAGAAGAACCGGCATTCGGCGGCGAACAGCTTCCGGCCAGCCTCGATGGCCTCGTCGGTCAGCCCAGCTGGGCTTAGGTCCGGGCGAGGTTCGGTCGCGACAGCCTGGTGCGGCGCATCATCAGCCATTGTTGCCCGATCGAAAGAGTGTTGTTCCAGCTCCAGTAGATGATCAGTCCGGCGGGGAAGCCGGCCATCATGAAGGTGAACAGGATGGGCATGAACTGAAACATCTTCGCCTGCACCGGGTCGGGCGGCGGCGGGTTCAGTTTTTGTTGCAGGAACATGGTGACGCCCATGATCAGCGGCCACGCGCCCATGTGCAGATACGGCGTGAACACGCTGGGGTCGAAGGGGATCAGCCCGAACAGGTTGAACACGTTGGTCGGATCGACCACGGACAGATCCTTGATCCAGCCGAAGAACGGCGCCTGGCGCATCTCGATGGTGACGAAGATCACCTTGTAAAGAGAGAAGAACACCGGAATTTGGATGACGATCGGCAAACAGCCGGATGCCGGGTTGACCTTCTCCGCCTTGTACAGCGCCATCATCTCCGGCTGCAGCTTCGACGGATCGTCCTTATAGCGCTCCTTCAATTCCGCCATTTTCGGCGCCAGCAATTTCATCTTGCTCATGGAACGATAGGAGTAATTGGCGAGCGGAAAGAACAACGCCTTGACGATCACGGTAAGCACCATGATCGCGATTCCGAAATTGCCGACGATGCCGAAAATGAAATCCAGGGCAAAGAACATCGGCTTGGTGATATAGAAGAAGATGCCAAAATCCACCGCTTTATCGAAATGCGGCAGATCCAACTGGGCTTCATACCGGTCCAGCAGCCGGACGACCTTGGCGCCCACGAACAGATGAGAGTCCAGCGACGCCTCGGCGCCCGGAGCGATCGTCTCCGGGTCCTGGGTCACGTAATCGACCTGGTAGCGATCTGGATTGATCGCGCCTTTGTCCTCGATGTGGCGGAAGAAGACATGCGCCGGGATGGTCTGGTCGGGGATCATCGCCGCCAGCCAGTACTTGTCCGTGATGCCAGCCCAACCGTTGGTCGTCGCCGCGTCGAGGGCGATGCCGTTGCGTTTGTCGCCCTCGGATTTGGCCTTGTCGTACGTGGTTTCCTTCAGGCTGCCGTCGAAGAAGCCGAGCATGCCTTCGTGCAGGATGTAATAGCCCGAGGTCTTCGGCTTGTAGTCGCGGCGCACGCGCGACCAGGGCAGCAGGGCGACCGGTTGGCCGCCGGCGTTTTTGACGCTCTGGCGGACGGTGAACATGTAATCGTCATCGACCGCGAAATCGATCAGGAAGGTCAGGCCCTGGCCATTGTCCCAGCTCAAGGTCACCTTGCCGCCGCTGGTCAGCGGGCCGCCGGTCGCGGTCCAGACGGTATCGTCGCCGGGCAAAGCGACCGTCTCACCGGCCGGCGCTGTCCAGCCGTACTGCACATAGTAAGGGGTGTCGTCCGACCGGGGCTCCAGCAGGCGCACGTTGGGCGAGTCGGGATCGACCGTGTCGCGGTAATCCTTCAGCACGACGTCATCCAGCCGGGCGCCGAGCAGGCTGATCGAGCCGGAGAGTTTCTTCGCGTTGATTGCCACACGCGGCGCGTTCTTCGCCACCCGGTTGGCCGCGGGTTCCGGCACGGGCTGCGCGGGACCCGAGGCAACGCCAGGCGGTGGTCCATTCGGCGACATCGTCGCGGGCGCGCCAGCCGTGTTCTGCACCGGCGGCGGAGGCTTCGGCAGATGCGGTGCCACGAAGGCCTGAAAGCCCAGCATGATCGCGAGGGAAACCGCGATCGCCAGTATCAGCCGTTTTTGATCCATCAATGCCCCGTTGGGCGGCGAGGCTCCGGAACCGGATCCCAACCGCCTTCATGCCAAGGATTGCAGCGCAATACGCGCCGCGCCGCGAGCGCGCCACCGCGCACTGCCCCATGTTGCCTCAGGGCGTCAATCGCGTAGTCGCTACAGCTCGGCCAAAAGCGGCAGTTGGCGCCGATCAGCGGCCGGACGGTCCATTGATACGCCAGCACGGCGCCGATCGCCGCATGGGCCGCGATGCCGGTATTCTGCTTCATGCGCTCGCGACCAAGGGATCGGCCAGGGCGGATACCGGAGGCGTGACTCCGGCCTTGCGCAGGGCCCGCCGGAAGTCGTCGCGCAGATCGATGAAATCCCTCCCGCGGGTCGAGTCGCGCCCGATCAACACCAGATCGACGCCCGACACCGGGTGTTGCGTCAGTTCCAGCCGCGCTGCTTCCTTCAGCCGGCGCCTCGTGCGGTTGCGGACGACCGCGTTGCCCACTTTTTTGGTGACCGTGAAGCCGATCCGTGCCGGCCCAGGGTCTGCGTGGGGTAACGCCTGCAGCACCAACCCATGGGTCGCGACTTTCCTGCCCTTCGCCGCCACGCGCAGGAATTCCGCGCGGCGCTTCAGGCGGGCGGGGGAAGGAAGAAGCTGGGACACGCGGGGTTCGGCCGGCGGACGGCCGTCAGTCCTCAGGCGGAGAGCCGCTTGCGGCCCTTGGCGCGGCGGTTCGCCACCACCCGGCGGCCGCCGACGGTGGCCATCCGGGAACGGAACCCGTGGCGGCGCTTGCGGACAAGCTTCGACGGTTGATAGGTGCGCTTCACGACTGCTCTCCAGGCTTATTGGACCCGCGCAAACGCGGATACGGCGCCCCAACCGGGGACGCTGGTGATGAGCGGCGGCTTATACGGGCGCCGTTCGGGGCCGTCAACGCATGGATGTCGCATGGGCGAGGGCAAATGCTCCAAGGCGCGGCAATCTGAATATTTCCGCGTGATCCCCCCGCCGCGACACGCTTCGCGTCGCGGATCATGCTTCTGACGTTGGGACCCGGGGTCTACGATGGCCGAGGACGGCTTCCCCCCGTCCTCGGCCATTGGCGCGGTCTCCGATCAGGCTGGCTCCCTTCAGCGGTTCTCATTTTGCCGGTCGGCCCGCCCAATTCGTCATCCTCCGGCCTGAAATTCGTCATCCTCCGGCTTGAAATTCGTCATCCTCCGGCCTGA
>PLSZ01000283.1 GCA_003164305.1 Acetobacteraceae bacterium
TTCAACTTTCCGCTGGAATCTACACCGATACGCCGCCGGCCTGGGACGTTCCGCTGCTGATCGATCTCGGTGGCGCGACCTTCAATGCCGCCGGCAAGACGGGCGCGTTGGCCCGCGGCAAGGCGCTGCTGTGTCCGACGGCGGATTCCATTATCCAGAACGGCACCATCACGAATGTCGCGATGGATCAGGGTCAGGGGCAATTGACCTCGGCGATTCGGCCGGACGCGGGCTGCGGCTACCTGACAATCAACAAGGTGATGCTGACCAACAACCAATGCGGCGTCGGGCACGGCGGGTTTCCGATCGTCATCGCCATCTCCGACAGCGATATCAGCCGCAACGGGCTGAAGGCCAACACCGGGGCTCTCACGCATAACCTGTACGTTGGCATCGAATGCCGCCGCCTGACGCTGACCAACGTGATCGCGAACGGAACGAACGAGGCGCACTCGATCAAGTATCGAGGCCCGGAGTTGATCGTCAACGGCGGCACGTTCGCCTCCGCGCCGGGAAAACCGTTCGACATCCCCAACGGTGCCACGGTCCCGTTCCGGATCACCGGAGCCGCCATCATCAAAGGGGCGAACGATTCGGATCACGGTGTCCTGGCCTGTGGCGAGGAAGGAACCGAGCACGGGTTGGCCGGCGGCACGATCAACGGCGGCGCGATCCGGGCGGATTGCGGCAACCCGACGATTCTGGGCCCAGGCGGCACGATCACGTTGAGCGGGGTGGCGTTGAGCGGGAATAAGATCACGGCCACGGGCGGCGTGGTGCTGGCGGGGGTTTGAAGGCGCCATCGGGTCGGGCGGGAACAAGCTGGCGGATCGCGGCGCTACTGTCTTGCCCGGTGCAACAGGCCGGTCAAAGCCCGCGGCGGCGCGGTAACCCGCCATGATTTGGAGCCCAAAATGGTTTGAAGCTCCGCTTCCAACGCCTGATGACGACGGATCCGCTCGTAGAGTTCTTCGCGAACCGGATCGAGGTTCAATTCGTCGCGGAGAGCTTCCATCGCCCGCTCATGCGTTTGCCTGAGTTGGCCGTTGCCATGCAATTCCATTTCGATCCAATGCGCATTGAGGAAGTCCCGCGCCACATCCGCGAGACGCCGCAGTTCGATGCGTCCGGCGCTCGATCGCTCCGCCGCCGCCAGTAATCCGGCGTGGAACTGGCGTCCGCTCTCCGGCCAGTCAGGCCAGGCCGCGGCGGTTTCCCGGGCATTCGCCTTCAGCCGATCGAGCGCGGCGGGATCGCCACGCAGCGAAGCCACCAGATGGCGGACATCGCCTTCATCGCCAGAGCGGGCGACCATCGCGTTGTAGCCGTCGCGGATATATTCATCGTGACCCGTCACGTCATAGACGATCGCGGTTCCGCCACAGTGAAACATTTCCAGCGGCGGGCCGAACATCCCCTCGACCAGACTGAGCTTCAGCACGAGGTCGCAGGACCGGTATATCGGCGCGGTCGCCTCCTGCGGCACGCGGGAGAACACCCGATCGGCGCCGGGCAGGGCATCGATGTCCGACGTGGTCAGCAGCCAGACCTCATCCGCGCCTCCCTCCCGGGCGAGGCGGACCGAGGTCGGCACGTTCTTGAACCAGACATCGGCCGCGCCCTCCACGAGGACCCGCAAACGGCCGGGCGTCCTGGGAGCGATGCGTTCGCCATCCTCCCGATAGATGGATTTGTCGATACCGTTCGATGCGATCGACGCCTGTTGTCCGTGCGTATCCAGCAAATATCCGGCGATCCGGTGTGCCTCGGTGACAATGCCTACCCCCGACCGGTAGGTCGCTTCAACCGCCACCCGGGTCACCCGTTCCTCTTCCGGGTAGAACCGCGACTCGATCGACTGCACGAAATAGACATAGGCACCGGCGTCGAGTTTGGGCAGGTCGAACAACGTCTCCCACCACGTGCAGACAGCGATATCGAAACGTTCGGCGGACGCCGCTTCCATCGACAGCCAGCGCGGATTGGCACGATCCATCCAACTCCGGATCGGATGCCACCGTACATCGTCGGGTGTTGGGACCTCAGGATGAACCAGGCTGACCTGAACGCCTGCCTCGGCCAGGGCCATCGCGTGCCGATAGACGACGTTCATTCCCCCTGAAATGCCGATTCCTGGGCAGATGAAAGCGACACTCGCCGAGACTGCCATGGCCCTTAATTGGTTCTATGGATGGAACGGCCCGCAATAGCCCGCGCCTTACCGCCGTGGCAACCGGCCGTGAACACGCATCCACGCCTGAATGCCAGCCCGGTGGTGCCCTGGGTAGAGGTCATGCAACCCGAATATGTGAATCGGCGCCGCGTCGAGGTCGCGCGTAAAGCGAGTCGGGATCTGAAATCCGAACGCCTGTCGCGCTGCTTAAGAAACAAGAAATAAAGGAAGTCTGGATTTGGAATCCGGGTTCCCCACGAAATGGTCCCTTTATGCACAGGTATCGTGCGACGGATCTGAACCGGACCGGCCAACTCCTCCACTTGAACTTCGACTTCGCCATGTCGGGTCTACCCCAAATGACGAGCTGCATAAACCGGGCATGTTAATTTGCTCCCGGCGCGGAGCGTTTGAACCATTGTGGAATAGCCATGAACGTGCTGCGCTCATCGTCATTCCAGGTCAGAGCACCGTCCTGGAGGGGAGGCGGCGATGACGGCGAAAACATTCACTAACACGGGCGGCGGAAGCTGGGAGACGGGGACGAACTGGAATCCGGCGGGGGTCCCCGGGACGACCGACGACGCCACGATCGATACCACCGTACCTGGCATCTATTCGGTGACGATCGGCGCGGCCGAGGATCCGGACAGCGTCACCCTGAACGACGCCCTGGCGACGCTGTTGATCAATTCGACGGGAGCGTTGGACGGAGGCCCGCTGACGGTGAGCGCCGGCACCGTCACCGCGGCCGGTGTCCTCGATCCAAGCAGCATCACACTGAACGGCACGGCGGCGGCGGTGGTGATCAATGCGGCCAGCGCGTTTCAGGGTGGACCGCTGACCGTGAACGCCGGCACGGTCACCGCGAACGGCGTGCTCGATCCGAGCAGCCTCACACTCGACGGCACCTTGGCCGCGGTGCAGATCAATTCGGCCAGCGCCTCGCAGGTCAGTCCGGTGACGGTGACCGCCGGCACGCTGAGCGTGACAGGAGTTCTCGATCCGGCCAGCATCGTGCTGAACGGCAGCGGCGCGGCGGCGGCGCTTGCGGTCGGTGGTTCGGCGGGCACGGTTACCGTCGGCACGCTTACCGTGAATGAGTTCGGCACGGTGGGCGTGGCCGCGGGCGGTGTCCTCGATGCGGGGATCATCTTCAACGACGGCACGATGTCCCTCGCCTCGGAGGGGACGATCGTCACGACCGGCAGCCTGACCGGAAGCGGCGTGATCACGCTGGCGAGTTTCGCCGTGGCCGATATGTATAATACCGACAATACGACGGTCTTCCTCGACGGCAGGGGGGAGCTGAAGCTGGAATCGCCGTCTACATTCACCGCCACCATCGCGGGGTTCCAGCATGGGGACAAGATCGATTTGGTGGCGACGCCGGTGACCGGTGTCCCTGTTTATACCCCAGATCCGGCACAGCCGTCCAATGGCGGTGTGCTGACGGTCATGAACGGTACGTCCGTGCAGGCGGCGCTGAATCTTGAGGGAAATTATATTGGGTTTACGTTTGCCTACTCGACGGACGGCAACGGGAACGATGTCGTGGTTGGCTGCTTCGCCGCCGGCACGAGCATCCTGACCGAAGCCGGGGACATTCCCGTCGAAGACCTACGCGAAGGCGATCTTCTGCCGGTTCGGTCACAGCCTGAACCTGTGCCGATCGCCTCGATCGGCCGTCGCGGGGTGGACTGCCTCCGCCATCCGAACCCGGCCAGTGTATGGCCAGTGCGCGTCGCCGCGCGTGCATTCGCGCCCGGACAGCCGCGGCGGGATCTTTATTTGTCGCCCGATCATGCCGTATTCGTCGATGGCGTGCTGATCCCGATCAAGCATCTGATCAACGGCACGACCATTCAGCAGGTGCCAAGGGATGAAGTGACCTACTATCACGTTGAGTTTGAGCGGCATGATGTGCTGCTGGCCGAGGGCTTACCTTGTGAGAGCTATCTCGATATGGGTGATCGTCACAGGTTCGGGAACGGTGGCGACGTGATCGCGCTGCATCCGGATTTCTCATCGGTGACGAGGGATGTGGCGGCGATGTGGGAAGCGCGGGGTTGCGCGCCGCTTGTCGTCACGGGGCCGCGACTGGACGCCGCGCGGCGGCGTGTGGACCCGTGCGACATGCCAGCAAGACATGTCGCGTGAATTAAGAGATTCGTGACGGCGCGGGAGGCGCTGGACCGGTCGCTGTCGATTTATACCGACGGTCCGAAACGTTGACACACGTCATGGCCCGGCTCGATGCCAGTACGATTCTCTGCCTCGCGGTAACCAACGAACGGGAATCGCACGATGCAACACTCTCTTGGGACATTCGGAGACGCGCGGCTCGCGGCCCACATTGGGAAACTTTCGGAAGTGGACCGGGTCAAGGTCTGGGCGGGCCCGCGCGAAATGATGAAGCACGCGGTGGCTGAATAATATCAATCGCCCGAACGAACGACTGTTTCGTACGAGCGCCAATCAGGCCATGGCCGGCGCCGCGGAGGATCCGCGTCGAACGCGCGGTCATGTCAGGTGCGATCGCGCGACCGCTGCGTCGCGAGCCGCGCGATGGCCGCGGGCGCGCCGTCAGGGATGGGGAAAACCGAGCTGACATTGATCTCGCAGAGCACGTATGTGTCCTCCCCCAACGGCGTGCGTGTGCCGAAGAGGAAGTCCGCGTCCCAAATGATCGGTAACGCCGCCGCATCGAGCCCGAGGACGCGCATCATTCGCGGGGTCCAGTCGTTTTCCATCTTCGCCCGCAGCATCTGGAAGGGAACCGCATCGGCACCGTGCATGATGCGCGGACCCGGTTGCGCCGATGGCGCATCGGGCCCCTCGGGCGGTGGCGGGATCAGTGCTTTGACGAGTTGGTGGCCGAAGCCAATCACCTTGTCCGCGACCATGTAGCAGCGGATCATTCCTTCTGGCAGGCGGGGCTGAAACGGTTGATCGATGATGCAACCGCCAGGCGGCACGAAATACGCCTCGCAGCCATTCATGAAATCGCCCAACACGGTTTCCCGCGGCGTGCTGCCGCGTTCGGCGTGCAGCACACGGATGGGGATGTTGTCCGCGGTGGATGGCGCGGCGAGTTCAACCTTCCACACACCCTGGCCGGCATTGCCGCGATTCTGCTTGAGCACGCGCGGCCCCGATACGCGCAACCGGTCTGGAAACGCGGCGCCGAATTCGGCCGCGTCGCGATAGAGATGGGTATCAGCGCCCCAACCAAGGTGCTTCGTGCGGTAAAGCACTTCCTTTGTGCCCATCTTCAGGATCGTGTCGGGATGCGCGCTGACCCACGGGCCACTCGCGGCGACATCGCGCAGCAGAGCATCGAGCACAATGCGGGTGAGACCCTGGTGAATCGGATCGACCCAGACGAGCACGCCGTCCACGGCCATGAGTCGCGCCCGAACCTGGTCCACCAGTTCATCGGCATAGACGGCAGGTTCGGCGTGGATACCGAGTGCGTCCAGTTCCTCAAAGACGCGGAAGAACCGATTGTTCCGCGGTGTCGCGGCCTGACGCGACGTCGCATCGCCGCGCCACAGAATCGCGATTTTCTGTTGGGTCATTGGTGTCTCGGCGATGATTGCTTCCGCGATCGCGGAAGCAATCGGACCGACAACGTATCAAAATGCGTCACGCTGTCTGCTGTCGTCCAAAGAGCGATGCCCCCACGTTTGAACAAATGCCATCCGACGCAGTGAACAGCAATTTGCCGTCGAAGGAAACCGTGAAGACGTTCCCTCGGCCCCGAGCCCGAGCGTATGCCAGACATCGGATGCCACTTTAGCCGAATCGCCGGTTATCATTCGTCGCGGCTGACACGACCATGTTGGGCATGCGGTGTCGATTTGACGCCGTATAGAAATCAGAAACCGCGTCTGATTTGGACCTGGCTGCTCACGCTGCCGAACGGCGTCGGGCGATGCTCCAAAGGCCGAGGTGGCTCGGCGGGTGTACGTCAGTTCTGCTCCTCAGCGCGGAGCGCCAGCCGATTTCTGAGGGCCGGGTTGAAGCGGGCAGGTCCCACTTACCGGCGTTTGGCGGACAGGCTAACTCAACACGGCTTCGCGGAGACGGAGGGATCAGTCGCGGCGAAGATTGCGCGCGGGTCGAACCTCGGCGACCACATACACGCCTTGCTGCCGAGACTTCCGCATCTGGTCCACTGCCACCATCATCGTCGCCACTGGTACGGTCAACCGATCAATACCCTCTGAAGTATGCCCCTTTTTCAGCACGTACCTGAAAGCGTTTGCGCGAGTTTCATCCGCCGTCGCGATAATCCGCGCTGGCGTGAGGTCCAGCATCGTGGCATGGCCAGGCGCCTGAATTGTGGGCGTGGTCGTGGAGTGAGTTGCGCCAACGGGCGCGGGGGGACCAACGCTCAGCGATGAGTGTGGAAACCATTCGTATGAACGAATCGCTCGTATTCCCCATAACCCATAAACGACGGTTAAAATCACAAACGGCGGCACCGACCAAATCGGACGGCGAATGAAATGGGGAATTATGTAAGGTGGCACGTTAGGGCACTCCCTCAGGAGTGCTTGAATCGCCGCGGCGCCGCAGCCCCGTAAAGACCGCCAAATGTTAGAATGTTGCCTGCCGTCCCCCGGTTCATCACGGAATTCCGCCCATGTTGTTATGGGCGAGTCAATCCAGTCTGGCAGCGAACCCAGGACGCTCACGGCGCACCTCCTGGTCAGGAGGTGGGATCCGGCGTCTCGTTTTGTGAGAATGAGTGGCGGCCGCGCTGGTGGCGGCTGCTATATAAAACCGTGAATATCTGTGCGTATCTGTGTGCATCCGTGGCAAAAATCTTATCTTGGCCAAACAAGCCCCCGGCCCGGGAGGGGCGCTGACCCACCGTTGGTTCGAGCGATGGCCCTGTGCGGGGACGGGCCGACGATTGACCACCTCGCTTAAACGGCGGAGTTTCGCATCCAAGGCTCGCATCCGACCGCCAGGAAACCTCGTCCATGCCATCCGCCTCGCTCCTGGCCCGATCTCCGCGCTTCGCGCATCCGTCCGCATGATCGCGCCGCATCGCAACCGCTGGATCCGCATTCAGGGCGTGACGTTGATCATGTTGGTGATGTCGCAGGTCGATCGCGCCAATATCGCGCTGGCGTTTCCTTCGATGCGAGCGGAACTGGGGCTCAGCGCGACGGCGATCGGATTCGCGACCGGGGTGTTCTTCTGGGGTTATCTGACGCTGCAAATTCCGATGGGGCGGCTGGCGTCGGTGTGGAGCGCCAAACGCACGCTGATGATGCTTGGCATTGGGTGGGCGGTGATCTCGGCCACCACGGCGCTGGTGCACAGCGAGACGGAGCTGGTGATCAACCGGTTTCTGCTCGGCCTGTCGGAGGGCGGCACGCTGCCCGGTTTCGTGGTGCTGATGCGGGCGTGGTTCACGCGGGACGAGCGGGCGCGGGCCAACATGGTGCTGATGGGGACGCCGGTCGCCATCGCCCTCGGCAACCCGTTGTGCGGCTTCGCGGTGGGCGCGTGGGGCTGGCACACGATGTTCGTCGTCACGGCGATCCCGGCGTTGCTGTGGTGCGCGGTGTGGTGGTGGGCGATCGACGACGACCCGCGCCAGACCAACTGGATGCCGCCGGCCGAGAAAGCCCGGTTGATCGCCGCGCTGGACGCCGAGGCACACGAGGACGCCGTATCCCAGCGCCACTGGTTCCGCGTGATCTGGAACCCGGTGGTGCTGCTGCTGTCGGCGTATAATTTGCTCGGGCTGACGGCGCTGTGGGGGCTGTCGTACTGGCTGCCGACGCTGCTGGTGGAGGCCGGGCATACGATCGGGATGTCGGGGCTGCTGAGCGCGATCCCGTATGTCGCGAGTATCGGGATGGCGCTGCTGCTGTCCTTCAGTTCGGACCGTATGCGGGAGCGGAAGTGGCACATGCTGGTGCCGACGTTCCTGGCGGGCGTGTTCATGCTGCTGGCCGCGGGCATCGGGCACGATCATCTGGTGCTGCTGCTTTTCTGCCTGACAATGACCGTGGCGCTGTGGTTCGGGCGGATCACGACGTACTGGATCCTGGTCGCCGATTCCGTGCCCAAGGATGCCGCCGGGGCGAGCATGGCGATCGCCAACGGGGTCGGCAATTTCGGCGGGTTCCTCGGGCCGTTCGTGTTCGGCTGGCTACGCACGGTGACGGACAGCTTTGATGCCGCCATGATCTTTGGCGGGGTGGCGTTCGCCACGGCGGCGGTGATCGTGATGCCGATGCGGTTCGTGGCCTCGCGGCACGCCGGGGGCGCCGTGCCGGTGGCGGCTTCGGGTCAGTGAATTTTGTTTCAGAGGTGTTGCGATGGACAATCTGACGCGGCGGCTGGCGACGTTCGCTTCCTCCCTGACCTATGAGCAGATCCCGCCGGAAATCCTGCGTCATGCGCGGCGCAGTTTGATCGACTCGATCGGTTGCGCGTTTGGCGGGTTGGACTGCGAGGCGGCTCGGATCGGCCGCCGGATCGTCGAGGGGGCCGCTCCGTCGCGCCACGCGGGGGCGGTGATCGGCAGCCTGGTGGCGGCGCCGGCGGAGGAGGCGGCGTTCCTCAACACCGTCATGATCCGTTACCTCGACTTCAACGACGCCTGGCACGCCGGGCATCCCTCCGACATGCTGGGGGCGTTGCTGGCGCTGGCCGGCTCGGCGGGGGCGGACGGGAAGCGGCTACTGACGGCGATGGTGGTGGCGTACGAGGTCGCGTTCCAGATGATCCCTCCGACACAGATGCGGGAGAAGGGNNTGCTGGGGCTGCCGATGGAGCGGTTGGCGCATGCGATCGCGATCACGTCGGTGGCGAACGTGCCGATGCGGAATACAAGGGCGGGGAAGTTGTCGTTGTGGAAGGGCGCGGCGACGGCGTTCGCGATCCGCAACGCGGTGTTCGCGACGCTGTTGGCGGCGGACGGGATGACCGGCCCGGATGCTCCGTTCGAGGGGCGGCACGGGTTGTGGGAGCAGGTCACCGGGCCGTTCGAACTGGACAAGTTCGGCGTCGATGGCGGCGAGTGGAAGTTTCCCTGGATCCGGCTGAAATACTGGCCGGTGGAGTATAATGCCCAGGCCGGGGTGTGGGCGGCGCTGCGGTTGCGGGAGGAGATGGGGGTCGAGGACATCGCCAGCATCGATATCGCGACGTACTGGTCGGCGTGGCATGAGATCGGCAGCGAGCCGGAGAAGTGGGATCCTTCCACGCGCGAAACGGCGGATCACAGTTTGCCGTATATTTTCGCTCGGGCGTTGATGGATGGGACGATCACGCTGGGGTCGTTCGATGAGAGGGCTTATCTGGATAAGTCGCTGCGGCCGCTGATGGCGAAGATCGGCGTGCGCGAGGACGCGGCGATCGAGGCTTTGTTCCCTGCGCGTATCGTCATGCGGGTGACGGCGGTGGCGACGGATGGGCGGCGGGCGGAGATCGAGATCGCCGATCCTCGGGGGGATGCGACCAATCCGATGGACGATGAGGAGGTGGCGGTTAAGTTTCGGTCTCTGGCGGAGCCGGTACTGGGGGTGGAGCGGGCGGCTCGGGCGTTTGAGGCGTGGAACGGGATCGATCGCGGGACGGGAGTGGGGGAGGCGATGAGGTTGCTGGTGACGTAACGCCCTGGACCGTGGCGCTTTATTCAATCGGAATTCAATCGGATCGAGCGCTCGCGTCACGGGCGCGGAGGCGGTCATCAGGTGGAGTTCTAATATAGTTCCATATAGTTCTCGTGAATTCTCAGTAATATTATGCCGGATTTTTCGATATTTATTATATCAAAAAATTTTACACTCTCCGATATTCAATCTTCGCTCACAAGGAATATAATAATAGTTAGTTCGGGTTACCGGTCTGGCACGCGGCTTGCGTTCTTCCTGCTTGTCGAATATCCGACATGAAAGGAAATTTAAAAATGAAGTCAATCTTGCTTGCGAGCGCTTCTCGCAGTTGTACAGCCGCGACTCTCGCGATCTGCGCGCTCGTCACTTCGGCGAACGCGGCGCCGGTGACATTCGCTCAGTTCGTCCAGCAGAATGGGGCGGCCCAGTTGTGGAATATCTCAACGTCTGGGACGACGACGACAGTGACAGTGTCGGGAGCCGTCTATTTTTCTTTTTCGGGTGTCTCGGGTGTGCCGTTCAGCGGTCCTGAAAGCGCGAATTTTACTTTGACGGCGACCAGCAACTCGATAGGCGCGTGCGGTGTGAGTTGCGGCGCGGGAGATAGTCTCACGCAAGCGGGATATTCAGGCACGTTTTCATTCATCGACACCGGCATGATGCCCGGTGCGAACCTGCTATCCGGAACATTCTCGGTGACGGGCAGTCCTTCAACCACCGGCGCTCAGTTCAGTTCTCATATTGGTTCCAGTGGCGCCAGTTTCGACGCCAGCGCGACCGCCGGGAACCTTAGTCAGCTTGTATTCACGTCGCAGTTCCTTGCCTTCCTTGACGAGACCGACGAAGACGGCTCCTTTAGCCTGTCCTCGCTTATTCCGGATTTCGCGACTGGCGTGGTGACCGCCAATCAGGCCTACCCCGCCGCTGGTACGTTCGATGGGGCTGGCACCGGCACGTTCTCTTCCAATCCTGGTCCGCTGCCCGCGCCGGAGCCTCCGGCGATTGCTTTGTTCGGGACTGGCTTGCTGGGACTGGGTTTCGTTTTCCGTGAGCGGTCATTCCGTCAGCGGAATGTTTGCTGACGGGAGCTTGCGGGAGCTCAGGGCTGTCGCGGCCCGCTTCCGGCTGGCGGCGCCGAAAGCCTCTGAAAGCCGCCATCCCTCGAGGTGGCGGCTTTTTCCTTTGTTCATGCGGAAGAACGCGAGCCAATGCGCCTGGCAACGCCCATGTTGGCGTCTGGCTATTTTTGGACGTCGAGTCCCGCGGGGGGCGGCACGAGTGATGGGGGTCCGCCGGCTACCGACGCTCCTTCGCGCTCACTCCACCCCTTGAAGGCCGCGTCAGCAACAACAGCGGAATCGCCAGAACCGCCAGCACCAGCATCAACTTGAAATCATCCACATACGCGATGATCCGCGCCTGCCGCGTGATCTCCTGGTTCAACATCGCCGCGCCGTGCGCGGACCCCAGATTCCAGAACCGCTCCGCCGCGCCCGACTGCAACGCCCGATTGAACGGCGTCGCGTCCGCCGCGATGATCGCGTGATTGACCTGCGTATTGATCTCCAGCAGCGCGCCGGTCACGGAAATGCCGATCGCGGAGCCCAGGTTGCGCATCAGGCTGTAGACGCTGGTGGCGGCGATGCGTTGCTCCGACGGTAACGTCGCGAAGGCGATGATGTTGATCGGGATGGCCAGGAAGCCGATGCTGATGCCCTGAATAAACCCCGCGCTGACGATGCCGAATTCCGAGACATCGGGCGTCCAGGACGTCATCTCCCACAGCGCGTAGGCGCCGGAAACGAAGCCGAGACCCACCAGCAGCCGCGGACTGACCCTGCCGAGCAACCGCCCGCACATCATCGCCGCGAGCATCAATCCGACGCCGCGCGGCGCGAGCACAAGCCCGGCGGTGACGACCGGATAATTCATCAGGGTTTGCAAATACGGCGCCAGCAACGCCAGCGTCGCGTACATGATCAATCCCATGATGAAATAAAGCACGACGCCCACGACGTAGTTGCGATCCTTGAACAATCCCGGAGAGATGAACGGCCGCGGCGCCAGGCAGAACTGCACGATGAAGGCGTAAAACCCAAGCCCCGCGACGCACGCCTCGATGACGATTTCGCGCGATCCGAACCAGTCCAATGTTTCGCCGCGGTCGAGCAGCATTTGCAGCGCGCCGATGCCAAGGCTCAACGCGCTGAAGCCGATCCAGTCGAGCCGCGCGGAATTGCCGTGCGANNACGTTGATGTAAAACACCCAGCGCCAACTGTAGTTTTCCGTCAGCCAGCCGCCCAGTATGGGGCCGCAGATGGGGCCGATCATGACACCCATGGTCCAGACCGACATCGCGGTGCCTCGTTGCTCCGGCGGATAGATGTCGTACATCACGGACTGCGACAGCGGCACCAGCGCGGCGCCGAACATGCCCTGCAAAACGCGGAACAGCACGATCTCCGGCAACGATTGCGCCATGCCGCAGAGGATCGATGCGATGGTGAAACCAGCCACGGCGGTCACGAACAGCCGCGTGCGGCCGAACCGGGCGGCGAGGAAGCCGGTCGGCGCCGTCATGATCGCCGCCGCGACGATGTAACTGGTCAGGACCCAGTTGATCTCTTCCTCGCTGGCCGACATCGTGCCCTGCATGTAAGGCAGTGCTACGTTGGCGATGGTGCTGTCCAGCGACTGCATCAGCGTCGCCATGACGGTGCACACCGTCACGATGAACCGCACCCCTGGGCTCAGCGTCGTGTGATCCTGCGCCGGATGGGCGGGGGCCGCGGGTCCGCTCATGCGTCCGCCTTCGCGAGGTTCCGGCAGACCAGGTCCAGCACGCGCGTGGCGCTTTCGATGTCGGCGTCGGACAGGCCCGCCAACGTCGCGGCGCGGACGTCACGGGAGGCGGCTTCGACCCGGTCGATGATCGCCATCCCGCGCGACGTGACGGTGATCGTCTTGGCGCGCCGGTCGCCGGTTTCCTCGCGCCGTTCGATGAGGCCGGCCGCCTCCAGCTGATCGAGCAGGCGCACCACCGAGGAGCCGTCCAGCACCAGGGAGGCGGCGAGGTCCTTCTGCCGCATGGGCTCCGGCGCGCGGGCGAGGTGGATCAGGGGCAGCCAGGTTGCCTCGGTCAGGCCGAAGGGGCGCAGATGGAGATCGACCGCGCGGCGCCACTGCCGCGCCACCTGGGCGATCAGGCCGCCGAAACGGTCACGACGCTGTTGGTTCCTGGTGGTCATTCCGAGGGCCCATTCGATGGTCTCCCAATATATGGTACATCATTTAATTTGGCCAGAGCCAGGGACAGAGCGAAGAGGACATACGGATCAGGCGCCGGGGCAGGGAGGAGTAACTTCGACCTCTCCCGGCGCTTACCCTACTCCATAATGATCGAGAGAGCGTGTCTCGCTCTCCAACGACCCGGGTCGCTATGACAGCCGGCCGAAGACGCCCCAGCCGCCGGTCCAGATCATGTCGATCGCCACGCGCAGCACGATCAGCAGGCCGATCCAGCCGATCCAGCGGAACCGGTCCAGCACGCGCGCGATCACCGTCGCCGCCGCGCCCATCAGCACCACCGACAACACCAATCCCGCCACCAGCACCCAGGGATGGCCGTGCGCGGTGCCGGCGACCGCCAGGACGTTGTCCAGGCTCATGGACAGATCGGCCACGACGATCTGCCACATCGCCTGCCGCAAGGTCTTGCCTGGGCCGCTCTCGCCGTACGCGTGGGGCGTGGCGCGCAGTTCCCGAAACATGCGCCAGCACACCCACAGCAGCAGCAGCCCGCCGGCCAGCGTCAGCCCAATGATTTCCAGCAACCGCAAGGCCGTCGTGCCGAGCAGGATCCGTAATACGGCCGCTCCGCCGATGCCCAGTAGCAGCGCGGAGCGCCGCTGGCGGGCGGGCAGGCCGTTGACCGCCATTCCCACGACGACGGCGTTGTCGCCGGCCAGCGCCACGTCGATCATCACCACCTGAGCCAGCACCGCCAGGTCGGCGGACCATAACGCGAAATCCACTCGATCCTCGACGCTGATGCGGGGTTCGTGTTAACCCAGGCGGGTCGAAATCACACCCTATAATCCGTCCCCCCACTTCGGCGAGGTCGCATGGTTCCGCGTTACAGCCGCCCCGAAATGGCTGGCATCTGGGCCCCGGAAAATCGCTACCGCATCTGGTTCGAGATCGAGGCCCTCGCGGCCGAAGGCATGGCCCGCGCGGGCGCGATCCCGGAATCCGCCGCGCGCGCGATCCGTGAGAAGGGCGCGCTGAAACTCGCCGCCATCGGTCCGGCGGATATCGAGCGGATCGACGCCATCGAACGGGAGACCCGGCACGACGTGATCGCGTTCCTGACCTGGCTCGCCGAGTCGGTCGGCCCGGACAGCCGCTTCGTGCACCTGGGCATGACCAGTTCCGACGTGCTCGATACCTGTCTGTCGGTGCAACTGACGCAGGCGGCCGATCTGCTGCTGAAGGATCTCGACGCGGTGCTGGAGGCGCTGAAGAAGCGGGCGTTCGAGCATAAATACACGCTGACGATCGGGCGCAGTCATGGCATCCACGCGGAACCCACGACATTCGGACTGAAGCTGGCGGGTCATTACGCGGAGTTCGATCGCGGGCGCCGCCGGCTGCTGGCCGCGCGCGAGGAAGTCGCGGTTTGCGCGATCAGCGGGGCGGTCGGCACCTTCGCGCATCTGGATGTTTCGGTGGAAGAATATGTTGCCGCGGCACTTGGCCTGAAGCCGGAGCCGATCAGCACCCAGATCATTCCGCGCGATCGCCACGCCGCCTTCTTCGCGACGCTTGGGGTGATCGCCAGCGGGATCGAGCGGCTGGCCACCGAAGTCCGCCATCTGCAACGAAGCGAAGTGAGGGAAGCCGAGGAATTCTTCCATCCTGGGCAAAAGGGTTCCTCGGCGATGCCGCACAAGCGGAATCCGGTGCTGAGCGAAAACCTGACGGGCCTGGCGCGGATCGTTCGTTCCGCTGTCATTCCGGCGCTGGAGAACGTGACACTGTGGCATGAACGGGACATCAGCCACTCCAGCGTCGAGCGGGCGATCGGGCCCGATGCGACGGTCACTTTGGATTTCGCGCTGACGCGGCTGGCGGGGATGATGGACCGGCTGTTGGTGTATCCGGACCGGATGCGCGCCAATCTGGATAGTCTGGGCGGGGTGGTTTATTCCGGTGAAGTATTGTTGGCGCTGGCGCGGTCGGGAATTTCGCGGGAAGACGCCTATGCGATCACGCAACGATGCGCCATGGCGACATGGACCAAACTTGGCGCGCCGGAGGGGCGGTTGTTCCGGGACAACCTGGCAGCCGATCCGGAGGTGATGGGTCGCGTGTCCGCGGCGGAACTGGACGCGGCATTCGATCCGGCGTTGCACACGAAAGCCGTGGACCGGATTTTTGAGCGGGTGTTCGGGTAACCGAAGTTCAATTCCCGGCGGCGAAAAGAGCCGATCGGGACCGTCATGACAGCAGTTCTCATTTTGCCGGTCGGCCCGCCCAATTCGTTATCTTCCGGCTTGAAATTCGTTATTCTCCGGCCGGAAATTCGCCATCCTCCGGCCTGAAATTCGTCAT
>PLSZ01000428.1 GCA_003164305.1 Acetobacteraceae bacterium
CTCGGGCTCGACCCGAGGATCTCTCGACATGCGATGAAGTCAAAAGTCGGACAGGGTGCCCGGGCAGGCCGATCCTCGGGTCGAGCCCGAGGATGACGTTCGGGGGAAGGTTTTCCCTTCGCCAGCCTTATCTTGATGCCTATGCGGCTCGACCGTGCCATCGTCCACTCCAAACGCGCTCTCACCCGTGTGTTTCCGCCGATGGTCCGGTCGAGCCGGACCATGACGGTTCACGAACGGTGCCGTTCCAACCGCGGCAGGAAAACGCCCGCGCTCGCGCCCTCTCGGCCGCCGCCGATCAAGCCGTCGTGGCGGCGGCCGAGAGGGCGCCACGGCGACGGCTCAGGCATCGCGCGCGATCTGCCGGCGGGCCTCATCGGCGATCGGGTGCAGCGCTTCGGCGGGAGGCGATCCGACGAGGCTATATCCCATCCCATGAACAGCCCACGCGAACCCATTGACGGTGCCCTGGGCGAGCGGCGACATCGGCGCGTTTTGCTCGGTCGCCATGGGCCGCGTCAGCATGACCAGTCGCGTCCCATGGTCATCGTCGTACATGAACAGCACCGCCGGTCCATGCTCGGTCGCGACCAGGCGCCCTCCCATGAAGCGATAGCCGGAGCCGGAGAGGTCTGGAACAGCGACCGGACGTCCGAGACGTTGCGACGCCCACGCGACCAACTCCGCGCGCTCCGACGCGCGGAGCTCGACCGGATGGATATGGTCGGGCGCATAGACGGCAAAGCTGTCCGCCGCTTCCCGCGCCAGGGACGCGACGCCTTCGGCCGGTCGCGGCGACAGGCTCCTCAGAGACCAGCCCCCGGCGCCGCCCGCCACGACGAGCGCCACCGCGGCGGCCGCCGAAGCCCACCAGGGGAGCCCACGCGGACGTTGCTGTATCTCGATCATGCGCGTGAGATTGAGCGTTGAGGGCAGCGGCTCCTCGGCGATCGGCGCCAGCGCGGCGCGAAGCATGTCCCGCTGCTGGCCGTAGCCATTGATCCTCGCCGCGATCTCAGGATGGTCCGCGAGATAAGCCCGCACTTCCGTCAGGCGTTGGGGTTCGAGTCGCCGATCGACGAACCCGTGCAGGTCATCTTCGGTGATTGGCCGCATGGTCATTTCACCCTCCGCAGAGGCGGGTATGTGGCGTCCCGCCGCGCCTCGCCACTCATGATTTCCGAGAGCCGGGCGCGGGCGCGCGACAGCCGCGACATCACGGTGCCGATCGGCACATCCAGGACCTTGGCCGTCTCCGCGTAGGAGAGGTCTTCAACCGTCACGAGAAGCAGCACGGAACGGTGCTCTTCCGGCAATTGCGCGAGAGCGGCCAGCACGTCCCGAAAGTGCAACTGCTGATCCTGCGGGGCATCGATGGAGAGGGCGGCCTCGTCGGTGTCTTCGATCGCGAAATGCAGCGGCCGGCGGGCCATGCGGCGCAGCCTCGTCCTGAACAGATTATGGAAGATGGCGAAGATCCAGGCGCGCGGATTGCCATCGGCATGCCGCTGATGCCATCGGCCAACGGCAAGCTCCAGACAATCCTGAACCAGATCGTCGGCTGTCGAATGGTCCCGCACCAGACCGCGCGCATAGCGGCGCAGGGCCGGGATGATCGGCTCGATGAGACTCGTCATGTCATTCAATGATCGTTGGTCCAGAACGGGCATGATTGTTGATCCAGAACGGGCGCCAAGGTGAGGGCGTGCCATCGGCCTCCCCAATCCGTCATCCTCCTGCCTGACCGGAGGATCGGTCGAACCCCGCACGACCTTGAATAGTGACGCATGTCTGACGGGTGTGCGGCTACTGATCCTCCGGTCGAGCCGGAGGATGACGGGGAAGCCGGNNGACGGGGAAGCCGGAGGATGACGGGAAATGTGAGAGGTTGAGTCAAAATGAGAACTACTGCTCAGCGAACCTGAAACTGGACGACTTTGCCCGGTAGGGCGACAGTCCCCTCGGCAATGACCAGATAGCGACGCTCCGTCCGCGTCTCATCTCGCACGATCTGGCGGATCGGACCCACGGCATCGACAATCGCGGCCCCGGCCGGATTGGTCATGAACGCGGCGAGTGGCTGGATCTCGCCGGTGCCTTTGGGATTGTTCGCCAGGCCCAGAAGATACGGCTTCTTCGGCTCCAGACCGGTGACCGATGCCTGCACGACCTGGATCAGTCCCTGGTCGAAAAGGGCGACACTGGTCGCCGCCTTTCCCGGGAGCGTCGCCGTCGCCAGCGCCAGGTGCGCCGCGCTGCCGGCGAGGCCGAGTGGCCGCAGGTTCTGCGTGCCGTCGCCTTCCGTCACCGCGTTTGGCACATAGGCGATCGCCTGAGGTGCCTGGCCAATCGGGATAGTGGCGACAACTTTGTTGGTGGCCGTATCGATCGCCGCGAGCGCGTCGTCGTTCTCAAGGCCGACATAGATCCGCGTGCCGTCTCCCGACGGCCAGACACCATGCGGCAAATTGCCCAGTTGGATCGTCGCGACCTGAGCGAAGTTGTCGGTGCGGAAGACTTTCACCTCATTCAGGCCGCCGATCGTGACGTAGGCGAAGGTGCCATTGGCGGTGTGGGCGAAGTTCACATGGTTGGTGATGGGACCGGTATCGAGCGTCTCGATCAGCTCAAAGGGAGGTCGCGCGTTGAAGACTTGCGTCTTGCCGGTGTCCTTCAGCGTGAACCAGACCTGGCCGCCGTCAGGCGTCGCCGCGATGTTGGGGCAGAACGGGCTCGCCTGCGTCACCCGCGCGACGATCTGATGATCGGCGACCGTCACGACATCGACCTCGGGGTTGAAGGACGAGCATATGTAGCCGTACTTGCCGTCGGGCGAGAAAATCTGCATGCCGGGGCCGGACGGCGTTACAATTCGGGTCTTTTCCTCGAAGGTCCTGGCGTCGAGCACATCGACATGGTTCTCGCCGCGCACGGTCACCCATACTTCGCTTCCGTCCGGGGTGAAGAACGCTTCGTGGGGAGAGCGCCCAACATAGGTCGTGTGCCTGACGGCATTCGTGTTGGTGTCGATGAAGGTGACGGAGTTCGAACCGATCGAGACGACCGCCAGTGTCTTGTGATCGGGTGAGAAACCCATGCCATGCACCAGGACCTGCCCCTTGTAGAGCGGGCTGAAGTTGGTCGGGCTCGGATCGCCCAGTCGAATGACGCCGAGGAGTTTGTTGTCGGCCGGATCGGTCACCGAGACGGTGTTGGAGAACTGTTCCGCCGCGTAGACGCGGTCATGGTGGCTGACCGGAATATCGGCATCGCCGGCGGCGCCCGGAGCCTGTCCGGCCGAGGCGGGCAGCGAACAGACCAGCATCGTGGCGACGATCAGGCCGGAGTAGTAACGACTCTTCATGACATTCACTCCCGTGGCATCTTCATGGATGGAGACATGGACATCGAACCCGGCGACATCGAACCCGGCGACATGGTCGCGTGGCCGGATGGGGCGACGGGGGATGGGGCGACGGCGGACGTGGCGCCGGGGGATGGGGCGCCGGAGGATGGGGCGCCGGCGGGAACCTGCGTCGGTGCCGGCGCGGAGGCCGGTGGCTGCTGGCCGAGCGCGAGCCGCATGGCCGCGATTTCCTGCTGCTGATCGACGATGATCTCCTGCGCGATGCGACGCAGCCGCTCGTTCTTGCCGTAGCGCAGCTCGGCCACCGCCATGTCGATCGCGCCCTGGTGATGCGGGATCATCATGGCCGCGAAGTCCGCGTCGGCATCGCCCGTGGGCCTGACATTCATTCCGGCCATCATCTTGTCCATGGCGACGCTGTTCTCGGCCAGGAAGGGTGTTTCGTCGGGGTATGGCCCGGTCGAGTGGATGCCGGTGGCGGCATCGGATGCCGGACTGGTTGAGGGATGCGCCTTGTCGCCGGCCCCGGCGGGGATCGACCGCATGACGCACAAGGCAGCCGCGAAGGCGATGAGGCCCGCGGGCGACAGAGTGCGCTTACCCATGATTTCGGTCTCCTGATGCTGGCGAGGTGTCCTGAGCGACGATGACGTCCGCCGCGCCGGATTATTCCGCCACGGAATTATTTGTTCCCGGAAAAACGGCGCGCGGCTTGCGACGAGGCCGCGATAACCGTCCCTCGACGGAATATTCCTGAAGGAGCGACGTCTTCAGAGGCCATGGACACAACCAGCATATTCAGGAGCCGGCTGGCGAGGGCGCTGATCTCCGGAAGCGTGGCGATCACTCTCAATACGCTCGCGTTGAAGGCGGCGGACCTGGTTCCGCTCGCCACGGCGAAGGGTGGTCTGCTGCGCCTTCTCTCACCGTGGTTTTCCGGGCCACTCGAGAAACTGGGCGTAGCGTCGGCGTGGTCGCGAGCCGGCGCGCCGGCTCCCGACAGTCCGCTGTTCAAGACGGGGTTCCATCTGATCGTTGGATTGATCATGGCGCTCATTTACGCCTGGGCCGCTGAGCCAGTGCTGCCCAAAGGAGATCTTCGAAAAGGCGCGATCTGCGCGGTCGCGATGTGGTTGTTGAACGCCGTCGTCGTATTGCCCGCGACTGGCGAGGGATTCGCCGGCCGCGCGCATCTCACTCTCGCCGGTATCGCCTGGTTCGCGGCCGCGCACATTTTATTCTTCATGGTTCTGGCGGTGCTTTACGGAGCTGGCCGGCGTGACTCGAGCTTGTAAGCGACAAGGCCGTCACGGAGCGGTATCGGCTCGCCGTTAAGTCGGGCGGCGCCGGCACAAATCGCCGGCGCCGCCCTTCGCTCAGGGCTGAGCCACGTGCCAGGCGTTGTTCAGGAAACCGTCGCCGGTGATGTCTCCGGGCTTCGCGTCTTTCGTCCAGGTGTAGAGTGCTTTGCCCTTGTATGCCCATTGCCGGCTGCCGTCGTCGCGGATGATGACGGAATAACCAGCCGAGCCCTTATCGGCGGCGGCGGCGGTCACTGGCGGCCAGTTCGCCGCGCATGGTCCGTTGCAGACCGACTTGCTGTCGGAATCCTTGTCGAAGGTGTAAAGAGTCATACCTTTGGCGTCGATGAGTGTCTTGCCTTTCGCGGTTTCGCCGGTCTTTACCGGATTGGCCGCGAGAGCGGCCGTTGCGATGCCGGCGGATAGCCCGATGGCAACGAATCCGGCGCGTATGAGGGGGTTCAGCATGGATGTGCTCCTTGCGCGGGAAATACCGCGCAATGAGAGACGCCGCCGGTTCGGGTCTATTCCATCGACGTCCGCGTTATTTGGCCGGCGGATGGATATGCATACGGCGTAAGGCGGTGCTGACCTTTTGCCTCACGCCGACAATCGCATTTGAACTGTCCGGTCCATTCAATCCTGGGCGCGGAGAGAGGTCGGTCCATGACAAGCGGGCGCCCGGCCTCACGGACACGAGTCCGGCCGCGACAAGAAAACGACCGCCCTGGCGCCCCTCTCAACCCAACCCGATCAGGCCGTCGTGGGCGCCGCCGCCGCCGCGGTACGGGCTTGCTGAGCGCGCCGGTTCTGCCAGAGCTGCACGAAGTCGATCGGCTGCAACAGCACCGGCGGGAAACCGCCATCCCGGGTCACATCCGCCAGAATGTTACGCGCGAACGGGAACAGAATGCGCGGACATTCGACCAGCAGCACCGGCTCGATCGCGTTGTCCGGCAATCCGGACAGCGTGAACACGCCCGCATAGGTCAACTCGGCGATGAACACGACCGGAGCCGGCGCCTGCCCATTGCTCGGCGCGTTCGGATCCGTCGCCTCGGCGCGGACCATCAGGGAAACCTCATAATTACTGCCGCCCTCGACGATCCGCCGGGCCTGCACGTCGAGATTGATGGCAACCTGCGGTTGAGCGCGCAATGTGGTGTAGATCGCGGGCGCCCCCGGCACTTCGAACGACAGGTCCTTCACGTATTGAATGTTCACCACCAACGGCGGTTGCGCCGGCGTCCCGGGCTGGGGGGCTGGGGTGGTCTCGGACATAATCGCTCTCCGTCATGATCCGGCGCCGAATGCGCCTTGGGGGACCGCCGGGTAGCATGAAGGGGAGGCCACGTCACCTGGAATGGGCATACATCCGCCGCTTAGCCCGATAATTACGCCCGCCAGATGAACTGTTCCGGGATCGGCCCGGTCGGATCGCAGCGGATCGTCTCGCCGTTGTTGATGTTCTGCCCGGTCATGCACAAGATGAAACCCCAGTGGCTGACCACCACCGTCTCCGGCCAGTTGGCCTCAGCCGTCATCTGGCGCCGGAACGCCGCCGCCCGACCGGTCACCTCGTCGGGCCCCTCGTGTTCGTCCGGCCACCATTTCTCGTCGAGGTGGGAGAAGTCGTGCCGCGGCCACGCGCTGGCCAGCCGGCTGCGCGCGGTGCCGATGTCGCAGGCCAGTCCGAACCGTTCCCGCACCAGCGTGTGGATTTCGATCTTCAGGCCCAACCGGCGCGCCAGCGGCTCGGCCGTCTGCAAGGCCCGCGTGTACGGGGAGGCGATGATCCGGCTGATCCGCTCCCCCGCCAATTTCCGCGCGGCGAGCTCGGCCTGATGGTGGCCGTATTCGGTGAGGCGCGGGTCCTCGATGCCGGGATCCCGGCGGGTCGCCGTGATGCGCAGGTTGAACTCGCTTTGGCCGTGACGCAGCAGGATCATGCCACCGGCCATACCAGGCCATTGGCGGGTGGGCAATGCCGGTTGCCGAGGGCGGTCCGGCGGCGAAGCGGCAGGCCAGCCGAGCCTCCCGGATACTGCGCTCCGTCCAACGCTCAGAGACCTCGCGCGCACTGCCTCCTCGCGTCTGGGCCATCTCACTGCTAAGCCGGCGGCCGATGCGAATCCTGTTTGTCACCGCCAATCGCCTTGGCGACGCGGTCCTTTCCACGGGCCTACTCGATCATTTGATCCACATCTACCCGGCGGCGCGCATCACCGTCGCGTGCGGACCGGTGGCTGCCGGCATCTTTCAGCGCATGCCCAACCTGGAGCGGATCGTCGTCTTCTCCAAGCAGCCCTTTGGCCGGCATTGGTTGCCGTTATGGGGAACCACCGTGACGCAATGGTGGGACCTCGTCGTGGACATCCGCGGGTCCGCCCTGTCCTGGCTGATCCCGGCGCGGCGCCGCGCCATCATGCATCCCACCACCGGGCACAAGACCCTCCAGCTCGCACGGGTATTGAACCTCGAGACCGCCCCGCCGCCGGTCGCGTGGTTCGCACCCGAGGACATCGCGACCGCGTCGCGCCTGCTCCCGCGCGGCAGACCGGTCATCGTCCTCGCGCCAACAGCCAACTGGGCGCCGAAGGTCTGGCCGACGGAGCGGTTCGTGGCCTTGTTTCAGCGCCTCACGGAAACGCTTCTCCCGGGAGCGGTGCCGGTGGTCATCGCGGGGCCGGGGGAGACCGAAGCCGCCATCGCGCGACGCGTGATCCAAGGTCTTCCCGGTACGATCGACCTGGTCGACCGGCTGAGTTTGCCGCGAATCGCCGCGCTGTTGGCCCAATCCAGCCTGTTCGTCGGCAACGACTCCGGCCTCATGCATCTCGCCGCCGCCGCGGGCGCGCCAACGCTGGGATTGTTCGGGCCGACCAGCGCCGAGGAATACGCGCCAGCCGGACGGCGCGCGGCCGCGCTGGCGAGTCCTGACTCGACGATGGACGGAATTTCGGTCGATGCCGTGGTGGAAGCCGCCCAGAGGTTGCTGATGGGGTGAAGTGACCCTCGCGATCGGAAGACCACAAGCCGAGGCGCGCGCGTTGTCTCAAATCATGAGGTTTCGCTGCCCGCCCAACCGAAACACCCTCGCCACCGACGGATTTGTGCCGGGTTTCGTTTGTGTCTGGACCCGACCGCGCCTATTTATGAGCTCTTAGGAGGGTCGCATGGGCGCGAGCGGTGGATTTCCGATTGACCTGATACTGTTCGGCATGATCGCGGCCTTCCTGGTGCTGCGGCTCAAGAGCATCCTCGGTAAGCGAACCGGGTATGAGCGGCCGCCGCAAGCGGTTCCGCCGCGGCAGGCTCCGATCATCGAGGGCCGCGCCGAAGTGCCGCCAGCCCAGACCGCGCCGATCGCCTCGAAACGAACCGTCCCCGAACCCGTTTCCGCGCTCGGCCAGACCCTGGTCCAGATGAAGACGATCGACCGGAACTTCGAGCCGTCCGCGTTCCTCGACGGCGCCGAAAAGGCCTTCCGCATGATCGTGCAAGCCTTCGCCACCGGCGACCGCGCGACCCTGAAGCCCCTTCTGGGCGACGAAACCTGGCACGCCTTCGACCTCGCGATTTCCGAGCGGGAGAAGGCCGGGCAAACCCATGTCACCGACGTGAAGGCAATGCATGGCGTGACCATCGAGTCGGCCGAGCTGAAAGGCACTGTCGCCTCGATCGCCGCGCGGATCGTGTCGGATCAGGTGAACATGACGCATACCCAGTCCGGCCAGGTCGTCGTCGGCACCGACGCGGTCACCGAGATCACCGACCTCTGGACCTTCGAGCGCGACCTGGCGCAGCCCAATCCCATCTGGCGTCTGGTGGCGGCGCGCAGTGCCTGACGCGTCCGAGGTCCCGCGTCCCCGCGTCGGGCTGTTCGTCACCTGTCTCGTCGATCTCTACCGCCCCTCGATCGGGTTCGCGACGATCCGCCTGCTGGAGCAGGCCGGTTGCCAGGTAGAAGTGCCTCGGGCGCAAACCTGTTGCGGCCAGCCCGCGTATAACTCCGGTGATCGGGCGACGGCGCGGGACCTGGCCGCTGGCATTCTGGACGCGTTCGGCGGCTATGATTACGTGGTGGCGCCGTCCGGCTCCTGCGCCGGGATGCTGAAGGCCCATTTGCCGCATCTGTTCGAGGACGATCCGAACCTACGCGCCCGCGCCGACCGGCTGGCGGAGCGCACATTCGAACTGACCAGCTTCCTGGTCGATGTCCTTGGGTTCGTGCTGCCGCGCGGCGCGCCCCGGCCAGGCACGTTCACCTATCACGACGCCTGCTCCGGCCTGCGCGAGCTTGGGGTCAAGGCGCAGCCGCGGCGTTTGCTGGCCGATATCGGCGCGACGGTCGTCGAAATGGCCGAGCCGGAGATCTGCTGCGGTTTCGGCGGCACGTTCTGCGTGAAGTATCCCGAGATCTCCGGCCGCATGGTGTCGGACAAGGTCCGCGATATCGGCACGACCCAGGCCGACACCGTGCTGTCCGGCGATCTGGGCTGCCTGCTGAACATCTCCGGCCGCCTGCTGCGCGAGGGCGTGCGCGTCGATGCCCGACACGTCGCCGAAGTGTTGGTGGAAGGTGGCACCAACACGCCTCCGATCGGCCACGTCGCGTAACCGCCTCTCTCGTCATACCCGGGCTTGAAAAGCGTCATCCTCGGGCAGGACCCGAGGGTCGGCCCGCTCAGGCACGTTGCCCGCCTTTTGAAGACCTTGGCGGGTCGAGAGATCCTCGGGTCGAGCCCGAGGATGACGGGGAACGCGGGAGCCAGCGCAATCCCCGGATGGCGCCTCAACCCCCGCCAGCCCACATTCCGCTCATGAACGACACACTCACCCTCGACCAAATGCCGGACGAGCATCTCTGGCAAACGGTCCTCGCCCGGCGGACGGGGGATTTCCTCTACGCCGTCACCACCATGGGCGTTTACTGCCGCCCCGGCTGCCCATCGCCGCCGCCGCTGCGCAAGAACGCGCGGTTCTTCGAGACAATCGCCGACGCCGAGACCGCCGGCTTCCGCGCCTGCAAACGTTGCGATCCCAAAGGCGACCGCGCCCGCCTGGCCCAGGCGGTGGTGAGCGACGCATGCGCGTGTATCGAGGCGGCGGAGACGATGCCGTCGCTGGACACGCTGGCGACCCGCTCCGGCTACTCGCGCTTCCACTTTCTGCGAATGTTCCGCGACCATACCGGGGTGACGCCGCGCGGTTACGCCGAGAGCGTCCGCGCCCGCCGCCTGCGAACCGCTCTCGCCAGCGGCACACGCGTGGCCGATGCCGTCGCCGAGGCCGGTTTCGGCTCCGAAAGCCGCGTCTACGAGAAAACCGGCGCCATTCTGGGCATGACCCCCGGCGCGGCCCGCCGCGGCGGTGAGGGCGAACTGATCCGCACCGCGTTCGCCGATTGCCCCTTCGGCCGCCTGTTGATCGGCGCCACCGACAAAGGCGTCTGCTTCCTGGGTTTCGCCGAGCCCGACGATGCCCTGATGGGCGACCTGCGCCGCCGCTTCCCCCGCGCGCGGATCGCCTCGGACGACACCGGTTTGCGAGAGATCCTCGACGCGGTACTGAGCTTCCTCAAGGAGCCGAAACAGGCCCTCGATTTGCCGCTGGATCTCCGAGGCACCGTGTTCCAGCAACGCGTC
The DNA here is from genome assembly GCA_003164305.1 of Acetobacteraceae bacterium. Next base: position 10,317 of record PLSZ01000428.1, read on the forward strand.
TGGCGCACGTTGTGCCAGATCCCTTTGGGCGAAACCCGCACCTACGGCGAGTTGGCCCGGATGATGGAACATCCAAAGGCGGTCCGAGCCGTGGCACGATCCTGCGCCGCGAACCCGGTGGCTCTGGCGGTGCCGTGTCATCGCGTGATCGGGGGCGATGGCGCCCTGACCGGCTATCGTTGGGGCGTGCCGCGCAAGAAGGCGTTATTGGAGCGGGAACGCGCGGCGACCCGGCCTATGGATTGATCCGAACCGGGCCATCCTGGCCCATCGTCATCCCCACCCTGGTTCCCATCGTCCTCGCCCTGAGCCGAGGATCAGCCGCATCTCGCGAGCAATCAGCCGGGCGGATCGGTTGCGCCAACCGCGACCCGCGGGTGATGGGACCTTTTTTGGGCACGGCCCGCGGCCGCCGCCGCCTGTTCGTCACCTACCCGGCATCGGCCAAAGAAACCTCAGCCGGTCACGCGCGATTTGCCGCGAACGCCGGTTTGGCTGGCACCAGCCTCAGGCGGCCGGTGGGATGGGAAGGCTCGCGCACCTTCCCGCTTCTCCGCGCCGAATTCCTTACTGAATGGACTGCCCGGAGCGGCCGCGGCGGCAAGAAATCCCTCGCTCGGCTGATCCAACCCCAAGGCACGCGCGAACCGCTCGGGATCGCCGGCCTCCAGCGCCGCCATCGCCTCGGGATTCGCCTTACAGGCGGCGATCGCCGCCGCCGATGGGGTGAAAACCAACGTCCCCGGTTGCGCCGGAGCACCCGCGTCCGTCCGAAGTTCAACCCTGACAGTCTGGTCCGGGAAGTCGTTCGCCAGCGGACCGGCGGGAAGGGCTTCGGCTTGCTCGGATTGCCTCCGCTCGTCATGGCCCGGCTCGACCGCGCCAACCAACGCATCGTTGCCCTGGGCATCGGTGGCATCACCCGCCGCCGCCCGCATCTGAGCCGCCTGAAACTCCGCCCTGACCGCCATCTCGAGCGAGGAGTCGCGGTTCTCTTCCGCCACGGACTCCGCCGCCACGTTTCCCACCTCGATCCCGGGTGTGTCGCGACGGCCTGTCGATGGACGCAACTGATAGTGTCCCAACCGCTCGAGGTTGCCGCGAAAACTTTTGTCCATCGCGACGATGCCGCTGCGCGTGGCGCGGCGCATCGTGTCGATCTCGCCCAGAAGCGTGTGCCGTACGGTATCGACGATCAGTTCATGAAACATCACGCAATGACCCGCGAGCATCGCCTCGATCACGTCGCGCGGCATGAACCCCATGATCATCCGCACCGCGGCCCGGCATCGCGCGAATTGCCTTTGCTCCGGCTCGCCGTTGCGCTGGGACAAGGCCTTCGCCATGTCGCCGATCACGTGGGTGAAGAGTTCCTTGAAATCGGAAGCCGGTTGCGCGTCCATGAAAGCGGGCCCTCGCTGGGTGTCAGACGAAATGTTAGTAATACTGACGTCAGGACCGCGTCAAGCGCCTTTGCCCGGCGGCCCGGTCCTCGGGCGGCGGCCCTGGAATCGGCACCGGCGATTTTGACAGGCTAAACAGAAACTACTTCCTCT
>PLSZ01000259.1 GCA_003164305.1 Acetobacteraceae bacterium
TCGTGGTGCGGGCCCGGTGCTCTCAGGCAGGGGACAATTTCCGAGCAGGCCGATCCTCGGGTCGAGCCCGAGGATGACGCTACGGGGGCGTCACGACCGAGAGTCCACGTCAACGCCGACTGGTATGACACGGTCAGGGACGCCCGTCGCCCATCCTCGCTCCCGCCGATCCGGTATTCAGACGTCGTCCGGGCTTAAGGTCTGGATCAATTCGGCGCAGTGCTTATGCACCTCGGCCTCGCGTTCCAGGTTTTTTGGAAACCGGGTGCGGCGGGACTGAACCAGGGCCTGTTTGGCCTTCGCCTCATGCCATTCCCGCGCGGCGTGCAGCGCGGCATCCCAGCCGCGTCTGAATTCGGCGCCTGGCTCATCGGTCCCGGACGCCATGGCACCCCTCCCTGTCGTGGATCGGCGCGACATCGGGGAACATCCGACGGCGCGATGTTGACGGATCGCGCGTATAGAATTTTTATTCGCGCTCAGCCAGCGCGTTCGGTCGAACGGCGCTCAGGTCATCGCTTTGTCTCGTCTCGTGCGACGTGCTTCGACGATTCGATCCAGGCGACACGCTCCTCGGGCCGCTTTCGGCGGTCCGCGCGGTGCGGCGTACGGGTCGCCTGTCATGCAACCCGACGCCAATCCCCGATCGCATCACGGGCTGGACAGGCCGTCGTCACAACCTGGGCCGATTGTGGCATCCTGACCGGGGCCCGCGCACTCGCGCCATGGTTGGGTCCGCATCGGCCATTCCGCATGGCCGAAAACGGCATGAAACCCGACCAGGCCGCCGCGCCGGGATAGCCGAAGACGGCGCGGGGAAACGGCGGAGCCGCGGTCACGCCACCGCGGACCGACCGGCCTTCGCCCGGGGCCGAGGCCGCCGCCGGAAAGAATTCACTCCGTTGATTAACAACGGCGTAACTCATTCGCCATGAAAAAAGTCAAAATCAATCGCAATATCTCCCCGTGATATTTTCTCGCGAGACGCAATGAGGCGTTGCCACTGGGCCTACAAATTGGTTACCGTCCCACCTCGCTCGACATTATCGTGCTTGTTTTTATCGTCGACTGGGGGAAAGCATGGCAACCATTACGTGGCAAGCCGGTATTGGTGGCGATTGGTCGGTCTCCGCGTCATGGTCCGGCGACGCGGTGCCGGGTGCCGGCGATACCGCGATCTTCACCACTCCTGGAACACCCTACACGGTGACGATCGACTCGCCCGAAGCGGTGCAATCGGTCACGCTGGACGCCAGCGCGGTCAATCTGGACATCATCTCCGCGTTGGCGATCGGCACCGGTCTGACCGTGCAAGCCGGCACCCTGACTCTGGGCTCAGCCGGCACCATCCAGGGCGGCACGCTGACGGTCGCGGGCGGCTCCGTGGTGGCCGCGGGTGGCGAACTGCTGGACGCGTCGGTCGCCGGCAACATCGCTCTGACCGCCGCCAATTCGGCGCTGACCCTTGCCGGGACCGACAATCTCAACGGCACGATCACGGTCAACGGCGAGTCCGCCGTGCTGACCCTCAACGGGGACCCCAACACACCGGGCGTCGCCACCACCATCAACGGCGGCGTGATCGACCTCGGCACCAACGCCAGCTATTACTACGAGAGCTTTATCGTCACGAACAACACGGCCGGGGTTATTTTCGGACCCTCGCTGACCATCAACCAGGGCCGCACGAACGCGCAATACGCCGAGATCACGGCGAATGGCGGCGGCACCGGCATCGATAACGAAGGCTCGATCATCGGCCAGTATTACGGCGGCACGCTGGTCATCAATCAGCCCGGCTTCGTCAACAGCGGCATGATCGAGGTCGAGAACAACGATACCGTCACCATCACCGCGACAACAAACGGCATCACCAATGCCGCCGGCGGCATCATCGTCGTTACCGGAGCGGGCAGCGAACTGGTCCTGAACGCCGGCGCCAGCCCACTGGTCAACGACGGGTCAATCAGCGTCGATCTGGGCGCCACCCTGGTGCTCGCCGGCACCTACACGCCCGCCGACCTCGCCAACATCAAGAACAACCACGGCACCGTCGTGATGGACGGGGTGCTGGAGAACGCGGGCAACACGCTGACCGCGACCGCCGCCAATCCGGTCGCGATCGGCGGCCTGATCGTCGGCGGCACGCTGCTGGATAAAGGCGGGTTGTCGCTGCGGAACAATCCGACGCTGGACGGCGTGACCTATATCGGGCCGGGCCTGTCGGTGACCGGTTCGGGATTCGCTTTCAACATCGCCGCCAGCCTGGCGCTGTTCGAACCGAACGGAACCACGCCGGGCACGTTGAAGATCTCCGGCTATGACGAACATCTGGGCGTCATCGGCAGCACGACGATCACGGCCGGGACGATCACGCTCGGCACCACGAGCCANNATCTTAGGGATCGGCGGCCAGGGATCGCCGATCCTGACGCTCAACTCCGGCGTGACGCTGACCGAACTCAGCGCCTACACGTACTTCTCCGGCGGCGGGATCGATAATAAGGGCACGATCAACATCGCTTCGACGTTCGGCACTCTGGCCGACAGCACCGCGATCTATAACGACACCAGCGGGGTGCTGACGATTTCGAGTGGCGTGACCGCTTATATGCAGACGTTCTTCAATTTCGGCACGGCGACATTCACCGGCGCCACGACGAACGTGGAGCTCGGCTATGGTTCCACGCCGTGGCAGAACAGCGGGCTGATCGACGTCACCAACGGGGCATCGCTCTATCTGGATGACGTGCTGACGCTGAGCTCGGCGACCGGGATCGATAACAGCGGCGGCATCGTCTTCCTGAACGGCTACTTCGACAATACCGGCGCGACGCTGAATGCCGCCAGCAACCCGTTCGGCGCGATCGGCCTCGGCCCTTCCGGCCTATTGGTGGCCGGCACCATTCAGGACACCGCCGGAACCTTCCGCTTTCAGGGCGGCACGCTGTACGGCGTGCAATATCGCGGCACCCTCAATCTTTCCGCGCCGCTCGCGTCGGTGGTCGTGGAAAACGCGACCGCCACGTCGTTCGAGGCCGCTGACGGGTCGTTGCCCGGCACCATCGACATCACCGGCGGCAACGCGCAGCTGAAGGTCGCCGGCATCGAAACGATCGACAATGTAACGATCAACATCGGCGGCCCAGCCTACTTCTATTATCCCGGCGGCGGCTTCTCGTACTCCAGTCCGGATGGCATCACTGGCGCGGCCGGTTCGGACCTCACGCTTGGGCCGAACGTCGTCATCAACCAGATCAGCCAGACCGCGAGCTTCGATTCGTCCGGCTCGATCGACTTCCAGGGCACATTGAACGCCAATTTCGCCGGCCCCGTATATGACCCGGGCGTATTCTATATCGACGATTACGGCCAGATCTTCACCAACGACGGTTCGATCCTGATCAGTAACAACGAGCAGGTGCAAGACTATTACGGGTTCGTCAACAGCGCGTCCGGCGTGATCTCGATCGACGGCGGGAGCATGGCGATAGCCCAGAACGGCGACGCCTGGTCGAACGCCGGCGCGATCACCGTCCAAACGGGCGGCATGTTGACTTTGGGTGGCACGTTCACCTTGGCCGGCGCCGGCGACATCGTGAACGACGGAGGTTTCGTCAGGATGTCCGGCACGCTGGACAACACCGGTGGAACCTACACGCCAGGCACCGGCATCGTATCGAACAAGATCACACTGTACTCTGACGGCAAGATCCTGGGCGGCACGGTTGACGATCCGGCGGACGTGCTGGTGTTCCAGAGTGGCACGCTGGACGGCGTCACCTACGACACGCCGCTGCTCATTGGCGAAAGCCAGTCGCTGACGATCGAAAACGGCATCACGATGGCCGGGACCAATCCGGCGCTCACGCTCGGCTCTGGTAACAGTCTCCAGTTCTATGGGGCGACGTCGCTCGACAACATGGTGTTGACGCTGGGGACCAACGACAGCGTCAGCTTCACTTACAACTCCGATCCGCTGCTCGGCCCGAATTTCGTGCTTCGCGATACCGGAGCCCGCGACAACATCTCTCTGGGCGGCACGACACTCGACAACGAAGGTCTGATCGACGCCGACACGATCGGCGGATCGCTGACCTTCGCGAGCTATGGCGCGGTGGTCAACGACGGAACGATCCTGGTCGCGAGCGGCGCGAGCCTGGATATCGCGTCCGTCTTCCTGAACGATACCAGTGGCGATGTCATGGTCACCGGAGCCGGATCGTCGCTGACCCTGGGGTCGGTCTACAATATCGATTACTATTACGGATACGATTATTCGTATTTTTCCAACGCGACCAACCTTGGCTCGATCACCGTCTCCAATGGCGGCAGCCTGTATCTGGATGGAGCGATCGACAGCGCCACGCTGAACAGCATCACCAACGATGGCGGCACGATCTTCATCAAGGGCCAATACGATAATATCGGCAGCGTGCTGTCCGTGGGCGCCGGTACCGCGCTCGGCGACGTGGTGCTCGACGGCGGCACGATCAACGGCGGCACGGTCACGTCGAGCGACGGAACATTGCTGGACGGTAGCGGCACGCTGAACGGCGTGACCCTGAGCCAACCTTTGGCGATCGGCGGCACCGACAACACCATCACGGTGGTGAACGGCGTGACGGCGCCAGGTGAAACCTTCTCGGTCGATGGCACCGGCAATACGCTCGATTTCGCCGGGACGCAGACGCTGAACAGCACGGTGGTGTTGCTCGGCGACGGCGGCACGCTCGCGGTGTCCGCCGGTTTTCTCCAAACCGGGCCATACGGACCCTACCTCACGACCGGATACAGCGACTACACATATCGCTATGGCTCCTACCAGCCCGGCACGTTGACGCTTGGGCCCAACAGCCTGGTACAGCAGGTGGGCGAGTCGGTCGGGCTTTATGCCAACGGGACCAATACGACCGGCGGCGCGATCGACAATCAGGGCACGCTGCTGGCGGATTATTCCGGTGGCAGCTTCGTGGTCAACGCCGCGACCTTCACCAACGAGGGCACCGTCCTGGTGACCAACGGCGACACGCTGACCTTCAACATTTACAATCCGCAAGGATATTATTACGGCGATTACGCGACGTTCCACAATTCCGGCACCATCGACGTCGAGGGCGCGGGATCGCAGGTCAATTTTTACGACGACAATTATCAAACTCAGTATGATGGCGGACAGGTCACCTCCTACGGAGGCGTGATCGAGGTCCAGACCGGCGCCACGGTCGATCTTGGCATCGGCGCCGGAAAATTCCTGAACAACGTCGTATTCGCCGGCGGCACCGTGCTACTGGACGATCTGGTCAATACTCTCAACTATGCCTACTCGCCGCCGGTCGACGGCACTGTCAATATTAACAACGCGGCCGAAAATAACGACGGCGGCGCCCCCGGTAACTCCTACGCTTATCAGAACGACAGTGAGCCTGGCGGCACGCTGATCCTGGAGTCGGGCGGCACGATCGCGAATTCCAACATCTATCCCGGCCCGTCCGACATTCAATTCGCCGGCGGCACGCTGGACAGCGACAATTTCTACGGCGCGCTGGACCTGAGCGAAACGAGCGCGGCGCTGAATGTCGAAACATCGTTGACGGTGTTCAATCCGGACATTCCGTACTCGCCGCCTCCCGCGCCGCCGGTGCCATTGCCGGGCACCGTCGATCTGACCGGCGCTGGCGCGACGCTGACGTTCCTCAACGGTCAGACATTCGACAACGCGAACGTGTTGATCGGCGACAACAACG
>PLSZ01000032.1 GCA_003164305.1 Acetobacteraceae bacterium
ACAGGCATTCGATATGATGCGGGCAGACACAAGAAGCGTAGATTATTGATATAACGTGGAAATATATGGCGTTCCCTTCTAACCCCCTCCACCAGGAAGCCGTCCGCGCGATCAGGCCCCCGGCGCCCCTTAGAACGGACCGCGTTCGATCCGTTTGCCAAGCGCGCCGCCGATCACCCGGCCCAGATCCTCCGCCGCCGCGCCGTCGTCCGTGCCGAGCATCTGACACTGCACGTTGGCGACCCAGGAGATTTGTGCCGCCGACGGTTCCTTCGCCTCCACGCGGTAGATCGCGGTCGGCGGCGATGGTGGGGAGGAGGTCACGCCGATGTGGGTCTCAGGCATCGCCGGCAGGGTTTGTTGCACGCCGCCTTGCAGCCCTGGCGAAGGGCCCGCGTCTCGCTCGGTGCGGCTGTCCGGCTGGTCCGGCGGAATCTCCAGCCGCGAACTGGTGATTGACAGCAGGACGTTCGGCCGCGGCCCGACATCAACGCCAGCGCTTCGCATACCGGCCAGGAACCGCTCGCCGAGCTTCAGATGATCCGGCGACTGGTCGTGAATATCGAGGCCGGCGATGACCGGCGCGGGCAGCGGATGCAACAGTTCCGCCGCGAACGTACCCTGGCAGGTTTCCGTGGCGCCAGCGCCTCCGGCCAGACCAACCGCCAACAGGCCGGCCGCCGCGGTCAGGCTGTATCTCGTCGATTTCTGGATCATGGCGTTGCTCCTGCACCGGCTGCCCATTCAGGCCCGGGCCGGTTCCTTTCCCTATCAGAACGTGGGCACCTGTTCCACGCAACGGTGTGCGCCCCCCCGCCCTCCGCGGTCTGCCAGCGGTTTCGTCGCAACGCGGACCGAACGATATGAACGGAGTCTCCAGATCGCGGTAGGTTCGGAAACTACCTGGCGGATCCATTCGATCGTTCTCGGATCGGTTCGGTCTCGGCATGTCGCATGACCGATCCGCGCGGACGAATGTTCGTGCGATTCCCGAAAGCGGATGCGGCCCACTCCCACCGCGAATTCATCGCCTCCTCCAGCATCCTGATGACTTCCTTGATCGGCGGCCCGGTCTTGATCGGTGATGGACCGCCCAGGTTGATCTCGCCGAGTGTGTAGACTTCGGTGACGGAGATAACCTCTGCCCCGCTCGCCCGCGCTCCGCCAAAAGCCCCGATGGTTCACGCGTCCACGGTAGCGTAAGAGTGACCGGAATATCCTGGAGCAACGACGCGAGATGCTTGCATTGACCGGCGCGACGATGCTGGACGGGCGCGGAGGTCGTCCCGCGCCCGATGCGGTCGTGCTGATCGACGGCGCGCGGATCATCGCGGCGGGCATGGCGCGGGATGTCGCGGTTCCGCCCGGCGCGCGGCGGGTGCCACTCGATGGCATGTGGATCCTGCCGGGTCTGATCGACACGCATGTGCATCTGGGCCGACGCGATCTCGATCTCAGCCGCCGCGTCCTCGTGCCGGAGGCGTTATGGGCGGCGCGCGGGGCGGCCGACCTCCGAAGTCTGCTGGAAGCCGGCTTCACCACGGTGCGCGACTGCGGCGGCTCGGTGGCGATTCCGCTGCGCGAGGCGGTGAAAGAGGGCACGATCCCGGGCCCGCGCATCATCGCCGCGGGACAGTTCGTGGAGCGTACTGGTGGCGCGGACGATCCGTGCTTCATGCCTTTGCCGTGGCTGCGTACCGGTCACTATCGGGGCGTGCGGATCGCCGACGGGGCGGATGAGGTCAGACGCGCGGTGCGCGAGCAAATCCGCGACGGCGCCGATTGGATCAAGACCTGCACGACGGGCGCGGCGTACAACACAGCCGGCAGCCGCACCGACATCCTGGAATGGTCGCGACTGGAGATCGAAACGCTGATCGACGAAGCCCACCGGCTTGGGGTTCGCGTGGCGGTCCACGCCCATGCCGCCAACGGGATCCTGCAGGCCATCGAAGCCGGCGCCGATACGATCGAGCACGGCACCGGCATTAACGAGGAAGCCTGCCGCATGATGGCGGATCGCGGGCTGTTCCTGGTGCCGACGTTCTGGGTGCTGCATCGCATGGCCATGGCCGGCCGCGAATTCGGCGCGCCAGGATTCGCCGTCGAAAAGGCCGCTTTGCTCGACCAGAAGCACGTCGAGACGTTTCAACTGGCGCTACGGCACGGTGTCCGGATCGCGATGGGCACCGACTGCTCGGGCACGCCGTTGGCGCCGCATGGCGGCAACGCCGAGGAACTCGCGTTGATGGTCGAGGCCGGCATGACGCCAGAGGCCGCGCTAATCTCCGCGACCAGCGGGGCGGCCGAGGCTCTGGGCATCGCGGATGAGGTGGGCAGTCTTGCGCCGGGGATGCAAGCTGACATCATCGCGATCACGGGAGATCCGGCGAAGGACGTGCACGCCGTTCGACACGTACGCATGGTCATGCGAGCCGGACGGATCGAGGTCGATCGACGAGAACAGACGGGGTTGAAATGAAGCGACGCGAATTTCTGGCGGTTGGTGGCACCATGATCGCCGCAAGGTTAATCCGCCCAGCGTCGGCCGAGGAACTGACCCTGGCCGAGATCAAGAAATCCGGCACAATGCGCATCGGCGTGGAGGCGACCTATGTGCCCTTTACCTTCCGCAAAGACGGCAAGATCGTCGGCTACGACCACGACCTGGCCGCGCTGATGTGCGCCGATCTCGGCGTCCAACCCGAAATGATCGACACCGCCTGGGCCGGCGTGATCCCGTCGCTGTACGCGCACAAGTTCGACCTGATCATGACCAGCCTAAGCTATTCGCCGGAACGGATGCAGAAGGTCGGCTACAGCATTCCGTATGCCGAGGCGTCGCTGGCGATGCTGATTCGTGCCGCCGATGCCGACAAGATCCGCTCTCCCATGGACCTCGCGGGCAAGATCGTCGGCACCAAGCTCGGCTCCCCCAGCGAGCAATGGGTGAAAAAGCAGGAACCCGCGATCGTGGCGGCCAAGGGCAAGGGCTTCGGTGAGATCAAGACGTTCAACGACGATCCGACACGCTATCTCGCGCTGGCGCAGGGCCGGGTGGACGCGGTGGTGAACTCGATCGCGTCGCTCGCCATGGTGCTGAAGGACCAGCCGGGAACCTTCGCCCTGGTGCGCGGCATTGGTTCCGACAATTGGGCGGGGATCGCCGCGCGGAAAGAGGATGTGGAACTGATCGCGTGGCTGGACGGGCAGATCCGGCGGTTGAAAGCAAACGGCGAGCTGTACAAGCTTCAGGAGCAATGGTTCGGCTTCCGGATGAACCTGCCCGACGCGCTGCCCGCGGCCTGACCCATGTCGATCGACTGGGGGGTCGTTCAGTACTCGATCCCGCTGCTCGCCGAGGGCCTGATGGCCACGATGAAGATCTCGCTGATCGCCATCGTGTTCGGCACGGCGCTCGGTGTGTTGCTGGGACTCGCCGCCGTGACGCCGATCGCCCAGGTGCGGTGGTGCGTGCGGGCTTATGTCGATTTCATTCGCGGGACGCCGTTGCTGATTCAGATCTTTCTCGTCTACTTCGCGCTGCCTGTCATCGGCATCGACATGTCGGAATTCTGGTCCGGCGTGACAGCCCTCAGCCTGAACGCCGGGGGTTTCATCGCCGAGATCGTCCGCGCCGGCCTGTCCGCCATTCCAAAAGGCCAGACCGAGGCCGCGATGGCTTTGGGCCTCAGGCCAACGCAGACTCTCTTGCTGGTCCTGCTGCCGCAGATCGTGCGTCCGGCGCTGCCGCCCGTCACCAATGAGCTGATCTCGCTGATCAAGGGATCGTCGCTGTTGTCGGTGATCTCGGTCTATGAGCTGACCCGCGCCGGGCAGGCCATCATCTCGGAACGCTTCGTGCCGCTGGAGATCTATGCTCTGATCGCGCTTTACTATTACGCCGCGATTTCCGCGCTGGCTTTCCTGTCGCGCTGGCTGGAACGCCGGCTGCTGCCCTCATGACCACATTGGCGTGACCATAACGGAGAGCGAACGATGTCGACATCCCTGATCCGCGGCCGCGCCATGGTGACGAAGGTGATCGACAAGGCGCGGGCGGAGGAAGTGGCCGACGGCGCGGTGCTACAGGAGGATGGCGTCATCGCGGAAGTCGGAACATTCGCCGACCTGCATCGCCGCTTTCCCAACACCCCCGTCGTCGGCGACGGGCAGCAAATCCTGCTGCCGGGCATGGTCAACGCGCATCACCATGTCGGGCTGACTCCGGTGCAACTCGGCTCCCCCGATATGCCGCTGGAATTGTGGTTCGTCACCCGCATGGTGATGCGACGGGTGAACCTGTATCTCGATACCCTGTATTCGGCATTCGAAATGATTGCCTCGGGCGTCACCGCCGTGCAGCACATTCACGGCTGGGCGCCCGGCGACTTAAAGCAGGTCGAGGCACAGTGCGATGAGGTGCTTCGCGCCTATGACGATATCGGCATGCGGGTATCCTACTGTTTCGCGGTGCGCGAGCAGAATCGCCTTGTCTACCAGGACGATGCCGCGTTCGTCGCCAGCCTGCCGGAGGAACTGCGAGGTCCCATGCGCCGGTGGTACGATCGGCTCCAATTGACGCTGCCCGATTATATGGCGTTATTCGAAAGCCTGTTCGCCCGCCACAACGCGAAGCGTCGCGCGCGCGTTCAACTCGCGCCCGCCAACCTGCATTGGTGTTCGGATATCGGGCTACAGACCATCGCGCGGGCGTCCGAGGCGTTCGACGTACCGATGCATATGCATTTGCTGGAGACAGCTTATCAGAAGGAATATGCATACCGCCGAGGCGGGGTCAGCGCGCTTGCGTATATCGACCGTTTTGGTATGCTCGGGCCGCGCATGACGCTTGGGCACGGCGTGTGGCTGAATGAGAGCGACATCGATCGCGTCGCCGCCACCGGGACCTGTATCTGTCACAACTGCTCGTCCAATTTCCGGCTGCGCTCCGGGATCGCGCCGCTCAATCGCTTCGCCGCCAAAGGGGTGGAAGTCGCTCTGGGCATCGACGAGGCGGGCATGAACGATGACCGGGACATGCTGCAGGAATTGCGCATGGTGTTGCGCGCGCATCGGGCGCCCGGCATGGACGACGACGTGCCGACCTGTGCCCGGGTGTTCAACATGGCGACCACGGGCGGCGCGCGCACCACGCCGTTCGGCGACACGCTTGGGACGATCGAGCCGGGGCGGGCCGCGGACCTGGTTTTACTGGACTGGAAGCAGATCGCGTGGCCCTATTTGGATCCCGAAACGAGCTTGCTGGACGCCGTGGTGCAGCGGGGCAAGGCACAGGGCGTCCGGACCGTGCTCTGCGACGGGAAGGTGATCTACGATCAGGGCCGCTTCACGCGCGTGGATCGCGAGGCCGCGTTGACCGAACTGCACAATGAATTGCTTGGCGCGTTGTCGGACGACGAAGTCGAACGGAGGAAGTTGGGGAAAGCGCTGCTGCCGCACGTGAAGGCGTTTTACCGGGACTATATCGATCCGGCGCGGCATGATCCGTTTGACCGGCGCAATTCGCGGGTCTGATGGGGGGCTCCGGCTCGGCCTCGACACGGCGCGACGACGCCCATGCACTTATGCCGGCTATTTTGTCGCGGGCGCGGATTGCGGTTCGACGGTGACCGAATTCATCGCCTCCTCCAGCATCCTGATCACCTCCTTGACCGACAGCCCGGTCTTGATCGGAGACGGACCACCCAGGTTGATCTCGCCGAGCGAGTAGACCTCGTTGACAGAGAGGACCCGCGCTGGATTGACGTATATCTGGTTGAATTTCACGAAGCGCACGCCCATTCATTGCCCCTGCCCCGCCCGCCGGTGCTTCGTCACCAGATCGCTCCGCCCTCGTGGCGGCCCGGTATTCTGGCGAATACGATCCTACAAACGAGTCACTTCTCCGTGGTGGAGGAACGCGCACCGCCGAACGTCGTTGAACAGGCATGTCCAACCATTCAGGCGTCGGGGTGTTAAACATGAAATCAACTTTGCTGATCGCGACGATGCTGCTCGCGGCGCCACTGGCTACATCACCGGCTTTCGCGGCCGGGTGCCTGAAAGGCGCGGCCGTTGGAGGCCTCGCCGGCCACATGGCGGGGCACGGGGTCGCGGGCGCGGCCGTCGGGTGCGCGGTGGGCCATCACGAGGCCAACAAAGCGGCCAGGGACAACGTCCAGAAGCCGGATCAGACCAACTCGAACGATCATTCGTAATCACGGCGACCGGCGGCGCGCGTCCTGAAGATCGCCACTTTCAACATCAACAACGTCAACCGGCGGCTGCCGAATCTGCTGACGTGGTTGGCGGATGCGCGACCCGACGTGGTGTGCTTGCAGGAACTCAAGGCGGAGCAGCGCTCGTTTCCCGAAACGGAGTTGCGCGGCGCCGGTTATCATGCCGTGTGGCTCGGGCAACGCACCTGGAACGGCGTCGCGATCCTGGCGCGCGACGCGGAGCCGGTCGTGACCCGCACCGGCTTGCCGGGAGATGCCGCTGACACGCAGGCCCGGTATATTGAGGCGGCGGTCGGCGGCGTGATCATCGCCTCGCTTTACGCGCCGAACGGCAACCCGCGCTCAGGACCGAAATTCGATTACAAGCTGGCGTGGATGGAACGGTTGCGAGCGCACGCGGCAGGGTTGTTGGAGGCCGGCGTGCCCGTGGCGCTCGCCGGCGATTTCAATATCGTACCGGAGGAGCGGGATATCTATCCAACTCGCTCCTGGTCCGACGACGTGCTGGTGCGGCCGGAAAGCCGCGCGTCGTTCCGAAGGCTGCTGGATCAGGGCTGGATCGACGCGATCCGGGCAAAGCATCCGGCCGACACGATCTACACCTTCTGGGATTACAAACGCGATCGCTGGGCGCGCGATGCCGGACTGCGGCTGGATCATTTGCTGGTCGCTCCAAGCCTCGCGCCGGGCCTTACGGACGCGAACGTCGATAAATTCGTCCGCGGTCAGGAGGGCGCCAGCGACCACGCGCCGGCCTGGGCTGAACTCGACATCAGCCAGCCGAAGCGGCGCAAGCGAGGCTGACCGATCGGAACCACTCGGGCACTCCCCGGTTTACCGCGCGGATGGTAAGGGACCACCATCCCAACCATGCCGAACATGCGCCGCCTGATCCGCCGCTTCCTGCTCCGGCTGTTTCTGCTGGCGATTCCGGCCGCCCTCGCTGCCGTCCTCATCATCGCCTGGGCGCCGGAGATCGCGCCGATCGCGCCGCCGGATCGCGCGTCCTTCCCGCGGGAGGCGATCACGCGCGGAGCGACCCTCGCCGCTCTGGGCGACTGCGCGGTGTGTCACACAGTGCCCAACGGCCGCCCTTATGCCGGCGGACGGGGCGTCCCCACGCCCTTCGGCACCGTCTTCGCCACCAACATCACGCCTGGCCCGGACACCGGCATCGGCCGCTGGTCCCTGGCCGCCTTCACCCGAGCCATGCGCGATGGCGTTGCTCGCAACGGAGCGCACCTCTACCCGGTGTTGCCGTACCCACATTTCACCAAGGCGACCGACGACGATATCGCCGCGATGTACGCATTCCTGATGACCCGGGCCCCGATGGCGCAAATCTCGCCCGCCAATTCGCTGCGGTTTCCATTCAACTATCGCCCACTGATCGCCGCGTGGAACGCGCTGTTTCTGACACCGGAGCGGTGGACGCCGGATGCCTCGAAGGACGCGGAATGGAACCGCGGCGCCTATCTGGTGGATGCCATCGGTCACTGTGGGGCGTGCCATACGCCGCATAACCCGATCGGCGCCGAGGAAAATACCCTGGCCTTCACGGGGGGCGACGCCGAGGGCTGGTATGCTCCCTCGTTGCGCGCCGCCATTCCCGCGCCCTGGAGCATCGACGCGCTGGCAACCTATCTGCGGACCGGCCTCGATCAGGGGCATGGCGTGGCGGCGGGTCCGATGGCGCCGGTCACGCATCAACTGGCGACGGTTCCGGACGCCGACGTGCATGCGATCGCGGTGTATGTCGCGTCGTTGATGCCGGCGGCGGGCGGCGCGAAAGCGCCGGCGCCAAAGCAGGTTGCCGCGTCGCCGGAGTTCGATGGCGCGTGCGGCGGGTGCCACGGGAACAACGCGCCGATGACGTTGCGCGGGGCGCCGTCTCTGGCCCTCAGCACGGCGGTGAACGCGCCGACCGCGCGGAACGTAGTGGACATCATTCTGCACGGATTGCCGTGGCGGGAGGGCCACGCGGGACCGTACATGCCTGGGTTCGCGGGGGAGCTGACGGATGCTCAGGTGGCGGCGCTCGCGGCGTATGTGCGGGCGCGGTACAGCGATCAGCCGGCGTGGCGGGATGGCGACAGTTCGGTGCGTGAGGCGAGGCGCGAGGGTGACGGGTCGTAGTTTCTCGGCACGCGAGGGGTTTGGAGGGTGGGAGGACGAGGCGGTCATCGTGCCATGCCGCCACTAGGGATGGGCGGCTGAGCGGAGGGCCGCGATCGACCCATGCCCATGCCGGACATTCCTGGCCGGTAGCGCGACAGGATGAGATTGGCCGGAGCTGGCCGATTCCGGTCCGACCAGTGTGCGCCAATCCGACCATGAAAGCTGCCGTCCGACGAGGTCATCCTCTCGACAACTTCCGACCCAAAACCGACGCGTCGCCCGGTAATGGCCCGGCACAGAACAATTCTCCTGGTGCCTACGCTTGCTTCCGGTCGGACGGTGGCCCGACGAATGCCGGAAAGTCGGACAGCGGCGCGGGGTCTGACCAGCGCTGGCACAAGTCTTTGTGCCAACTGTCGGCCAACATGCGTAGGCGCGGCAAGATATCGGCCTCCTCCGCCGAACGAGTAGCACGTTCGAGGTACGTGATAATCCTGCCCCGGTTCGTGGCGCGCCCCCACGTTCCGTCTTCAGCCAGAGCGCCTTCAAGCAGCCAGGACAGGCTGCCCAGGAGCCATGCGGCATCGATGATCGCGCTCTCACGGCGAAATTCGTCGTCATTCGTCGCCTTCGGTACCGCATCCGCGATCGCGGCGCGGTATGCCCGATCGATGCGGTGTCTCACCTCGGCCGGGACGGTCCCCGCGCACCAGCAGGTCGGGAAGCCCATGCGCCAATAGGCAGCGTCCAACAACGCGTGGCCTGGCCGCGCGAACTCGAAGTCAATCAGCTCAGCCCGTCCGTCCGAAGCGAACAGGACATTATCCGGGCAAGGGTCGCCATGCACCAACGCCTGCCAGCATCCGGGCTGGCGAAGATGTTCCAGAATAAGATTTGCCTCGTCTTCAGGGAATTCGCCTCCGAGCAGTGCGTGCGGCACCCGGGCCACGTTTTCGATCCAGCGATGGGCGGGAGGCGGAACCTCCGCGGCAGGGAATCCTTCACGCAGAATCGCGGAATGATTGTCGCGACAGCCAATCGTAGCACGGTGCAGTGCAGCCAGAGCCTCGGCGTAGGCTGTGAGCGCCTGTTCCGCCTCTTGAGCCGTGCCATGCAGCAATGGCTCGACCAGCGACGCCAGGCCGTCACCGAGGTCGTTGTAAACAAGGACGCCCTGCTTGAGATCGTACGCGAGAAGTTCAGGGGCGACTGGGTGTCCAGCCCTATGGCGTGCCAGGTAACGCGTGGCGGCCCATTCCTTGACGAAGCCCGATACCTCGTAGGCATTCACGGCACCAGCATCGTAGTCCGCCGCTCGCGTCGCCTTGATAATGATCGGTCTTGGCTTCGTTCCGCCTCGCACCGCCTGAGCACGCAGGATGAGGTTGCGACGCGCATCATCCCCGAGACTTATTACCGAATCGATCCTGACTGCGTCATGCGCCGCATGAGAAAGGGCGGCCGACGCGATGGCGACGGCGTCGTCGAGAGTGAAAGGCCGGAAATCCGTCATGTCTGGCACCTGGGAACGACATCTGATCACGTGCGCGACTATCGAAGCAATGGCCGCTTCCCACAAAACGTCGCCGTGAGCCTTCGCACGTTCTATGACCGCTCTTGGGAATCTGTCCGACCGGGACGGACGGCTTGGTTGGGCGCGAAGCCGCCGGTGACGGGACCGGACGGCCTATGTCCGCTCCCCACGCCTGGCGGTCTTTCCGCCGCCGGCCCATCCCGCAGGCCAGGACCGGCCAACCGCGCGCCACGAACAATGCCCAGGTCAACTGGCAAAACCACTCCGTTGACGGTAAATGACCAGCACCTGAACCACCGCCGCGGCGACGGAGGCAACGCGTGATCACACTGACGGTAAACGGCCAACAGCACGCGATCGACGCCGAGCCGGATACGCCTTTGCTTTACGTCCTGCGCGATGAACTCGGGCTGAACGGAGCGAAATTCGGCTGCGGTCTGGGGCAATGCGGCGCCTGCACGGTGATCGTCGATGGCGCCGCGGTATTCTCCTGCCTGACGCCGATCGCGCTGCTGCCCGGCCGTCAGGTGACGACGATCGAAGGCCTCGGCACCGCCGCGGCGCCCGGTCCGGTGCAGCGGGCGTTCATCACGGAGCAGGCCGCGCAATGCGGGTATTGCATCGCCGGCATGGTGATGCGGGCGCAGGCGCTGCTGGCTCGCTCCCCCCGCCCGACCGAGCAGGAAATCCGCGATGGGTTAAGCCCGAATCTCTGCCGGTGCGGCACGCACATGCGAATCCTGGCGGCGGTGCGGCGGGCGGCGGGCTCGGCACCGGTTCAGAAGGCGGACACGCAATGACGGCAGCGGTCACCCGGCGGGCACTGCTCGCGGCCGGGGGTGGGTTGTTTGTGTCGGTGACGCTGCCCCGCGCAGGGGCATGGGCCGATGACGCGCCACTGCCGGGAAGTTTGAAAGACACGCCGTTCCTGGATGCGTGGATCCGGATCGACCCGGACAGCACCATCACCGCCTTCACCGGCAAGGCGGAACTCGGCCAGGGGCTGAAAACCGCGCTGGTGCAGATCGTCGCGGAGCAGTTGCAAGTGGTGCCGGCCCGGGTGCACCTGGTCACGGCGGATACCGCCCGAACGCCGAATGAGGGGGTCACGGCCGGCAGCCACTCGATGCAGGACAGCGGCACCGCGCTGCTGAACGCATCGGCTCAGGCGAGGCTGCTGCTGCTGAACGCCGCCGCCACCGACATGAACGTCGGGGTGGAAACGTTGTCGGTCATCGATGGCGTGATCCACGCCTCTGACGGGGCGACCCGGAATTACGGCGAACTGGCGGCGAAACTGTCGATGCACGTGCAGGCGCAACCGGGCGGCGGGTTGATCGATCCCGCGCATTATCGGGTGATGGGAGAGGCGCTGCCTCGGCTGGACATTCCGGCGAAGCTGACCGGCGGCGCGGCGTATGTGCAGGACATGCGGCCGGAGGGGATGCTGCATGCTCGCGTGGTGCGTCAGCCGAGCGCCGGGGCGGAGTTGCTGAGCGTGGACGTGGACGCCGTGAGCCGCATGCCGGGCGTCGTGACGGTGGTGCGGGACGGAAAATTCCTGGCGGTCGTTGCTGATAAGGAATGGCGTGCGATCAAGGCGATGCGGGCGCTGGAGGCGTCGGCCCGGTGGCATGAGACCGCGACGTTGCCGGTTCAGGCGGAGGCGCCGGCGTTGATCCAATCGTTGCCGTCTCGCGACATTCCGGTGCTGACATGGACGGGCGAGGCGATGCCGGCGATCCGGCGGATCAGCGCGAAGTATACGCGGCCGTATCAGATGCATGGGTCGATCGGGCCGTCCTGCGCTCTGGCGGTGTATGGCGATGACGGAGTGACCGTCTGGACCCACACGCAGGGCGTCTATCCGCTGCGCGCGTCGCTGGCGCAGTTGCTGCGTTTGCCGCCGGAGAAGGTGCGCTGCGTGCATGTCGAGGGCTCGGGCTGTTACGGCCATAACGGCGCCGACGACGTGGCGGCGGACGCGGCGCTGATCGCTGTCGCGGTGCCGGGGAAACCGATCCGCGTGCAGTGGATGCGGGAGCAGGAACACACCAACGAGCCGTACGGGCCGGCGATGGTGGCCGAGGTCTCCGGCGCGATCGACGCCGAGGGGAAGATCGTCGATTGGACCTACGACGTTTGGAGCAACACGCATAACCGGCGGCCCAACGCGGGCGGCTTGCTGCTGGCCAATGCCGCGTTGCCGGACCCGCTGCCGGTGCCGCCTCCCGCGCCGATTCCGATGCCGGAGGGCGGCGGCGATCGCAACAGCAACCCGATCTACGCGTTGCCGAACGCCAAAGTGGTGTCGCATTTCGTGCCGGAGATGCCGGTGCGCGTGTCGGCGATGCGGTCTTTGGGCGCGTATCTCAACATTTTCGCGATCGAGAGTTTCGTTGATGAACTGGCGGAGGCGGCCGGGGCCGATCCCGTGGCGTTCCGGCTGCGGCATCTGACGGATGAGCGGGCGCGCGCGGTCGTTCAGTTGGCGGCGGATCGTTTCGGGTGGGTCGCGAAGGCGCCACGCGAGTCCGGGACGGGCCGGGGGTTCGCGTTCGCTCGGTACAAGAACCTTGGCGCGTATTGCGCGGTCGCGTTGAACGTTTCGGTGGAGCATGAGACGGGTCAGATCCGGATCGGCCGGGTGGTCGCGGCGGTGGACAGCGGGCAGCCAATCAATCCGGACGGGATTCGAAATCAGATCGAAGGCGCGATGGTGCAATCGGCGAGTTGGACGCTGTATGAGGAAGTAAATTTCGACCGCCGGCATATCACCAGCACGGACTGGAGCGGCTATCCGATCATGCGCTTTCCGGCTGCTCCGGAGAGCGTCGAGGTCCACATCGTGCCGCGTCCTGGGCAACCGTTCTTAGGCACCGGGGAGGCTGGACAAGGTCCCATGGCCGCGGCGATCGCCAACGCGTTGCGCGACGCGGCGGGGGTAAGAGTGCGGGATTTGCCGTTGTCGGCCACGCGGGTGAAGGCGGCGATCGGGGTGTAGGGGAAAGGGCCCGTCGTCCCCGGGCCTGTTTTACCGTCATCACCGGGCCCCGACCCGGTGATCTCTCGCGGCACGGCGCTGAATGGAATCCTGTAATTTCGTAGCCAGAACGATAGCGACGGGCGCCGGCGGAGCACGTCCCTCCGTCCCGCATTGTGCGGCGAAAGATGGCCGGTTCAAGCCCGGCCATGACGGATAAGCATTGTGCCACGATGGCGATGGGTCGTGCCATGATAACAGCGCCGGCGTCAGCCGTACGCGTCGCGGCGAGCCTCAATCCATTCGCCACTCCCTGATGCCCGACCGAATCTGGCCAACCGCGGGCCGGTCAGACCGCGGCGGCGAAACTCCGTGTCAGGGTCCCGACATCGTCCAGTTCTTCCAACCGCTCCAGCGCGGTCAGCGCGGCGTCCACGTCGCCGGTCGCGATCGGCCGCCGCGCGTTGGCGGCATTGTCACGAAACTTCGCGCGAAGCAGATCGGCGTTGAGTGGTTTCTCCGGCGAACCGATCGGGTCCGACGATTCGATCCGGATCGCGCGCCCGTCGCTCAGCCGCACCGTCAGGGTCAGCCAACCTCTGGGTTTATCGCCGGGAACAAGCTCTCCCTTGATGCGATCGGACAGCGCCAGAGTGGCGGCGTCGCCGAGGCCCGCGACCTCGCCAATGCCGACCTTCCCATGCACCAACGCCGTCGCCACCAGAAACGGCAGCGCGAACTGGGCTTCCACCACCTGCGTCGGCCGGCGTTTGGCGGGCCCGCTTTCGAACTGGTCGGCATAACCGGCTTTATCCATGGACATCGTTACTTCTTCGATGCGGGCTGAACCGAGCTCCGCATGGGCGGCCAAAGCGACGTCGATGCCGCCATGCAACGGGCGACCGCACGGATAAGGCTTGAAGCTCAGGCCGTCGCCGCGGAAGGCGGACCCCAGATCGCGCGTCAGCAAGGCGACGTCGGCGCCGTTCGGTTGATACAGCTCCAGGAAGCCATGCTTGCCGGCGAAGATGTTGTGCGCGCCGGTGAACGCCTTGCGCGCCAGGACGGCGGAGAACACGCCCGCGCTGGCCGCCTGACCGGCCTGCAACCGCTTGGTCAGCGCGCCATCCAGGATGCATTGCCGGTTGCCCGCCGCGTGGCTGTAGGCGATCCCCAGAGCGTGACGCATCTGCTCCACGTCCAGGCCCAACAGCAAACCCGAGGTGACCGCGGCGCCGAACACCCCGATGCAGGCGGTGCGATGCCAGCCGCGATCCACCGTGGAGGCCAACGCGATCCGGCACGAGACGTCAAGGCCCAGGGCGATCGCCCGAATGAAGCGGCGACCGTCCACCGGGCCGAGCGTGTCGGCGACCGCCAGTCCCGCTGCCAGCACCGAAATCCCCGGATGGATGGAGCCCGCCGTGTCGTGCGTGTCGTCGAAATCCAGTGCGTGGCCCATGCTCGCGTTTAACAGCGCGGCCTGAGGCGCGGGCAAACGCCGTCCTCGCAGCACGACGATACTCTCCTCGCGGCCGCCCCACTCGTCGGCCAGTTCGAACAGCGCGTCGATCCCGGGCGCGCCGCTGCCGCCGAGGATGCAGCCGAAGGTGTCGAGGATGTCTCGTTTCGTGGCCGCCACGGTCGCGGCGGGCAGCGCCGCGAACCCGGTGCGCGTGACATGCGCGGCCAGGGCGAAGGCGGGATCTTCCGTTCTGCTCATTGGGACCGGTCCGCTCCGCTCGATATGCTGGGGCCGGGTTCGATTTCCGAGCCGTCCAGATTGAATTTATGAATGATCATCTGACTCCTGGCGTCCGCGACCGCCTGCTGCACCGCCTGAGTCGTCAGGTCCTGTTTGATCTGATCGCGGACCTCGGACAATGTCGGTGGCGCGACGAGGCGGCGCTCCTCAACTTTTATGACGTGCCAGCCGAATTCGTTGTGGATCGGCACCGGACCGACCTGGCCGGGCTGCAGGGAGAAGGCGGCGTCGGCGAAACCGGGCCAGACCTGATCGCGGCGGAAGAAACCCAGATCGCCGCCCTGCTTGCCGTCGGGATCCTTGCTGACCACGCGGGCGAGTTGCGCGAAATCGGCGCCCTTCTTCAGTTGGTCCAGCACCGCTTTCGCCTCCGATTCGGTGCCGACCAGGATGTGACGCGCGTGCACCTCATCGGTCGCGGGCCGGTTGGCGTATTGCCGGTTGTAACGCGCCTGGATCGCCGCCTCGGTCACCTTGGGAGGAATCGCGCGGGCGAGCCACGCACGCTCCAGCACCAGATCGGCGGCGGCGCGCATGTCGCGCTGCACGTCCAGGTTCTTGTCCAGGCCGGCGCGGCGGGCCTGCAAGGTCAGCGCCTCATGGTCGATGATGCGGTCGAGCAGCACCGGCATCACGGCGTCGAATGGCAGATTGCGCATTTGCTCCGGCAATGTGCTGGTCACGCGGGTCAGGTCGCTGAGATAGATCAGTTTGCCATCGACACTGCCGATCACGGGATCGGGGCCGGCGCCGATCGGTGCGCGGGCGCCGTTCGGGTTCGCCGGGGGTGGCTTGGGCGCCAGGGTTTCGGATTGCGAGGTGGGCAATTGCGCGAAGCCCGGCGTGACGCACAGCGCGGCCAGCAGCACGCCGGCGACGAGGCTGGTGCGAAGATCGTTCGGGCCTGGCATGCTGACCTCCGGTCTCATCGTGATGGGCCGTGTCGGGCTATGCCTGTTTGGGCGGAGAATTGCCAGGGAGCGGTTCGCCGGGCCGGACGTGACGGCTGATGCGGGCAAGCCGTTTTGACTTATGCGACAAAATGCGCGACTTGCCGTTCCCGTAATTCTGCATAAGCACGTCACAAACCCGGAGATCGGAAAGGTATCGCGGACCTGATCACCGTGGCTTAGCCCGTCGTTTCGTCACGCGACGGTTCGGCCAGCAATTCTCGGATCGTTGTGACGAAGGCCTCGGCCTCGCCGATGGCCCATTCCGCTTTATCGATCGGAACCGCCGCGGTCAGGTAATCCGCCGTCAGGCGAAGTTCCTGTACACGATTGATCGACCGGCCGAGTTCAGGATTGAGCCGGCCGGACCGCACAAACTGTTGGCCGAACCGTGCGATGAGGCCGCTGTGTGTGCGGGTGACAGCTTCGTTGGCTCCATCACCAACCCAGGCGAGCGCGGCCAGCGCCGCGTCATACATCGCGTAATAGGCGCGATTGGACGCCCCGTCGGTATCCCCGGCCGCGAGCAGCAGTTTCGCCGAAGCGACAGCTCGCGCCGCCTTGTCGATGAGCTCGCCTGTCACCTGATCCGTATGCCTTCGCGCGCGATATTGTGAATCAAGGCCGGGTTCGGAAATCGCTCCGGGTGCGCGATGTCATCAGCCCACAGCGGCAAAGGTTGCACGAGGATTCCGGTTTCAAGCAACACATCGAACGCCGTGCCCGCCATGTCGAGCTTTGTGTCGAGAAAGCTGCCTCGGTCGCCTTTGAGTACAATAGCGAGATCGAGGTCACTGTCAGGCCGGCTCTCGCCGCGTACACGGGAACCGAACGCGATCACTTCCGAAATATCGTAGCGCCCTCGCAACTTCGCCACGAAAGCATCGGCTGCGTCGCGGTCGCCCGGCGAAGCGCGGTGTTGCGTGTCGTTGATCGTCATGCTCCGCTCTCCTTTCTCCGCTGAACAACCTTACGAGCATTGTAGCAGAATACGGCGGAGGAAGCGGCGCACTTTTCCGGGAGAGATCTAATCCTTCGAAATCAACCGACACTGGCCGGCCTTCTCCAAGCCGCCCCCCGAATTTGAGTTAACCCGGCCATTCCGGCAAACACCGCGGCATGAAAGCCCAGATCGACCCGTCCACGACGCGCGCGCTTTTGCTGAGGCTATGGCGAGAGCATGTCCGGCACTACAAGTCGCGGCTTACCCTCGTGCTTTTCCTCAGCGCGGCGATGGCGGGGGCCACGGCGCTGTATCCGCTGGTGCTGCGCTACGCCGGCATCCTGTTCGAGCACGCCGACCCGCGCATCGCGTACCAGATCCCTCTGCTGGTCGTGCTGGTCACGCTGATCAAGGCCACGACCCAGTATTTCCAGAGCGTGGAGGCGCAGAACCTGGTGCTGCGGGTGATCCGCGACCTGCAGAACCGCATGTTCGCGCATCTGACCCGCACCGACCTCGCGCGGATCGAGCGGGAGGCGCCGGCCCAGCTCGCGACTCGCTTCACCACCGACGCGACCGCGATCCGGGAGGCGTTGACCCGGACGGTCAACGGGCTCGCGGACGTGGTGACGGTAATCGGGCTGGTGGCGTCGATGATCTACATGGACCCGGTGCTGTCGTTCATGTCGGCCATTCTGTATCCGCTCGCCGCCGTGCCGATCCAGCGCATCGGCAAGCGGGTGCGGCGCGCCTCGGGCGGCATGCAGGAGCAGATGGGCGAGACCGCCGAGCTGCTGAACGAAAGCTTCGCCCAGNNGTGGAGCCGGTGCTGGAAGTGCTCGGCGGCGTCGCGGTGGCGTTGGTGATCGCGTTCGAGGCATGGCGCGCCACTGTGTCGGATCACACACTTGGGGATTTCGGCGCGTTCGTCGGGGCGTTGCTGCTGGCGGCGCGGCCGTTGCGGGCGTTGGGATCGTTGAACTCGGCGTTGCAGGAGGGGCTGGCCGGCCTCGTGCGGGTATTCGCGGTGATCGATGAGCCGGCGCGCATCCAGGACTCGCCTGGCGCGATGCCGCTGCCGCCCGGACGTGGGCATGTGCGGTTCGAGGATGTGGGGTTCGTCTAACCCGACGGGCGC
>PLSZ01000132.1 GCA_003164305.1 Acetobacteraceae bacterium
CGGTAAATCGTCGCGGGGTGGACGTTAAAGGTCCTGGCAACCGCGCTGATCGACTTTCCGTCCCGGACGAGCTCCCGGGCCAGTTCCCGCTGATCCGGACGTAATTTCTTCGGTCTGCCAAAGGCGACGCCGCGTGCCTTGGCGGCCATCCTGCCGTCGGTTGTCCGGCTTAAGATGAGGGTACGTTCGAACTCGGCGATACCAGCGAAGATCGTCATGACCATCCGGCCGGAAGGGCTTGTCGTATCGGCCCATGGTTCGTCAAGCGACTGTAATCCCGCGCTTTTCTCGGTCAATCTCTCGGCGATCCGCAAGAGGTCGGAGGTTGAGCGCGCCAGGCGATCGAGCCGGGTTACCACCAGGACATCGCCGTCGCGCAACTGTTCGATCAGCTTTTCGAGCCTGGGGCGGATACGCATGGCCCCGGAGATCTTCTCCTCGAAAAGCTTCTCGCATCCGGCGGCGGAGAGACGCTGGCATTGGCCGTCGAGGTTTTGATCCCCGGTCGAGACCCGGGCATACCCCAGCTTCATGGGACCGCCTCGCGGGCTTCGCAAAACATACCGCTAAAAGGGTAGATTCCGCATGGGTATTTTGCGAAGAAAAAGCCCTTGGATTTCCGTGCCTCCCCCGTCCTTCGCAATAACCCTGAGTTTCGCGCGTCATGCCCACCCGTCACCTGTCCGACGAGCAACGGCAACGCTATGCCAGCTTCGCCGCCGCTCCCTCCCCGGATCAGCTGGCACGATACTTCCACCTTGACCGAAGCGACCGGGAGGTCACCGATGGGCTGCGAGGCGATCACAATCGCCTCGGCTTCGCACTCATGCTGGGATCGGCCAGGTTCCTCGGCATCTTCCCCGGCGCCGATCTCGAAATCCCGGACACCGTAACGGCGTTCCTGATCGGCCAACTCGGTTTGAAGGGGAACCCTTCCCTCAAGGGTTATTTCGATCTCGGGGGTCAGCGCAAACGACACCTCGCACTGATCCGAGAGCGTTATGGCTTCACGGAATTCGCCGACAATGGACCTGCCCGGTTTCGCCTGACCCGATGGCTTTATGCGTTGTCCTGGAGCGGTGACGACCACCCCGGTCTCCTGATCGAACGGGCTGTATCCTGGCTGATCGTCGATAAGATTCTGTTGCCTGGCGTAAGCGTTATCGAACGCTTCGTTGGCCGCATCCGGGACCGGGCGCAAAGGCGCCTGTGGAAACGTCTTGTCGCGGCTCTCGACGAGAAACAACGCGAGCGCATCGCGAAACTGTTCGATGAAAACAACGAAACCAGTTTCGCCGCGCTGGACGCTCTGAGAACCGTGCCAACGCAACGATCTTCCAGTGAATTCCTGCATCACCTCGACCGGCTCGAAGCCATCCGCTCGTTCGATCTGCGTCCATCGCCACCACAGGGCGTTCCGGCCGCGAGTCTGGAGCGGCTGGCGCGGGTCGCGCGCGCGGGGAAACCATCCGCGATCGCGGCCCTTCAGGAACCGCGCCGGACGGCGACCGTGGCGGCGCTGTTTCATACACTGGAAACGGCGGCGCAGGACGATGCCGCGGAACTCGCCGAGGCCCTGATCACCGACCTGGTCAAGGATGCCGAAGCCGCCGACAAGAAAGCCCGGCTGAGAACCCTGCGCGATCTCGATGGCGCGGCGATCCTGCTGCGCGATATGGCCAGACTGGTTTTCGAAGAGGATGCGTTGCCGCTGGATCAATGGCGCGACGTTCTGTTCGAACAGCTTCCCCGCGACGATCTCACGGCCGCCATGGCCAGGATCGATGCGATTGCCAAGGCTCATGACGCGAGACCCTATGCGGAACTTCGTTCTCGATGGCGCAGGGCTCGCCGTCTGTTCTTCAATATCGTCACCAGGCTGGAGATGGACGCCGCGCCTGGAGGCAAGGCCGTGCGGGAGGCGATCCGTTACCTCGCGAAAATCGCCGACTGGTCCAATGCGAAGATGCGTGACGCGCCAACAGCGGCGATCCCGAAAGCCTGGGAGCCGCATGTTCTGGATACAGAAGGCCTCGTCGCCGATCCCAGGGCTTATGTGTTCGCGATCATCGACGCCTGGCGGGCCGCCGTGAAACGCCGCGACATTTTCACGAACCCAGGTACCCGCTACGGCGACCCACGGCGTGGGATGCTGGATGGGGCAACCTGGCAGGCATCCAGGCTGGTGGTTTGCCGGGCGCTCAATCGTTCGCTCGATGCGGAAACCGAGATCGCTGGCCTGACGCGACTGCTTGATGGTGCCTACCGCACAGTCGCGGACCGGGCGGCAAACAATTCCGATCTGCGTTTTGAGACTGTGGACGGCAAAACCCGCATTGTGGTCACGCCGCTCGATCGGCTGGAGGATACGGAAAGCCTGCGCGTACTGCGTCCGGCTGTTCAGGGAAGAATGCCGAAGGCCGGCATGCCCGATCTCTTTCTGGAAATCATGCGGCGCACCGGCTTTGCCAAAGCCTTCACCCATCTCAGCGAGCGGCAGGCCAGGGTGGAGCATTTCGAAACCAGCTTGTGTGCGGCCCTGGTCGCCGAAGCGTGCAATATCGGTATCGAACCAGTCAGCCGGCAGGATGTTCCCGCGCTCCGGCGGGAGCGTCTGGCGTGGGTCGGTCAGAATTTCATCCGCCCGGAAACCATCGCGGCCGCCAATGCGCGGATCGTGTCCGCACATGCGGCCTTGCCGCTCGCCAAACTCTGGGGTGCCGGGGATGTTGCTTCGGCGGACGGCATGCGCTTCACCGCACCCGCGAGCGCCATCCACGCCGGGCCGAACCCAAAGTATTTCGGCCAGTCCCGTGGCGTGACCTGGTACAATTTGTTGTCCAACCAGTTCAGCGGCCTGAACGGCATCGTGGTTCCCGGCACGCTGCGTGACAGCCTGGTGCTGCTCGCCCTTCTGCTTGAACAGGAAACCGAGCTGGAGCCGATGGAATTCATGACCGACACCGCGGCGTATTCCGATGCCGTGTTTGGCCTGTTCTGGCTGCTTGGCTACCAGTTCAGTCCACGACTGGCCGATCTGGGTGACGCCAAGCTGTGGCGGATCGACAGGAAAGCCGATTACGGCCCGTTCAACAGCCTTGGCAAAGGCACGATCAATCTCGGGCTGATCCGTGAGAACTGGCTCGATATGATCCGTCTGGCTGGATCGCTGAAACTTGGCCACCTCAAGGCGGCCGGGATCATGCGGA
>PLSZ01000042.1 GCA_003164305.1 Acetobacteraceae bacterium
TGGTCTGGTCCGCGATGCGGGCGACCGCCTTGACCACCTCGCCAATCGTGGCGGCCTGTTTCTCCAGTTCCTCGATCATCCTGACCGAGCCTTCCTGCCGCTCCGTGGTACGGCCGATGGCCTGAATGGAATTGCCGATCTGCCGCGCCACGTCGGCGATCACGGCCTGTAGCGCCTCGGTCTTGGCGACCGAGGCATCGGCGTTCGCTTTCGCCTTCATGATCAGCGCGGCGCCATGGTTGATCGCCTTCAGCGACTGCTGACTGGCCCCCGCGGCCTCTTCGGCGCCCGCCGCGATCTGGTCGGCGGCCTTGCCCATCTCCGTGGCGGCCGAGGCAGCCTCGGTAATGCCACTGGCGAGTTGCGAGGTGGCGGCGGCGATCCGCTCGGCCGCCTTCTGCTGACGCGCGAAGGTCCGCGCCTTGCGCTTCTGCGCCTCGGCCAGCGCGGAGTTGGCGGCGAGGGATACGACGGCGCCGTTATCGTGACCGTTCGCGTGCCCGTTGGCGGCTTCACGCAGCACTCCCATGGGCGGGCGGCGATGCGGCGGATCCATGGTTTCGTCATCGTGACCGGTGGCCGTCCTGCTGAGATTGGTCCGTTTAACGAGCGCCATGTTCGTGACTTCCCTTGCTGGTTGCGTGAACGCCGAATCTCTGCCTGTCGCGCCAGCCTGAGGTGAGTCACAGGAACCGCCGCGCGGCTGGCGCGGACACGCTTCCAGCGATTTTGTGACCCCAAAACGTTAAGAATGCCTTTAGCGGCGTTGGGAAAATCACATCCGCCAAGGACCAAGATCATCCACGTCCCGGCGAAGCCGGATCTCCGGTTTCCGCCCAGACACTGGACCGGCGGTTTGGTGGCATGGCACGCTCCCCACCCTAACTCGGTCCGCGGGCGCCCGGCTTTTGGGTTGGGCCTCGCGCTTTGATGCGCGGGGCGCGCATAGCGGCCACTTCAAGCCATTGCCGGAGGTTCTCGCCAGGATCAAAGCATCGCCTGTTGGCGACCGGCTTGCGGGCCCGCGGCGCGGTAAATCGGCTTCAACAGGGGAGATTGGAAGTTTGGGAGGATGGGAGGGTACGGGACCTCGGGACATCCTTCCCGCATCGGCGTCATTCCCACGACCCCACCAAATGCTGTCCCGATCGGATGAGAGCGACAAACGGGACGCGAGGGAAAGCAGATTTCCCCCTGTCACCTCCCAATCTTCCCACCTTCCACACTCCCAATAAAATGGGCCTGGATACCGCCCGCCTACCTGGCCGGTGAAAAGGCCGGCCTTCCGCCGCGCGCAATCGCCCATTCCGGCGCCCGGCCTGGGAATTCCATCCGCGGCGCTCGTGGCCTATGCTCGCGCGCCATCCGTCAAAGGAAACGCGGCATGCTGACGGACCGTTACGACCTGGCCTTGTCCACCACCTCGTCCGCCGCGCGAGACGCCTACGTCCAGGCGTGCGAGCGGCTGCTGACCATGTATCCCGGCGCGATCGACCTCTTCGACCAGGCCATCGCCGCCGATCCCGGCTTCGCCCTCGCGCATGCCGGCAAGGCGCGATCGCTGCTGGACCGCGGCAACGCAGCGGCCGCGCGAGACTCCCTGGCGGCCGCCAAAGCCCTCGCCGCCGGGGCCACGGAAAGGGAAGCCAGCCACATCGCGTTCTGCGAGGTCTACGCCGCGGGTCACGTCGAAACCTCGCTGGCCGCGTTGCGCGTCCACCTTGGCTCGTGGCCGCGCGACGCCCAGGTGCTATCCACGGCCGCGTTCACCAACGGCCTGATCGGCAGCTCCGGCCAGGCGCGGCAAAAGCGCACGCTGCTGGAGTTTCTGGACAGTCTTGCCCCAACCTACGGCGACGATTGGTGGTTCACGGCGCATCACGGCATGGCGCTCTCCGAGAACGGCCAATATGACGACGCCGCGGCCAAAATCGAGCGATCCCACACCCAGAACCCCATCAACCCGTGGGTCGCGCATGCCCGCGCCCATTTGAATTACGAGTCCGGCGATCCGCACGCGGCGCATGACTTCCTGGCGGCGTGGCTCACCCTCTATCCGCGGAACGCTCCGCTTTACAGCCATCTGAGCTGGCATCTCGCGCTCTGCGATCTCGGCGTCGGCAACCCGGACGCGGCGTATCGGCTATTTCAGGAAGCGTTCTCTCCAGGCGTGCACAGCGGCCCACCGCGCGCCAAGGTGACCGACGCGGTGTCTTTCCTGTGGCGCTGGGAACTGGCCGGTCATCCTCGAGACGCCGACGCCTGGCGCATGATGCATGACTTCGCCACCAACTCCTTGCCGCGCGCCGGCATCGCGTTCTCCGACATGCACATCGCTTTGGCCCAGGCGGTGGCCGGCGACGACGCGGCGCTGGAGGACCGCGTCCGGCAGATGGAGGACCTGGCGCGCGACGGGCGTTATCCGTCCGGCCCCTTCGTTCCGGCGCTGTGCCGCGCCTTCGCCGCGTTCGAGCGGCGCGATTTCACCGCCGCGATCGATGCGATCCAGCCCATCGCCGAAGAACTGGAGCGCATCGGCGGCAGCCGGGCGCAACTCGACCTGATCGAGTTCACGTTATTGAAAGCCCGTCTGCACGCGGGCCACCTGGGCGATGCGCGACGATTGCTGAGCCAGCGCCGACGGGGCCCGACAGGTGTTCCGGTCGCGGGCGTGGCGGCGTTGGGATGATCAACGGCACGGCGAGCATGGATTTTGTGAAACGCGAGCGCGTTTTCCGAAATCCTGATTTATGAATGCCTTTCGGCGCCAATCAACGTGGGAGACTTCCGCCTCACTCCTGGGAGAGTTTTCAACCCGATCGACGTCCGTCGTGATGGTGGATCGCAACTGATCACGCGATCGCGATATCCGTCAGAGGAAAGTCGTTTCCCTTGCACAGCAAAGGGATATTGTGCGTCACCGCGCACGCGTAAGCAAAGCAATCGCCCAGGTTGAGGGCGGCGGGATGACGGCCTTTGCCGAAACGCTCGAACGCCACGATCGCTTCGCGACCACAGGGAGCGTCGATTGGCACGACAGTGGCATCGATCTCAGCGAGAAATCGATCCAGCACAGCGGTCGCGTTCGTGATCGACGTGTCGCCGGCCCGAGCAAGGCCAAGCACCGCCTCGTACATCGCGATTGGGGAGGTCACGACACGCGCTGCCTGCCCAAGCCGAGCCGCGAGGCTCCCGGCGTCGCTCTCGGCGGCGATCATCGCGATGATCGCGGAGGCGTCGAGGAACATCATTGGTCCCCGGAGAGGGAATCAAAGAACGCCTTGTCCGCGGGTTGGCCTCCGGGACGCGAGACAGCGGCGAACTGTTCCTGAATTGGTCGCAATCGTTCTATCAGCGGAACCCGGGCACGCTCTCGCTGATATTCGTGCTCCACCGCCTCCCTGATCGTATCCGTCAGAGTTTTTTGCTTGAGCCGCGCCAGCCGTCGAACCGCCTCATCCGTTGCGCGATCTTTCACGTGAAACGCCATTGGCGCCACCTTTCAGTCTATACAGGTACACAAAAAAGGGTACATAAAACCGGCGGACCCGTCCAGTATGCCCGTCAGACAGCACCAGTTCTCATTTTGACCGACGCGCGTCCCACATCGTCCTGCCCGGGCTTGACCCGAGCATCACTCAACTCACATCCGTTGTTGATTTTCCACAATATTTCCGTCGTTCGCGTGTCGGCATATGCTCGGGTCAAGCCACGTCAAGCCCGAGCGTGACGTCGAACGGGCAACGATCCGCCAAAATGAGACTGCCCGTCAGACAGGCCTGGCCGCGGCCTTGCCCCCCACTCTCACGTGTCTCGCTTTCCGCCCGGTACGCCCACATATGGAAAGGCGACATCGAACCACGCGGAGGCATCCTCCGGCGCTCGCCTCGCCCGGATCATCGTCGCGCGGCACACCGCGATCCCCAACAGGACCATCTGAGCATGTTCGACCCGACGCGACCCACGCGCCTCCTGCCCAACTTCGCCGGCACCGCGTGCGAAAACCTATCGGACTCCGACCGCGCGAAATTGTGGGACGCCGCCACACGCCTGGTCAACGCCCACGGCATCGCCGTCGGCCTGACCGCCCGGCTGTCGCGGAATGTCGCCCGCGTCTCCGGCCGGGTCAGCGCCGCTGGCCACCGCGTGTTCGGCCCCTCCTGGGACGGCATGGAGACCAAGATCCAGGCCGCCGTCGAACGTGTGCTGTGGCGAGCGCACGACGTCGCCACCATCGGCGTCGGCCGTCCCGGCGCGCGCGATCCGTCGATCCGCCTGCACCGCCTTTCGGCGTCATTCAGCGGCGCGCTGTCCGGGTTCGCCGGTTTGCCCGGCCTGCTGCTCGACATTCCGGTGACCACCGGCCTGATGCTGCGCTCGATCGCCGAGATCGCCCGCGACCACGGCGAGGACATCGCCTCGCCCGAGGGCAAGCGCGCCTGCCTGGAAGTCCTGGCGCAAACCGATCTCACCCTGGGCGATCCCGCGCACGACGAGGACGAGGCCGAAATCGGTTACTGGTCCGCGCGCGCCGGCCTCAGCCACCTGACGATCGCCGTGCTGATCCGCACCGCGGCGTCGCGTCTTGGCGTCACCCTGTCGGAGAAACTGCTGGCCCAATCGGTCCCGGTCGCCGGCGCTGTCGCCGGAGCGGGCTTGAACTGGGTGTTCATGCGCTACTATCAGGAACGCGCGCGGGTCCACTTCACGATCCGCGGGGTCGAGCGGCGGACCGGCGATCCGGACGGCGTCCGCGCCTGTTTCGATCGCCTCGTCGCGCAGGCGCGCCTTCTGAAGCAACCTGGCGCGCCCGTCGTCGAAGCGGAGCGAGCGGGAGACGCCGAAGCGGAATCGGCAACGAACTGAACGGGGCGGAGAAAGCGTGGCGATGCAAGCGGACGGAAACGCCATCGACTGGTTTGTCGATCGGCATGTGCGAGACGGCACCGGCGGAATCGCGTTCGAGGATCCGTGGCGCTCGCTGACCCGCGACGCTTTGGCCACCGCGACCCGCCGCTTCGCCGGCGCCCTGGCCGCGAACGGCATCGCGCGTGAGCGGCGGTTGGTCATGCTGATGCTCGACACGGTGGATTTCCCCGCCGTGTTCTGGGGCGCGTTGCGCGCCGGCGTGCTGCCCGTCCCGATCAACACCCTGCTGACACCCGACCTGGTGCGTTACGTGCTGGAGGACAGCCGCGCCGAGGCGGTCGCCATTTCCGAGCCGCTGCTGGCCGCTTTCCACGCCGTGCTGCGCGACGTCCCGTCATTACGGAAAATCATCGTCGTGAAGCCCGACGGCACGGCGCCAGCCCCAACCGACGATCCGCGCGCCGTGGCCTTCGACGATTTCCTGTCCGCCGGCGATCCGGACACGCCAACCACCGCCACGTCTCCCGACGAGGTCGCCTTCTGGCTGTACTCGTCGGGCTCCACCGGCGCGCCGAAGGGCGTGCGGCACGTGCACGCCAGCCTGCGCGCGACCGCCGATACCTACGGGTCTCAGGTGCTGAAAATCCGCCCCACCGACCTCATGTTCTCCGCCGCCAAAGCCTTTCACGCCTACGGACTGGGCAATTCCATGACGTTCCCGATGGCGGTCGGAGCGAAAGCCGTCCTGCTGCCGGATCGTCCCACCCCCGACGCCGTGCTCGACACCCTGCGGCGCTGCCAGCCCTCGATTTTCGCGGGCGTACCGACGCTCTACGCGTCGTTGCTGTCGAACCCGTCGATTGGACCCAACGCCGGCTCCAACCGGTTGCGGCGCTGCATTTCCGCCGGTGAGGCGCTGCCGGAAGACATCGGCGTCCGCTGGAAACGCATCGTCGGCGTGGACATCCTGGACGGCATCGGCTCCACCGAGATGCTGCATATTTTCATCAGCAACCAGGCCGATGACGTGCGCTACGGCACCAGCGGCAAACCAGTGCCGGGCTACACCGCGATGGTGGTGGACGAGCACGATCGCCCGGTACCGCACGGCGAGTCCGGGGAGCTCGTGGTCAAAGGGCCGAGTGCCGCCGACGGCTACTGGAACCAGCGCGAGAAATCGCGGCGCACATTCCGGGGCGAGTGGACCTACACCGGTGACACTTACACCCGCGACGCCGCGGGATATTTCCGCTTCCACGGCCGCCGCGACGAGATGCTGAAAGTCAGCGGCGTCTGGGTCTCCCCGTTCGAGGTCGAGGAAGCGCTGATCGCCCATCCCGCCGTGCTGGAAGCCGCTGTCGTCGGCCGCGAAGATCGCGACGGCCTGACCAAGCCACGCGCCTTCGTGGTATTGCGCGCGCCGATCGCCGATCTGGAAACCCTCAGCGCCGAGTTGAAGGAACATGTGAAACAGCGGGTTGGCGTCTGGAAATACCCGCGCTGGATCGAGTTCGTCGATGGCCTGCCTAAAACGGCGACCGGCAAGATCCAGCGTTTCCGTTTGCGTGACGCATGACCGCGCGAGATATCGCTGTC
Source organism: Acetobacteraceae bacterium (assembly GCA_003164305.1). The sequence goes on from PLSZ01000042.1 coordinate 6,466, forward strand.
GATGGCAAGCGCCTTGAGACCGCCTGGTGGGGCCCGTCCCCCGATCGCGCCCCCACTTTGGTGCTGCTGCACGAAGGCCTCGGCTGCGTCGCGCTGTGGCGAGACGTTCCCGAACGTCTCGCCGCGGCAACGGGCTGTGGCATCTTCGCGTATTCCCGGTTCGGCTACGGCCAATCCGATCCAACGCCACTTCCCCGTCCGATGACCTACATGCACGATGAGGCGTTGAAAATCCTCCCGCGCGTGCTCGACGCCGCGGGCGTCCAACGCGCCATCCTGATCGGTCATTCCGACGGCGGCTCGATCGCGGCGATCTATGCCGGC
>PLSZ01000071.1 GCA_003164305.1 Acetobacteraceae bacterium
CCCGAGGGTCGAAAATCGGCCACGGTGCGGGGATGCGAGCGATCGTCGGCTCAAGGCCGAGGATGACGATAAAGCGGAATTCGTGCTCCGCGCGGCACTTATCCTTGATGCGTATGCGGTCGAGCCGGGCCATGACGTTTGGCTGTGTCGATTCAGGCTATCTCGCGATTCATTCCACCTTCACAAGCTTTTGCAGAACGGCCCGCGGCTTCGTTGGAGCAACGCCGGGGAACAGGTTGCCCCAGCCGGTTTTCGCGACCTCACCGACGTAGATGTCGCCTCGTGAATCGGCCGAAATGCCGTGCGGCGACGTGAAGGGTCCGGGAAAATTCGCCGGCGTGCGGTCGCCGAGACGAGCGAGGATTTTGCCGTCCTGCTTGTTGACGATGGAGACCCTGGGCCCAAGATTCGACGCGTTGCGGCTGAACCCGAAGGTTGGTCCGCACTCTCCGACATAGCAGTACGGGCAACGGCCCGAGGGCACGAACAGCCCGCTCGGCCGGTGCAGATCGTGCCATTCGGTTTCGTATTTGCCGTTGCCGTCGAAGATCTGCACGCGATGATTTTCGCGATCGGCGACATAAACCCAGCCGTCTTCGTCGCAGCAGACGTTATGCGGAAGATTGAACTCGCCGTTGCCCACGCCCGAGGTGCCCCAGGACAGGATCAGGCGGCCATCGGGCGTATATTTATGCACGCGGGCGTTGCCGTAACCATCCGAGACATAGATGTCCCCGGCTGGCGAAAGCGCGGTGTGGGTGCATTGGCAGAACGGCTCGCCACCCATATAGGGCTTCGGCGTACCGGGCGTTCCAAGGGTCAGCAGCACCTTCCCTTCCGGCGTGCAGCGACGCACCGAATGGTCGCCGTCGTCGGTGCAGAAAATCGTGTCGTCGGGCGCCATGCTGAGCCCGTGCGCGCGCTTGAACACGCCCTCGCCCCAGGAACGGAGGAAGGTCCCGTCGCGATCGAACACGGTGACGGGATGCGCGCTTCGGCTGAAGACGTAGACCTGATCGCGGCTATCGACGGCGACCGCGGCGACCTCATGGAAATCCCAGCCCTCCGGCAGGCGAGCCCAGTCGGGGATGAGGCGATATTTGAAGTCGCCGGTACCGAGGATGGTGGGGGAGTCCATGATGGTGTCCTTTTCGTTACGATCGGCGCGCGACCAGTCCCGCGACGGGCGGTCGCGGGCCGGTCTTCGGATAAGGGATCAACCTGAACGCGACGGGGATCAGGCGGCTTCTCTCTCCTGGCCGCCGGTGGCCACGACACGGGCCAGCATCGCGGCGGCGTTGCGGTGCAGGATTTGCTGGCGCTGTTCCTCACTGATCCGCGCGTCCGCCAGCGCCTTGCGGGTCCAGTCGACACCGAACGCGCTGCCGTCGGTCCCGCAGACGATCCGTTCGGCACCGTAAAGTTCCACGGCCGCCTCGATCGCGCGCGGGCCGAACGAATTGCAATCCACGTAGACCTTCGCCTTGCGGATGCGCGACGACGGCAATTCTTCCTCTGGCGTATCGAGCAGGCTGCGGTGATCCATGCGCTCGACCTCGTAGGGAATGTTGCCGCCGAGATTGTGCACCTGGATCGTCACGTTGGGGTATGGCGCGAGAAAGTCGGTGAGGCACAAAGTCACCATCACCGAAGACAGGCTCGCCTGCATGTCGAGCGTGCCGTTGCGGCGGCGCGCGTTATCCGTGGCGCCGGCGACCTTCGGGAACGCGTCGCCCGGCCGCGGGCCGTGATGGATGAACAGAATCGCGCTGTGCCGGTTGGCGACCTCCAGCAGCGGCCGCATCGCCTCGGCGTCGTCGCGCGTGAGAAAGAAATTGCCGGGAACCTGCGCGCCGATCATGCCCGGAAGGCTGAGCGCGCGCTCCAGTTCCGCGGCGGCGGCGGGCAGATCCGTCAACGGCAGCGCGGCGAACGCGGCGAAGCGGCCCGGATGCTCCTGGCAGATCGCCGAAAACCGGTCGTTGACGCTCCGGCACAGCGGCAACGAGACGTCCAGCGGTTGCGATTCGATCCAGCAGAACGTGCCGACGATCGACAGCACGCTGACATCGACTCCCTGGCGGTTCATGCGGGACAAATGGAAGTCGACGTCATCGAAGGCGTTGGCGAGCGGTTCTTCGCCCATGCGTGACTTCAGCACCTCGGCGCCATCCGCGTCGCGCAGGATACGCGGTTCTTTGGCGCGGGCGCGCAGGGCGTCGGCGACTTCGGCGGGCTTCCAGTGGGCGTGCATGTCAATCATGGCTTTTTCTCCCCGGTTCGGCCGACAGCTTAATCCCCCCGCCGCCAATCGCAATGTACGCCAATGGACGCCGCCATGGTAAGCACGGGTCGGCCGCCGGACGTTGCGTGTTGGCTGAAAGGAAACGACATGGCGAAGATCGTGTGCGTGCGTACCATTCGGATCGCGGAACGTCCAAACCTGATTTGGGTCGAGCTCGAAACCGATGACGGGCTCACCGGTCTCGGCGAATCGTTCCGCGGCTCTCAGGCGACGGAGGCGGTGGTCCATGAGCAGATCGCGCCATGGCTGATTGGGCGCGACGCGCGACACATCGAAGCCGTGTCCCGGCATTTGACCACGCCCTATCTGGGGTTCCACGGCGCGGGGGCGGAAATTCGCGCCGCCAGCGCGATCGATATCGCGTTGTGGGATCTGGCGGGCAAGCGGCATGGCATTCCGGTGCACGAGGCTCTGGGCGGCGCCGTCCGTAACGAAATTCGCGCTTACAATACCTGCGCGGGCTATGCCTACAACACCAGCGGGGTCGCCCGGCGCGCGGTCAGCGGCGCGGAAAACTCAGTTGGGCCCTATGACGATCAGATCGCGTTCACGCGGGATGCCGGAGCTCTGGCGGAAAGCCTGTTGAGCGAGGGCTACACCGCGATGAAGATCTGGCCGTTCGATGTTTATGCCGACGCCAGCGGCGGCCAGTTGATCACGCTGTCCGACCTTAAGGCGGGGTTGGAGCCATTTCGAAAAATCCGTGCCGCCGTCGGGGATAAAATCGAGGTGATGGCGGAGTTGCACAGCCTGTGGAACACGACCTCGGCCATTCGCATCTGTCAGGCGCTGGAGGATTACGGCGTGCTGTGGGCGGAGGATCCGATTCTGAAAATGGACGATGTGCGCGGGTTGACCGATCTGCGGCGCCAGACCCACACGCCGGTTTGCGGCAGCGAGACCCTGGCCGGCACCGTGCCGTTTCGCGATCTGCTGGCGGCGGACGCGATCGATTTCGTCATGCTCGATCTGGCCTGGTGCGGCGGCCTGACCGAGGGACGCAAGATCGCCGCGCTGGCCGAGACATACGGCAAACCGCTCGCGCCGCATGATTGCACCGGACCGGTGACGCTGTGGGCTGGGCTGCATCTTGGCATCCACGCGCCGTCCGCGATTTTTCAGGAAGTCGTGCGGGCGACGCTGGCGACATGGTACCGCGATCTGGTGACCGAATTGCCGGTCATTCGCAACGGCATGGTGCAAGCGCCGGAGGGCGCGGGATTGTGCACGTCGTTGCGGCCCGAGATCAAGGCGCGCCCCGACGCCACGATCCGGGTGGCCGGGGTTTCCCGGGCGGTTTAAGCTGGCACCGCGATCACCTGAGACAGGACCCACGAGATGAGGCAGGAAACGTTCGACGTCGTTGTCGCGGGCTGCGGCGCGGGAGGGCTGGCGGCCGCCGTGTCGGCCGCCGAACACGGCGCCAGCGTCGCGTTGCTGGAACGCGCGCCGGAACAGGAACGTGGCGGCCAGACCCGTTACACCGAAGCCTATTTGCGCATGAAAAGTCACACCGAAACAACGGACGACTTCGAGCAGCAATTCGCCGAGAACAGCAGTGGCTACATCGACCCCGATCTGATCGGGGAAGTCGCCCGTCCGGACGAAAGCCGCGCCCAGTACGCCCGCGGCCTGAGCATGCTGGAACCGGACGTCATCGGAACTTTGTCGGATAATGCCGGCCCGACCATCGCGTGGCTGAAACAGTTCGGCCTGCGTTTCGACTTTCTGCCCACCCAGTTCCTGACGAAGTCGCAGCCGCGCCTGCTGCCGGTGGGCGGCGGGCTGGCGCTGGTCGAAGGCCTCGCCGCGCGCGCCGCCGCGTTGAACGTGCGCTTTTTCTATGAAACGACAGCGAAATCGCTCGATTTCCAGGATGGCGCGGTCACCGGTTTGTTCGCCCGCGGCCGCCGGGACGGGCCGGTTCGTTTCGGTGGTCAGGTGGTGCTGGCGTGCGGCGGGTTCGAGGGCAACGCCGAAATGCTCTCCCGCTACATCGGTCCGCGCGCGGCGTTCCTGCGGCCAATTTGCAAGGGCGCGAATTTCAATCGCGGCGAGGGCATCCAGATGGCTTTGAACATCGGAGCCTCCACCAGCGGCGATTTCAGCAGTTACCATGCCGAACCGATCGATCCACGTTCGGGCGTCGCGGAGCCGTCGGTGTTCGTGTTCCCCTATGGCATCCTGGTCAACAAGGACGGTCAGCGCTTCGTCGATGAAGCGCCCGGCACGGTTGACGCTTACTACGAGCCCATCACGCGCCGCATCTTCGAGCAACGCGACGGCCTGGCCTATGTCGTGCTGGACACGAAACATACGCGGATTCCAAACTACCGGCTGAGCATTCGCACCGACAAGCCGCCGATCGCCGCCGGAACGATCGCCGATCTGGCGCGCGCGCTTGCCATTCCCGCCGCGTCATTGGAAGCCACCGTCGCGGAATACAACGCCGCCTGCGTGCCGGGTGACTATCGCCCGCTGGAGCTCGACCATCTCTCCACCCGCGACCTGCATCCGCCCAAATCAAACTGGGCTTTGCCCATCGACGAGGCGCCGTTTCATGCCTATCCGATCATCTCGGCGAATGTCTTCACATTTGGGGGACTGAAGATCGATCCCAACGCCCGGGTGCTGGACGCCGATGGCGACCCGATCCCTGGCCTGTACGCGGCCGGGGAAATCATCGGCACGTTCTATCGCCACTATCCCGGCGCGACCTCGGTCATGAAGGGCCTCGTGTTCGGCAAGCTCGCGGGGGCCGACGCCGCCCGCCGGCGTAACGCGGCGTGAGGCTCGCTGGTCGTTCCGCGATCATCACAGGCGCGGCGGGTGGTATCGGGCGCGCGATCGCGGTGGCTTTCGCCAACGCCGGGGCGGATCTTTGCCTCGCGGACGTCGCGCCGTTGGATGCGGTCGCCGCCACCGTGATTGGTCTTGGCCGTCGCGCCATCACCGCCCCCGCCGACGTCACGCGGCGGGCCGACGTCGAGGCGATGGTGGCGGGAACCGTCGCCGCGTTCGGCGGCGTCGATATCCTGGTGAACGTCGCCGGCATCGTCTCGTTCGGCAGCGCCGAGACGTTGCCGGAGACCGAGTGGGACCGCGTGCTGGCCATCAACCTCAAAGGCACCTTCCTGTGCTGCCAGGCCGTGATCGCACCGATGCGCGCGCGAAATTATGGCCGCATCATCAATATCGGTTCGATCATCGGCAAAAACGGCGGCAACGCCCGTCCCTGGATCGATCCGTCCGAACAGGAACGGTCCAGCAACGTGGCGTACGGCGCCGCGAAAGCCGGGGTTCACGCGGTGACCTTCTTCCTCGCTCGCGAGCTCGCCGCCCATGGCATCACCGTCAACGCGGTCGCTCCTGGGCCGGTCGCTTCGGCGATGACGAGCGGGCTGCCGGCATCGTTGAAAGCGTTGATCCCCGTTGGCCGCATGGGCAAGGCCGAGGATGTCGCGGAAGCCGCGCTGTTCCTCGCCGGCGAACAGGCGGGGTTCGTGACCGGCGAGATTCTGGACGTCAACGGCGGGATGTGGGCGGACTAATGCGACGCCCAACAATGATCGCGTCTGGTTACCGCCCTCCCCCCGTCATCCCCGGGCCGACCTCGTCATCCCCGGGATGAGCCCGGGGACGAGGATGGTTGACCGCGCCCCCCGCGGGCCGGTTGCCTGCGTGCAAAAAGTTCTTGTTTTGTTCCATCGATGCTTGTAACCTCTTTCTGACCGACCCATAGCCAGAGGAGCGACCATCGTGAAACCGAACCTACCCTCCAGGATTGGCGCCGAGCTGATTCTGCTGATCCATTCGCCCGAGGTTTTGCATTGGCTGAACTGGCATGGGTTCCAGGTGTTCCGCGACGACAACTCATCGTGGTGGCTGCGGCGCCAGAGCAGGCCCGGGACCATGATCCGAGAGGCCGAACCACGCTGTCCCGCTGGCGCGGCCCGGCTGATCATCGCGGCCTGAGACATCGCTTCGAGCGCGGCGGGCCGGGTCATAGCGCCGGCCCAGGACCTTTTGTGTTGCCTTCATACCCTCTTGCCAGCCACTCGCTGAACGCCGCATTTGAAGGAGTCCGTGGCCGGCCGGCACCGGCGCCCCTCTTGTCTGGCAGGTCTCGTTGGCAGTCCCTCACTCCGCGTTCGAGGCATTCGATTTCGACGTTTTGCACAGCGCCATCACGGATCTGCGCGGCAAACAGGTGTTCTTTATCGGCGGCGCGCCGAAATCCGGGACAACATGGCTGCGACTGTTATTGAACGCGCATCCGGCGATCAGCTGCGGCGGCGAGGGGCACTTTCCGAACCNNGAACCGGCTGTTGCCCGCGCTGGCCAGGGCGCTAAAAGCCTACAACGCCTCGATCGACGCGAAGAACAAGACGATCTTCGGGCAGCTTGAGGGACAACCGCTGTTTTCCAATCGTCACGCGCTTTATCTCGCCGGGGCGGCCATCAGCCTGATGCTCGGCCGTCCGGCGAAGGCCAGCACAGTGAACATCGTCGGCGACAAGACCCCGGATAACATCAGGTTCCTGCCGCTGCTCGCCGGATTGTTTCCGGCCGCCCGGTTCATTCATATCGTGCGCGATCCGCGGGACTGCGCGGTGTCCGCCTGGTTCCATAATCTGCGGGTCAACCCGACACAGGTCCAGGCCAAATTCCCCTCGTTCGAAGCGTTCGCCATCAACTTCGCTCACATCTGGGCCGCGACCGTGCGGGGCGGAATTAAATTCGCGGAGCAACGTCCAGGGCGGTGTCTCACGCTCCGTTATGAAGACCTGTCGGACGATCCGGTGCGATCGCTTGGCCGAATCTGTACGTTTCTCGGGGCGTCACGCGACCCGTCGGTCCTCGCGGCCTGCCGCGACGCGACGGAGTTCAGCCGGCTGAGCGGCGGACGAGCGCGCGGGGATGAAGATCGTGCCTCGTTCTTTCGCAACGGCGTGGCCGGGGCCTGGCGCAACCATTTCGACACGGCGACGGAACAGGAATTCCGCGCCAAGGCCGGACCGGTGATGGCGCTGTTTCGCTACCCGCCGGGTGGCGCGGGTGCTTCCGTTCAGGACGGTCAGCGGTTATCCCCTGTCGCCGCCCAGGGACAGGGGTCCGCGGGGTCGTAATTGGGGAAACGGATATGAGTCTTTTGCTTGCTGGACGGGTCGCCATTGTCACCGGCGCCGGACGAGGAATTGGCCGGGAACACGCCTTGGCGCTGGCCAAGCATGGCGCGAAGGTCGTGGTCAACGATCTGGGGACCAGCGGCGACGGCGTCGGGTCCGACGAGACGCCGGCGCAGGAGGTCGTGCGCACGATCAAGGAGGCCGGTGGCGAAGCTGTCGTCAACACCGACAATGTCGCCAATTTTCTCGGCGCGAAACGGATGATCGATCAGGCGGTCGAGACATTCGGCGGGCTGGACATTCTGGTGAACAACGCGGGCATTCTGCGCGACCGCGTGCTGGTGAACATGATGGAACCGGAATGGGACGCGGTGATCGAGGTGCATCTGAAGGGCACGTTCGCTCCGTCGCGTCATGCCGCGGCATATTGGCGGAATAAGTCGAAGGAGATCGATGGACCGGTTCACGCGCGGATCATCAATACGTCGTCGGTATCGGGGATTTACGGCAACACCGGCCAGACCAATTACGGCGCTGCGAAGGCGGGCATCGCGGCGTTCACGGTGATCGCGGCGCGCGAACTGAAACGTTACGGCATCACAGTGAACGCGATCGCCCCGCAGGCGTTGACCCGGATGACGGAAGGGTTGCGCGAACGCACCGAGGATGAAAAAGCCGCGATGCATCCGGGCCGCGTGTCACCGGCCGTGGTTTGGATCGCCAGCCTTGAATCGTCGGACTTCACGGGGCGGATCGTCGAGGCAGGCAGCGGCATTCTGGCGATCGCGGAGGGGTGGCATCGCGGTCCGACGGCGACTCCGGAAGAGGATCCGACGAAGCTCGGCCCGATCATGATGGAGTTGCAGGCGAAGGCGCGGAAGAACGCGGGGATGAACGGCGTCGATCTGGACTGAGGTTTGAAGTCCGGACGTGCTGACGCGGGTGGCGCCAGCGCGTCCGGGATTTTGGTGCGATGCAATATATGCTCGCAATTCGGGCCGGCCTGGGTTAAACGGCGCGTGTCCCCCTTCCTCCTGACCCGAACGGCACGCGCAAACCATGTTGCAGATTGACGACCTCGTGTTCAACGCCTGGGGACGGCGTTTTTTCGACCATGCCAGCCTGAACTTGCCGCCCACGGCGAAGGTCGGGCTGGTCGGACGCAACGGCGTCGGCAAGACCACGTTGTTCCGGCTGGTATTGGGCCAACTGACGCCCGACGGCGGTGAGATCTCGCTGCCGAAGGGCGCGCGAGTCGCCAGTGTGGATCAGGAGCATCCCGCCACGCCGGTCAGCCTGCTGGACACCGTCCTGGAAGCCGACGTGGAGCGGCATGACCTGCTGCTGGAACTGGACATCGCCGGCCCCGAACGCATGGCCGACATCTACGACCGGCTGGCGGAGATCGACGCCGACCGCGCGCCCGCCCGGGCCGGGGAAATTCTCGCGGGTCTGGGGTTTTCGGTCGCCGACCTGGCGCGCCCGATGGCCGAGTTCTCCGGCGGCTGGCGCATGCGCGTCGCCCTCGCCGCCGCTTTGTTCGCCGAGCCTGGGCTTTTGCTGCTGGACGAACCGACGAATTACCTCGATCTGGAAGGCGCGATGTGGCTGGAGGCGCGGCTGCGGAAATATCCCAACGCCGCGATCATCATCAGCCACGATCGAGAGCTTTTGAACAACTCGGTCGATGCGATCCTGCATCTGTCGCAAGGCAAGCTGGAACTTTACACCGGCGGTTACGACGATTTCGAGCGGCGGCGGGCGGAGAAAGCGCGGTTACAAACGGCGACCCGGGTGAAGCAGGAAGCCGAGCGGGCGCATCTGCAAAGTTTCGTCGACCGGTTCCGCGCCAAGGCGAGCAAGGCGGCGCAGGCGCAGTCTCGGATGAAGCGGCTGGCGAAGCTGGAACCGATCGCGGCCGTCGTCGAGGAGCGGGTGGCGCCGTTCACCCTGCCCTCCCCCGCGCGTCCGCTGGCGCCGCCGTTGATGCGGTTGGAGCATGCCTCGGTGGGTTACGGTGGCGAGCCAGTGCTGCGCCATATGGATCTGCGGCTGGACGTGGATGACCGGATCGGATTGCTGGGGGTCAATGGCGCCGGGAAATCGACGTTCGCGAAGCTGGCCGCGGGGGCTTTGGGTTTGGAGTCCGGCCTGATGCGGCGCGAGCATCGCATTAAAGTCGGCTGGTTCCATCAGCATCAGATCGAGGCGATGAACCCGAACGATACGCCACTGGATATGATGCGCGAGGCGCGTCCGGACGATAGCGAAACGTCGCACCGGTCGCGGTTGGCCCGGTTTGGCCTGGGGTTCGACAAGCAATCGACGAAAGTCGAGGCGCTGTCAGGCGGAGAACGGGCGAGGTTGTTGCTGAACATGGTCGCGATGGCGGCGCCGCATCTGCTGATCCTGGATGAGCCGACGAACCATCTGGATATCGACAGCCGGCGCGCGCTGCTGGACGCGCTGAACGATTATCAGGGGGCGGTGATTCTGATCACCCATGACCGGTCGCTGATGGAACTGGTGGCGGACCGGTTGTGGCTGGCGGCGGATGGCACGATCGCTCCGTTCGATGGCGACATGGACGATTATGCGAAGCTGGTGCTGGATCGCGCCAAAGGAGCGGTGGCGCCGGGACAGGCCCGGGCCGGGAAACAGAAGCGGGAAAAGGCGCGGAAAGTCGCCGCCTGATTGCGTGTTTGGCCGGGGTGCGGTTGACTGCGCGCGGGAGGGTTCGAACATGCCAGTCGCCGATCCAAATCGCGTTATTCTGTCCGGAGAAAACCCGTTCATCCGCCTGAGTGAGACGGACGGCGCCGCGTTCACCACCAACGCCAGTTTCTGGCGCGTCATCACCTCAGGCGCAGGTCCTGGGCATGTACTTTATATCAAAAGCGAACTGACCGAGGACCGGTGGCGGATTTACTCCGACAACATCGCCATGGCGCGCTGGCTGCAGACCACCGTGCAGGGAATGTTGAACGCGGAACTGAAGGATTTGTCGATCCCGGTGACCGACGCCACGTTCGGAAAATCCGGCGACGCGCGGGATTATTGGACCGAGACGGCGGTGGCGGCGGGCGAAACGTTGAGCCTGACGTGGCATGACATCGGCGATCCGTTGTTGATCCATACTTATCCCAATGTCGGACCGGATGCGCGGCCATACGGGGTTTGCACGGTGCTGATCCCGGCTTTGGGCGCGCGGGTGACCCGAAATGGAGTGCAGGCGAAAGGGACGGCGTTTCCTCGGGTGCGGGAGGAGCGGCCATTCAGCACGTGCGCGCTGGCGTTTTGCGAGAGTTGGACGGAAGCGCGGTAGGAACGGCGTGGGTTCAGGCGACCCGCGCGTATTTCAGCCCTCGCGCCAGCCAGCAGCCGACCTCCACGCTGGTCCGGTCTGGCTGGAACCGCAGCGTCCAATCGCCCGGCGGTGTGTGGTCCAACGCACGTGGGCACGGCAGCGCCCACATGTTCGGTCCGATGGGCTCCAACAGTTCCATGCGTCCCTGGCCCAGGAAGCCGGAGAAGCCGCCGTACAGCACGCCTCCGCCGTCCGTGACGGTCAGTGTGGCATCCAATTCCCCACACCAATAGCGGCCAGCGACATCGGCCGTTGGTTCTCCATCCAGGGGTTGCAGAATGGAACTGGAGTTTTCCCGCGGGCGGTGCATCCACAGTCCACCCTCAGCCATCCGCAGTCGTGTACTATCGCCGCCGCCCGCCGATCCATCCGCCTGGAGATCGAGCACCTCCGCGGAGTGACCGTAACGCAGCCGCAGCCGCCCAGGAGAGGCGGCGTCGATACGGGCGGAGAGACCGGTTTCGGGATCGAGGTAAGCGCCTTTCCATTCCGGTGACGGAATGTTCCGGTCGGGGGCCGGGCGTTGGGCGTCAAGCACCGCGCCAAGCAAATCCATCGCGGCGTCGTGCGCGTTCGCCAGGTGATTGAACAGGACGACCACCGACACACGTTCCTCCGGAACGTAGAGCCGGTGGCTGCGCCAGCCTCGCAACGCGCCGCCGTGACCGATGACGTGCCGGCCAAATTCTGTCGAGCGGCTCAGGCCAAATCCGTACGCGGCCGGATTGCCGTCGACGAATGTTACCGGGGCTGACATGCGGCGATACAGCCCGTCCGGATCGTCGCGCGTCGCGTCGATAAATCGCTCCCAGGCGATCATGTCATCGAGGCTGGCGCCCACGCCGGCATCGCCGGTCCAGAGGATGCGGTTTTCGGCGGCGCGAAATCCGCTGGTGGCGTTGCCTTCGTATCCCGTGGCGCCGTCCGGCATCGCGCTGGTGTCGGCCGCGAGCATGGCGCTTTGCATGCCGGCGGGATCGAAGATGCGAGAACGCAACAACTCCGCGAAGCCGTGGCCGGTGCGTTCTTGCAGAATATCAGACATAAGGCGGAAATTCTGGTTGACATAGGAGTATCGCGTGCCAGGCGCGAACTGCAACGTCCGGGTCGCCGCGATGATACGGGCGGCCTCGGTATCGCCGAACGGTGCCTCGACAGGAGATCCGTGCGGCATCGCAACCGCCCAATAGTCGCGCAGTCCGGATTGGTTGTGGCACAGATGCAACGCACCGGGTGGGGGCTGGGTCAGCAGCGGCAGACGCGCGCGAACGTCGGCGTCCAACACAGAGGGATCGGGGAAAGCGTCCAGCACAAGGCCGCAGGTGAATTGTTTGGTGATGGAACACATGCGGAATAATGTGCTCGGGGTGAAAGGAATGCGCCGCTCGGCGTTGGCCCAGCCCCAGGTGTGGCGGAGCAGGATTTCACCGCCGCGCAGAACGGCGATCGCGCCGCCGGGACCGGCGTAGGCGCGGGGCAGGATTGCAGCGACGTCGTCGAGGCGGGATGCGGTCATGCCGGCAGTGTCGCGCCGATGGACGGCTACCGCAACGGCTTAAGACAGGCGCAGTGCCTTCAGCAATGGTGCGATCGTCGGCATGGTGTCGAGCCGCCACACCGCCGCGATCACGGCGTCGATCGATCCCGGGAAGCCACCGTGCGAGGCGAGGTCTCGCACTTTCGCCTCGATCTCCGCGTCGGTCAGCGGCAGTTCGGTGCTGCCTTTGGCGTGCGCCACCGTCGCGGACAACGCGCGGCCATCGATCGTGCGCACCGTCGCGGTCGCGGCGCCGCGGGGGCTGGCCGGATCAAGCATGGCTCTGGTCCGGGCGCGCAAAGCGACGACAGCGGGATCGTGCACCGTCGCGCCTCGAATTCTTTCAGGCCGGCCGCGCCGAACAGGAA